>NZ_FOMM01000013.1:0-225160 GCF_900112625.1 Methylobacterium sp. 13MFTsu3.1M2
CTCGAGCCTGTTCGGGGCGGGGTTCGCGGGCCGGACGAGCGCGCTGGGCCGGGACGGCGCGGTTCTGGGGGTGAGCCTGACGGGGGCGGTCGCCGCGGGCGTGCGGCTGTCGGTGGGCTATACCGGCGACGTCCGCCCGGGCGCCACCGCCCAGGTGTTCACCGCCGGCCTCCAGGCCGCGTGGTGAGGGCCTCTTGAGCCACGCTCCTCGTCGCGGCCGGGTCGCTCCCGGCACCCGTGCCGATCCCGCAGCATCACGCCGCGCATCGCACGGCGCGGCGGCGAGGGCAGCGAGGATCTCGGACGCCACCGCTGGATCGCCGCGCACGCCGGCGTGGTCGGCGCGCTTCCGCCGCCTCGCCATCCGCTCCGGGCGGCGCGACGATCTCCGCGCGCCTTCGCTCATCCCGTCCGCGCCCTCGTCCGCCGGACCCGGGCCAGAGGGTCGTGTGGCCGACTCCGCGTCAGAGGCGTCGGTGAGGAGCCAACTCGAGAGCGGACGCGCCGCGAACCGGCGTGGCAGTCGGATCCGTCGCGGCCGAGTAGGTTTCAGCCGTCCCCTTCTGCTTACGCTTCGCGGCGTAGAGGGCCGCGTCGGCGTGGCGCAGCAGCACGTCGCGGTCCTGTCCGGCCTCTCGTGACCGCGCGAGGCCGATCGTTCCCGTCACCCGCGCGATCTGACCCTGCCCTTTCACGACCATCTCGAGGTCGTGCAGGAGGCGCCGCACCATCGCCTGCACGCCCGCGCCATCGCAGCCGGCAGGCACCAGGATCGCGAACTCGTCGCCCCCCAACCGTGCCGGGAAGCAACCGGCGTAGCAGGGCGCGCGCAACCGCTCGGCTACGCAACGCAGAACCTCGTCGCCGGCCGCGTGCCCGAGGCGATCGTTCACGCCCTTGAAGCCGTCGAGGTCGATCAGGAGGACAGCCACATCGTCGTCGGAAGCGCGCGCCTCGCGCAGCCGCGCGTCGAGTGCGCGGTGGAATTCGGCTCGGTTGGCGAGTTGCGTCAGGTCATCGGTGCGCGCCTGATGGCGAAGACGCTGCTCCAAGCTGTGCCGTTCGGTGATGTCCTGGATCAGGCCGATGAGGGCGACGGGCTTACCCTTGACCAATTCGATCTCGCAGGAGCACCGCACGCGCCGGGCATTGCCCTTGGCGGTCACGAAATCGGCGTCCATCTCGAACGGCTCGCCCGTGTCCAGCACGCGCCTGACGGCCGCGCGGAAGAGGGCGCGATCGGGCTCGGGAAAGAAGTTCATGATCGCGCCAATCGGCACACCGCCGCTGACGGGCAGCTCGTGAATGACGAAGACGCCGTCCGACCAGGAGGTCGACCGCGTCTCGATATCGTAGCGGTACGAGCCCATCTCGGCCATGCGCTCCGCCTGCTTGAACTGGCGGCGCTCACGCTCCAGGCCCTCGACGGCCATCCGGCGTTCTTCGGCAGCCTCGGCTGCGCGCAGGGCCACGGCGCGCGCCTCGATCAGGGCCTCCGCGACGCAGGCCAGCTCTTCGAGCACCTCCAGGTCTGTCGTCGTCGGCTCGCGGGGCTGTTCGTCGAGGACGCAGAGCGTGCCGATCGTGATCTTGTCGCCGTCGGCTTGCCGGACGCGGACCGGCACGCCCGCGTAGTAGCGGATGTACGGGGCGTTCGTGACGAAGGGGCTGGCCACGAAGCGAGGGTCGAGGCTGGCATCCGCCACGATCAGCGGAGCCTCCGTCTCGAACACGACGGGGCAGAACGCCTGGGCACGCGGCGTCTCGGCCGCCAAGGGACCGCAACGCGCCTTGAACCACTGGCGCTCCGGGTCGATCAGGGTGATCGAGGACATGCCGGTGCCGAGCATGCGCTGCGCGAGCCTGGCGAGTGCGTCGAACTCGCGCTCCGGCGGCGTGTCGAGGAGGGCGATCTGGGCCAGCGCCTGCTGGCGGAGTGCCTCGCGCTGGGTATTCGATATGGTCCCCTGCAGCACTGTTCGACCTCGCCGGAGCCAAGATGGTATCCGGGGGATACGACGAGAAGGTTTAATCGAGGGTGCGATGGCCTGACCTTTCGTCGAGGCCAGGCTTCGTCCTGGGACTGGCGCTGTCCGGCACGCGCGCAGGGGCCGCTCTCACCGCTCTTCTCCCGCGAGCCGGCCGGCAGCTTCCGAGCGGGGGCGATCCGGCAGCGACCCGGGGTAGCCGTTCCGAAGAACATGGCCCCTCCCGGGGGAAACAGCCGAGTGTCCGGCGATGCGGGCTTCGGCCGGCGCTGGGGCCTCCCGGGCCTCGATCGCTGACCCGTGCGAGAAGCCGCGCGGCGGCGCGCGCGCGTCAGGTGGCTGCCCGCAGGGTGATCCGCGTCAGCTCCGACGGACGCCCGAGCCGGAGGGCGAAGCCGGGCCAGAGCCCGGTGCCGTTGCTGACGTAGAGCCGCATGGCCCCGACCCGGTACGCCCCCGAGACGAACCCGGCATTGCCGCGCGCCACCAGCCGGTCCAGGCCGCGGATCATGCCGCCGTGGGTGTGGCCGGAGAGCTGGAGCGCGACGCCGCGCGCCGCGGCCCGCGCGGCGTTGGCCGGCTGGTGATCCAGCAGAACGATCGGCGCGCCCGGCGGTGCGCCCGCCAGGGCCGCGTCGAGGTCGGGCCCCGGATGCCCCGTGGCGGGCGCGGAGCGGTCGGTGACGCCGGCCAGCACCAGCGCGTCGCCCCCGCGCCTCAGGATCGTGTGGGTGTTGGCGAGGACGCGGATCCCCAGGCCCGCGAGATGGCCCATCCAGGAATCGTGGTCGAAGAAGTACTCGTGGTTGCCGGGCACGGCCCAGACACCGTCGCGCGCGCGCAGGGCCCGCAGCGGCGCGACGTCGTCTCGCCGGGCCTCCAGCGAACCGTCGATGAAGTCGCCGGTCACGACGATCAGGTCGGCCTGGAGGGCGTCGGCCCGCGCGACGACGGCCCGCGCCCAGGCGGCCGGGAACAGGCGGCTGATATGCAGGTCGGTCAGGTGCAGGATCGTGTAGCCGTCGAGGCCGGGGGGCAGGTCCGCGATCGCGACCGGGACGTCTTTCAGGGGCGGCACGCGCACGGCCTGCCACACGGCGACGGCCGAGAGGCCCGCGGCCGTCGAGGCCACCGCGATGCGCCAGGCGGTCGGGATCGCCCAGCCGCCCCCGGGCAGAGCCAGCGAGATCAGCGCGACGGCATCGAGGCCGAGCTGCATCACCGCCGCCAGCGCGATCGCACCGAACGCCCAGTTGAACAGGATGACGACGGGGCGCGGAAACTCCGGCGCGAAGACGGAGCCGGAGGAGAGGCGGCTCCACAGGTGGTACTGGGAGGCGACCAGGAGGAGCCCGGCGAGGCCGAGCCTGAGCGCGAGCGGCACCGGCAGGGGCCACACCACCCGCGCGATGACGTAGGCCGCGGGCAGGCTGGGGATGAGGCGGATCATGGGCGGCTACATGGACCGGGCGACGGCCGAAAGGCAAAGCTCGCGCCGGGCCGCCCGGTGCGCGGCGGCACATGCGGTCGCCTCGCGCGGGTCGGGAGGTACCCTCCGCCGGCCCGTCGCCCGCCCCGCCTTCGCTCCCGCCGCGCCCGGAGACCGCCGGCGTCAGCGCGCGCCCGGATCGAACCAGGCGCGTAGCGGATCGAGGGTGGTCTCGTGCGCCAGCGGGGGCGACGCGCCGTCCGGGGCCGCCATGCCCACGCGGTCGTGCCAGTACGTCGCCAGCCCCACCCGCGCCGTGCCCA
This sequence comes from Methylobacterium sp. 13MFTsu3.1M2, assembly GCF_900112625.1. Lineage (NCBI taxonomy): Bacteria > Pseudomonadati > Pseudomonadota > Alphaproteobacteria > Hyphomicrobiales > Methylobacteriaceae > Methylobacterium > Methylobacterium sp. 13MFTsu3.1M2. Next base: position 3,741 of record NZ_FOMM01000013.1, read on the forward strand.
CGAGGTCGAAGGCCGAGCCCGCGACGAACAGGCAGCGCGCCGGCTCGACCCCGAGGGCCTGCAGTCCCAGCCGGTAGGGACGCGGATCGGGCTTGTAGAAGCCGGCGCGCTCCGCCGTGACGACCGCGTCGAGTTCGACCCCCAGGCAGCCGGCGGCGATGCGACCCAGACGTTCGGAGCAGTTGGTCACGACGCCGAGCCGCACGGAGCGCGCCGCGAGCGCCTGCAGGGTCTCCGTCACACCGGGCCAGGGCCGGAGCTCGCCGTAGCGGTCCTCGAGGTCCGCCGCGAGGCGGCGCGGCAGGCCCACCGCCGCGGCGGCCTCCGCCACGAGATCCTCGTAGGGCCGGTACGCCCCCGTCCGGTAGGTGATCCGCAGGTACTCGGCCCGCCACCGGCGGCCGGCCTCCGTGCTGCCGGCGACCGAGTCCCACAGGGACCAGCTGTCGAGCAGGGCCGTCAGGAGGTCGAACAGGACGGCGTCGAACCGGTGGGCTGTCATGATGGGCTTCTCCTTCCGTATCGGGCGTCGCATCGGGCGGCGTCGGTGCCGGGGGCCTCGGGCCGTGCCGACGGGGCCCGGAGCGCGCGTCAGTGCGCGCGGGCGGCATGCGCCGCCCCGAGGAGGGCGGCGGTCACGCGCCTCGCGGTGTCCGGGCGGGCTCCCGCCGCGTCCGGCGCCGCCGGGCGCTCGCGAGGCGCCCGATCCGCGACGTCACGGTCGGCGCCGCCTACCAGCCATTGATGCGCGGCCAGACGGCGGCGACCCGCCCGTCGGCGTCGAGGACGTGATAGCGGTCGTACTGGGCGCCCGTCGCGCAGGCGTGGTTCGGCAGGACGCGCACACGGTCGCCGATGGCCAGGTCGGGGAGGGCGGCGCGGGAGCCCGGGCGCAGGGCGAGGATGCCGTGTTCCTGGTTGGCGTCGGCGACGATCAGGTCCGGGTAGGGGCGGCCGGCGCGGTCGCAGACCACGCCGTAGCCCTGATCGACCGCCTGCCGGGCCGTGCCCCGGTCGCGCGACAGCGCCATCCAGCCGGCATCGGTGATGATCCAGCCCTTGTCGCGGCGGTGCCCGATCACGGTGGCGAGCACGCTCACCGCGATGTCGTCGACCGCGACGGAGCCGACCCCGGCCTGGAACAGGTCGCCGAACATGAACACGCCGGCACGGACCTCGGTGATCCCGTCGAGGTTCCGGGCGTAGCGCGCGGTCGGGGTCGAGCCGACGCTCACCACCGGGCACGGCAGGCCCGCCGCGCGCAGGAGGGTGGCCGCCGTCACCGCCGCCGCGCGCTCGCCCTCCGCCGCCGCGGCGAGATCCTCGGGATCGCTGAGGCCGTAGCTGTCGCCGGCGTGGAGCAGCACGCCGCGCAGGTCCGCCCCCGCGCCGAGCGCGCGCCCGATCGCCACCAGCAGCGCCGCGTCGGCCGGCTTCACGCCGGAGCGATGCCCGTCGGCGTCGACCTCGATCAGGACCGGCAGACGGTCGCCGGTCCGCGCGGCCCAGGCGGCGACCGCGTCCGCCTGCTCGATCGAGTCGAGCACCACGGCGAGGTCCGCACCCCAGCGGCGCCGGACCGCGCCGACTCGGTCGAGCTTCTGCGGGGCGATGCCGACGCCGTAGATCATGTCCCGGACCCCGCCCTCGGCGAAGTACTCGGCCTCGCGCAGGGTCGAGACGATCGCCGGGCCGGCCGGACCGGTCATCGCCAGGCGGGCAACGTCGATCGACTTCGCCGTCTTCAGGTGCGGCCGGAAGGCGACGCCCAGCCGGTCCAGGTGCGCCCGCAGCCTTGCGAGGTTCGCGCGCATCCGCGCCTCGTCCAGGAGGAGGCACGGTGTCTGAAGAGGACCCGACGCCCCGTCGACCTCCGCTGACGGCACCTGCGTCCCGACTCCGGTGTCCGGCATGTCCACGCCTCCCTGTCTCGCTGCCGGGTGACAGATCATGCCGGACCGCGAGACGCCATTAATCTGTTCGGCATTCTGGATTAAGGTCGGCCTTAATGCTCGACACCGACGATCTCCGCTTCTTCGTCGCGGTCGCGGCCAGCCCGTCCCTGGCCGCCGCGGCGCGCAGCCTGAACGTGTCGCCGCCCGCCGTGACGCAGCGGCTGCGCAGCCTGGAGAAGCGGCTGCGGGTCCATCTGGTGGACCGGTCCGGCCGCGGCCTCACGCTGACCGACGAGGGGGAACTGCTGGCCGAGCGCGGTCGCGACCTCCTCGGCGCCTTCGACGATCTCGCCGACGCCCTGGCCGAGCGCGTCGGCGCGGTGACCGGACATCTGCGCGTCGTCGCCCCGCTCGGCTTCGGGCGCCGCTACGTGGCCCCGGTCGTGACGGCGTTCCGGCTGCGGCATCCGGGCGTGCGGATCGACCTGCTGCTCTCGGATCGCCTGGGCCGCATCCCGTCCGAGACCTGGGACCTCGCGATCCACGTCGGTGAGATCAGGGAGGCGACCCCGAGCCTGACTGTGCGCGCCCTCGCGCCGAACGACCGGATCCTCTGCGCGGCGCCCGCCTACCTGGCCCGGCATCCAGCCCCGCGCGTGCCGGCCGACCTGCGGGATCACACCTGCATCGCGCTACGCGAGAACGACGAGGACGTGACGCTCTGGCGCTTCCGCGCGGCGGACGGCGCCGAGGTCCGCGTCAGGGTGGATGCGGGCTTGGTCAGCAACGACGGCGACGTGGTGCGGGGCTGGGCCCTCGCGGGCCTCGGCGTGATCGTGCGCTCGGAATGGGATGTCGCCGACGACCTGCGCGCGGGGCGGCTGGCGCGCCTGCTCGAAGGCTACGCCCTGCCGTCGGCGCCGGTCGTCGCCCTGCTCGGCTCGGAACGGCGGTCGCGCGCGGCCCGGACGGAGCGGTTCCTCGAGGCGCTCCGGCGCTCGTTCGACCCGCTCCCGTGGCGCCCGCCCCCGGGGCCGGGCGCGGCCGCCGGGGATGCGGCGCCTTGAGGCGCCCCGGCCGCGCGCCGTCCGGCCCCGAACGCTTCGCCCGACGACGCCCGATCCCGATCAGCTCCGGATCTCGATCGGCGTGCCGACCTCGACCCGCGCGTAGATCGCGCGGGCCTCGGCGTTGGTCACGCCCACGCATCCATCCGTCCAGTCGATCAGACGATGCAGGCGGCCGACCCAGGAGAAGCCGTTCCTCAGACCGTGGATCATGATGTCTCCGCCGGGCGGCACGCCGGCCGCGGACGCCGCGGCGCGGTCGGCGGCGTCCGGATAGGAGATCCGCAGCGCGAGGTGGGCGATGCTGTCCGGGTTCTTGCCCGCGATGCGGTAGCGGCCCTCGGGTGTTCGGCCGTCGCCCTCCATCGCCTTCGGGCCGACCGGCGCGAAGCCCAGCGAGACGCGGTAGACCGCCAGCACGCGTCCGCCGCGCAGCAGCGTCAGGCGCCGCTGCGCCTTCTCCACGCGGACGAGATCCGCGCGCTCGGCCTGCGGCACCAGGCCGGGGGCCGCGGAGCCCGCGGGACCGTCGGCCGTCCCGAAGAGGAGGGCGAGCGGCGCGACGCAGAGGATCGGTCCGACGAGGTGGCGGCGTCTCATCGGCCGATCCTACGGGGCAGGCGTTTCACGGCCAAACGACCGGGCCCGGATCGCCGCCGGTCAGGGTCGATCCCGGAGTCAGGCGGCCCATCTCAGGGCGTCGCGGCCGGCGTGCTTCGCCTCGTACAGAGCGCTGTCGGCCCGCTGAGCCAGCGCTTCGTAGCCCTCGCCCACGCGCGCGACGGCCAAGCCCATGCTCAGGCTGACCGGCGCTTCGGTCCCGGCACCGGTCGAGAACGGCAAGGCGCGTGCGCTCGCGCGGATCCGCTCGCACACCGCCCTGGCGCGCGCGAGGTCGCTCTCGCGGAGAAGGATCACGAACTCGTCGCCGCCGAGGCGCGCGACCAGATCCCCCGGGCGGATCTGCGATGCGAGCAGCGATCCGAGAGTCTCGAGCGCGCGATCGCCCGCCGGATGCCCCCAGCGGTCGTTGATCTGCTTGAAGTGATCGATGTCGATCGCGATCAGGCTGACGGGCGGGAGTGCCCTGACGGGCAGGATGGTCTCGATCTGATGCTCGAAGCCCGCACGGTTGAGCAGTCCTGTCAGGGAATCGGTGAAGGCGCTCCTCGTCATCTCCCGATCGTGCGCGGCCAGCTCGGCCGTGAGCCGCGCCCGCGCGGAGACCTCCGCCGCGACGGGCAGGCAGGTCAGCAGGATGAAGGCCAGGAACACCTGGAACGCCTGCGCCTGCGTGACGGCGTCGGCCGCGATCAGGACCATCGGCCCGCGACCGTACATCGTTGCGACGCCTCCGATGACGGCCACGACCATCACGGCCGCGGTGACACCCAGGCGGCCCAGGCGGAAAGCGATCAGGATGAGGGGCGGGAAGATCAGGAACAGCAAGGGGCGGCTGGTGCAGAAGAAGGTCGCGTACGCGACCGAGCCTGCGAGGACGAGCAAGGCGGCCGCTTCGAGCCGGTCCCGCCAGCTCCGCTCCGCGAGCGCACGCGCGTAATCGCCTCGGAACAGCGAGAGCAGGAAGGGCGTGAAGACGATGAGTCCCAGGCCGTCGCTCGCGACCCAGGTGCCGAACGAGCGCAACAGGGGCTGGCCGAAGACGAGATGCGCCGTCAAGCCTCCCAGGACGCCGCTCGCGGCCGGTGCCAGCAATCCCGCGATCGCGAGGAACCGCAGGGCGGATCTCGTGCATTGCAGCAGGGCGTCCTGCTCGTAGGTCCTTCGCAGGAGACGGACGGCCAACATCACCTCGGCGAGGTTGGCGAGACTGTACAGGAAGGGGCCGATCAAAGTCCCCCGCGTCAGGACATTGGCCGCGATGTTCGCGGCCAATCCGGCGCTCAGCACCGTGCCCGATCGGGCCCTGTCATGGGAGAGCAGCAGGGCGACCAGAATGGCATTGGCCGGCCATAGGGCAGCGATGTCGTGTCCGCTACTGGCCAGGCTCAGTGTCGAAGCTGCGGTGCAGAAATAGAGAAACGCTGTCGTCAACCATAGATAGAGTGCCGGCTTCTCGTCGCTGTCGTCGTCGGATCGCTCTCGGATCATGGTCTCGATAGACATGAAAATTTATAACGAACAGATAAGATTGTGCAACTATTGGTATGTTATTCGTCTATAATACAACTGCGGGGGAGGGAGACAGCAATCGTCATGATCGGCGATCGGCGCAGCGAGCATTGCGCCGACTCGCATGATCGGAGATCGGAGCCGTTACGGGGTGCCGCTGAGGCGTCCGTCGCGCGGTTGACCGCGCGTCCCCGCGGCGGACCCGGTCTCGCGCGGGAGCGGCGGGCGTGCCGCTTCACGCCTGCCGTCCGCGATCCCGCCGGACCGAGCCGGCGCCGTCGAGTCCGTGGAGGTCGAGGGTCAGGGCAGCCGCCGGGGCGTCGGCGGGCCTCTCGTCCGGAGAGGCCCGCCTCGCAAGCAAAGGTGGCTAAAAGGCCGGCATTAACCAAAGCTTAATTATCTGAGGAGGGCCGCTCCGGCTGCCTAGCTCCGCAACGCCGGCTGAGATACGGTTAAGGATCACTTAACGGATCCGAATACGATGGCGTCTATTACAGGTCTCGCCAAAGACTTGGTGCCATACCCTGGTCCTGTGCCGCTGCGACGGCGTCCGACGGCCGCGCGGCGGCCGAGCGAGAAGCGGATCGCGCCGACCGTCTCGTCTCCCGACCACGGCCTTTCCGAACTCGCTCAGATCGAAGTCAATCTCGAAACCGACACCAGCACCCTGTGGGCCTTCATGCGCCCGCAGGGCCGCCCGTGCCAGAATCCCGAGATGCTGGCCGACTTCAGCCGGCTGCAGGATGGCATCGAGCGCGGTTTCGGCAACGGCAGCCTCGACCTGAACTACTTTGTCTTCGGTTCACGATTTCCCGGCGTGTTCAGTCTCGGCGGTGATCTGAGCCTGTTCGCGAGCAAGATCCGCGCGGGCGACGAGGCCGCGCTGGTCGGTTACGGCAACGCGTGCGTCGATGTTCTTCATCGCAACATGAACGCGCTGAACCTGCCGATCATCACGATCGGCCTCGTTCAGGGCGACGCGCTGGGCGGGGGGTTCGAGGGCCTGCTCTCGTTCGACGTGATCATCGCCGAGAAGGGCACCAAGTTCGGCTTCCCGGAGATCCTCTTCGGGCTCTTCCCCGGTATGGGGGCCTACAGCTTCCTCGCCCGGCGTCTGGGGACCATCAGGGCTCAGGAGATGATCCTCGATGGGAGAACCTACACCGCGGAGGAGATGCACGAACTGGGAATCGTTCACGTCCTCGCCGAGCGGGGCCAGGGCGAGGCGGCCGTGCGCGCGTACATCGCCGGCAACCACCGGCGCCGCAACGGGCAGCAGGCGATCTATCGAGCCGCCCGGGAGGTCAATCGCATATCGTTGGAGGAACTGAGAAAGATCGTCTCGGTCTGGGCGGCCGCCGCGATGAATCTCACGGACAGGGATCTGAGCATCATGGAGCGGCTCGTCCTGGCGCAGGACAGGCTCAGGGGAAAAGCCCAGGCCGCTCAGGCCCGCACGGTGACCGCGCGGGGGCCGGCGGGGTCAGCTCGCTAGCTTCGTCACGGGCTCCGCGGCCGCGAGCATGGCCCGGATCTGGGGTGCGGCGACCGGACGACTGAACACGTAGCCCTGGATCAGATCGCAGCCCTCGGCCCGGAGGATGGAGAGCTGCGTCTCCGTCTCGACGCCCTCGACGACGATGGCCATCCCGATGCTCCTTCCCATCCCGACGATCGCCCGGATGATCGCGGTCGACTCGGCCTTCCTGTCCAGGTCCCACACGAACGACCGGTCGATCTTCAGCTTGTCGAAGGCGAAGTTTCTCAGGGAGCTCAGGGACGAGTAACCGGTTCCGAAATCGTCGATCGACAGGCGGATCCCGAGCTGGCGGAGCGTGTGGATGGTCTCGACGATCTTGTGCGTCGCGCCCAGCGTCACGCTCTCCGTGATCTCGAGCTCCAGGCGATGCGCCGGGAGGCCGGAGCGGTTCAGCGCGCCGATGACGTGGAAGGCCAGCTGCGGATCACCGAACTGACGCGGCGACATGTTGACCGCGACGCTCACGGTCGACGGCCAGTTCCGGGCCTCGCGGCACGCTTCGTTCAGAACCCAGTCGCCCAGCTGGACGATGAGCCCCGTGTCCTCGGCCACCGGGATGAAGTCCGACGGCGGGATGTAGCCGGAGACGGGGTGCTGCCACCGTAGCAGGGCCTCGCAGCTCACGATCGCCCCGGTGCTCGCGTCGACGATCGGCTGATAGTGCAGCTCCAGTTCGCCGTTGGTCAGGGCGGCCCGGAGATCGGACTCGAGGGCGTGCCGCGCGCGCGTGGCCGCTTCCATCTCGTGCTGGAAGATCTTGAACCCGCTCCTGCCGGCCCCCTTGATGGCGTAGAGGGCGATATCGGCGCATTTCAGCAGCCTGTCCTCGTCGTTGGCATGGAACGGGGCGATCGCGATGCCGATCGAGGCGCCGACCGTGACGTGAGTGCCGTCGATATCGAAAGGTCGCTCCAGCTCGTGCAGGACGCGCTGCGCGAGATCCTCCGCGACGGCCGGCGACGTGACGGATTGCTGGACGATGACGAACTCGTCGCCGCCGAGGCGGGCGACCGATCCGGACAGCGCCCCGATCCCGCGCAGCCGGTCCGCCACCATCTGCAACAACCTGTCTCCGGCCGGATGCCCCAGCGTGTCGTTGATGACCTTGAAGTGGTCGAGATCGAGCAGATGGACCGCGAAATCGCCCTTGCTGCTGGCGCTGGCTTTCAGCGCCTGGGAGACCTTGGCCTTGAAGCTGCTGCGATTGAGCAGGCCCGTCAGATCGTCGTAACGCGCCATCTGCTGGATGCGGGCTTCGCTCCGACGCCGCTCGGTGATGTCCTCGAAGATGATCACGTAGCCCTTCTCGGCGGTCCGCCGCTGCATCAGGGAGACCACGCGATCGTCGGGGAGGATCAGGACCAGGTTTCCCGACCTCAACGCGTTCGACGCCGCCGAGAATGTCGAGAGCGTCGCGCCGCGCCCCGCGGTTCGCTCATCGATGATGGCGCGGCTCAATGCGTACAGCGATTTGGCCGTCGAATTGGTGTGGATGCGGTTCGAGGGAATGCCCGATATCGAGAGGAATTGGTCGTTCCAGACCTGGAGCCGGCCGCGCGCGTCGAACATGCACAGTCCGTGCGACATGTTGCGCAACGCGATGTCGAAGAGATTGGCCTGGGCCTGGAATTTCTCGGCGAGCGCCTCCTTCTCGCGCGTGGTCACCAGGGCCGACACGATGATCTCGCGCGTGCTGAGCGTGATGTCGATCATGCCGTAGGCGAACAGGAGCGAGAGGATGCCGAGCGAGGCCCGCTCGCCGTCGCCCGACACGAGCAGGCCCGCGGATAGCGGCATCGCCGACAGGAGCACCTGCGCGATGGCCAGCAGGGGGCGGCCCGCATTGCGGCCCGAGATGCCCGCGGCATAACCGATCGTGAACGTGGGGGTGATGACCTGGAGCGCGAGGTTGGACGACCGCGTCGTGATGAGGAACGACAGGATGCCGAGCGACGCGGCGTAGGCGAACGCGCCGAGGGAGAAGTAGGTCTCCCAGAGCTCGTAACGATCGTGCTTCTGCGGCCCCTTCGTCAGGTAGATCCGAGCGAGCACGATGCGGGTGAGGCCGATCAGGCCGACCGCGAACGCGGTCACCGTGATCGCGCGATCGTCGGACCAGAACGCCGCGGCCGTGGCGACGATCGTCCCGGACGCGGCGCCGACCGCGAGCGACGCGAACGGCTGATACAGCCCGTCGACGAGCGAGCGCTTCACGCCGCGCGCGAGGAGGGCATCTTCAGCGAGTGCGGCCCGCAGCTTGGAATACAGTCCCAACGCGGCGTCTCGCTACTTCGCTCTCGTCGACGGGGGCATCATTGTAGCAGTTCAATCCCAGGTTATATCCGCATATTAGCGGCCTGGAATTTCAAAAATATTGAAAACCGTGGTTAACGCCGCGCGCGGGGCGAATCTCTGCTTCGAATATTTGTCTCCTCTGCGCAAATATTCGGTGATCTCCGTCGTTCACGAGGCCGAATATCGGTGCCGCGCCGGGCCGTCCGGCGCAGGTATGGACGAGACGGGCGCGGGGGGTTCACTCATATCCCGTCGGGCGTTGCGCCGCGGACACCCCACATTCGGAGCTGTCGTCTTGCTCGGCCGCGTTCGGCGCGAAGACGTCTGCCTGTTCGTCAGACGTCGCGGCGATCGCGCGATCCTGCCCCGGCGGCATCGTGGCACCGCCGATCCCGTTGCGCGCTCAACGTCCGCATCGGCGCCCGGATGATGTCGTCTCGTCGGGGACTTTCACGCTCCCGGGCGCGCGACATCGCTGTCCGCCGTACGCGACCGCCACCGTTGCGTGTGAGTCGCCTCCCCGGCGCGATCGCGCTCGCGGAGCCCGGGCCACTCGCGCGCCGCCGGCGACCGGCTCAGCCGATCCCGAGGCCGCGGATGAGCAGGACGGCGATGGCCAGCAGCACGCCGAGCGAGGCGGTGACCGCCATCGTGACCCGGCCGCCGACCTGGGCCAGCACGCGCACGTCCACCCCGAGGCCGAGCGCGGCCATCGACACGATGGTGAGGAAGCCGGCGAGGCGGGAGATCGGCGCGACCCAGGCGTCCGGGATCAGCCCGAGCGAGCGCAGGCTCGCCAGGGCCAGGAAGCCGAGGATGAACCACGGGACCAGCTTGAAGAAGCCGGGCCGGCGCCGGGCGCTCCCGGGGGCGCTTCCCCCAGCAGGCTTGGCGCTCGCTCCCGCCGCCGGCAGGCGCGGGGCGAGGAGCGAGAGCGCCAGCACCACCGGCCCGAGCATCAGCACCCGGACCAGCTTGACCAGCGTGCCCACCTGCGTGGCGAGCGGGCCCACCGGCACGGTCGCGGCCAGCACCTGCGGCACCGCGTAGACGGTCAGGCCCGCCAGCACGCCGTACTGGTGCTCGCTGAAGCCGATGAGCGGCACGAACAGCGGCAGGCCCAGCACCATCAGCACGCCCAGCACCGCCGTGAAGGCGATGGCCGCCGCCACGTCCCGGCTGTCCGCCCCGATCACCGGCGCCACCGCGGCGATCGCCGAGTTGCCGCAGATCGCGTTGCCGCAGGCGATCAGCAGCGCCATGCGCACCGGCAGGCCCAGGGCGCGGCAGAGCGCGCAGCTCGCCAGGATGGTCAGCGCCACCGCTCCGACGATGCCGGCCAGCAGCGCCGGGCCCGAGGCGACGATCGCCCCGAGGCTGACCGCGGCGCCGAGCAGCGTGACGGCCACTTCCAGCACCTGCTTGGCCGAGAAGGCGATCCCGGCCTTGAAGCGCGCGCCCGGCACCCAGGCGGTCCGCACGGCCGTCCCCAGCAGGATGGCCAGCACCAGGGCCTCGACGTAGGGATGGCCGGTCAGGTGCTCCTCGCCGGCCTGCAGAGCCTGCGCCACCGCGGTGATGCCCAGGCACAGGAGCAGGCCCGGGAGCAGGGTGCCGGCCGCCCCGGCCCAGGCGGAGGCTCCCCGCGACCCGGTCGGCGCGGCCCCGGACCGGTCCGGCACGGCGGTTCTGACGGTCATCGCGCGACCTCCTGCCCGGTCTCGGCGCTCAGTAGGCCGCGCCGAGATAGCCGGCGATGGCCCGGGCCTGGTCCTCCGTGATCGGCGCCCGGTAGACCTTGATCATCTTGGCGACCTCGGCGTCCCAGAACGCCTGCCCCTTCCGGGGCGGCTGCATGGCGACGTAGTCGGCCGAGTGGCAGGTCAGGCAGTTCTCCTGCGCGGCCTGGAAGCCGGCCGCGTGCGCGGCATCCGGGGCCGGCCGGAACTGCGCCGTCGGCTCCGGCAGCGCGTAGGTCTCGGGCGCGGCCAGCGCGGGTGTCGCGGCCAGCGCGGCGGCGATCGCGACGACCGACGCGCGGGGTGGGCGGGTGCTGAACATGCCGATCCTCCCTCTAGGCCGCGCGCACGCGGGTCGTCTCGACGACGTTGCGCATGTAGCCGGCGGGGTTCCAGCGCGGCTCCATCGGCTGGGTCGCGCCGTCGTTGCCCGTGGCCCGCACGCGCAGGGCGTGGGCGCCCGGCGCGAGATCGACCTCCGCGGTCCAGGTGCGGAAGGCGTAGGGGCCGAGATCCTGGCCGAGCCGGGCCGCGCTCCAGGTCCGGCCGTCGTCGGCCGAGACCGCGACGTCCCGGATGCCCGAGCCGCCGTCGAACGCGATGCCCCGCAGGGCGACCGGACCCGCCTTCACCGGCGCGCCGTCGGTCAGGTTCGTCAGGAAGGAGCGGACGTTGAGGCGGCCGATCGGGACGGTCCTGTCCGGCGCCTTGCCGGGCTCGGTGCAGGCGCAGGGATTGTCGGGGATGCGGTAGGCCGTCTTCATCCAGAAGCCCTCGAAGGGGTGATCGAGGACGGCGATGCTGTCGAGGTGCTTGACCCAGTAGGTGCCGTAGTAGCCCGGCACCACGAGGCGGAGCGGGAAGCCGTTGAGCCAGGGCAGGTCCTGCCCGTTCATGCCCCAGGCGAGCAGCACCGCGCCGTCCCGGGCGTGGTCGAGGGTCAGCGCCTTGGCGAAGTCCGGCGTCTCGGGCAGGATCGGCCCGTCGAGGCCGTTGAAGGCGACCTGCACGGCGCCGGCCTTCACGCCGGCCCGGTCGAGCACCGTCTTGAGCGGCACGCCGGTCCAGCGGGCGCAGCCCATGGCGCCGTTGGCGAGCTGGCCGCCGGCGATGCGCGGCTCGAAGAAGCCGCGGGAATTGCCCGAGCACTGGTTGACCGCGACGATCTCGGTCTGGGGCATCGCCTTGAGGTCGGCGAGCGACAGGGAGAGCGGCCGCTCGACCTGCCCGGTCACGGCGACGCGGAAGGCCTGCGGGTCGATCTCGGTCGGGATGTCGGCGAGGTGGTAGCGGACGAAGAACGCGTCGTTCGGCGTGATCGCGCCGCCGTCGAAGACGGCGAACGGCGTCTCCAGCTGCGGCGGGCGCGCGGTCATCTGCAGGAGCGGCCGCTTGCCCGGATAGGCCACGAGCGGCCGCTCGCCGTTGCCGAAGGGCAGCGTCACCCCGTCGGCCGCCCGTGCGCGCGGCACGCCCCCGAGCGCGGCGAGGGCGCCGAGAGCGCTCAGCCGCATGAAGTCCCGTCTTCCGCGATCGGTCATCGCGCGCTCCCCGTTCAGGCTGTGGCAGCGGAGGTCCGGTTCGGCGCGCCCCGCCTTCGACTGCGGGACGGCGCGTCGGGGGGGATCCCGGTCAGCGAAGGACCGAGAGGTAGTGGATGTCCTGCGTCAGGCAGGTCGAGAGGCGCCACTCGACCGGCCGCTCCTCGAGGTCGATGGCGACGCGGTCGATCTCGAGGGCGGGGGTTCCGGCGGGCACCTGGAGCAGCTCGGCCTCGCGGGGCCCGATCGCCACGGCCTTCAGGCGCTCCTTGGCGGTGGCGATCGTGATGCCGTAGCGGGTGGCGTAGAGGCTGTAGAGGGTGTTCGGCAGCTCGATCTGGGCGATGCCCGGGAACAGGCCGGCGGGCACGCTGATCGTCTCGACCACGCACAGCTTGGCGTCGACGGCGCGCACGCGCTCGATCCGGACCACGCGGGCGGACCGCACGAGGTCGAGCCGCCCGCGCTCGTCGGCGCTGGCGGCCGCCTCCGCGATCCCCGTGACCCGGCTCGTGGGCATGCCGGTGCCGTCGCCGTCCGGCCGCAGCTTCAGGAAGCGGAAGACGCTCTGCTTGTCGTCGTGGTCGGCCACGAACGTCCCGCGGCCCTGGCGGCGCACCAGCAGGCTGTCGGCGGTGAGCGCGTCGAGCGCCTTGCGCACCGTCCCCTGGCTGACGCCCAGCTCGGCGGCGAGCTGCCCCTCGCTCGGAAGGATCTGGCCGGGCTGCCAGACCGCGTCGGCCAGGCGCTTCAGCAGCGTGTCGTAGACCTGCCGGTAGAGCGGGCGGAAGCCGACCGCGCCGACTCGTCCCGAGTCTGCGCGCCCCGAACCTGCCTGCCCTTCGCCTGACCGTTCCATCGCGTGACGACGCAGAGCCCCATCCGTGGGTAGAGCGTCGAAGGTTGTGTCCAGCACCTCTCCCTCCTCTCGCTTACGTCGCCCTGCCGACGGGAGCAATCACGGGTTCTTCCTCCGCACAGGCGTTACGCCTCACAGCGCCCGGATCTCGGCCACGAGGGCTTCGGCCACGTCGAGGCCCGCCTCGGCGGCCCGGCGGCGGAGCCCGAGCCGGCGGCTGCCCGGGAGCCGGGCGCCGTCCTGCGCCTCGATCGCGCCGGCCAGCGCCGCGAAGCGCTCCGGCGCGTCCGGGCTGAGCGCCGAAGCGTCGAGGGCGAGGATCAGCTGCCCGGTCCCCGGCGGGTCGCCTGCGGCGTCGAGGAACGAGGAGGCTTCGCCGGCGAAGCGCGCGCCGACGAGGCCGGCGGCCAGCAGCTCGACCATCAGGGCGAGCGCCGTCCCCTTGGCGTCGCCCAGCGGCACCATGGTGCCGTTGAGGGCGGCCGTGGCGTCGGTCGTCGGTTGCCCCTCCGCGTCGAGGGCCCAGCCCTCGGGGATCGGCTCGCCGCGCTTGGCCGCCCCGACGATGTTGGCGCGGGCCACCTTCGACAGGGCGAGGTCGACGACGATCGGCGCGCGGCCCGGCAGCGGGCAGGCGAAGGCCAGCGGGTTGGTGCCGAACACCGCCTGACGCCCACCCCAGGGGGCCATCGCGGCGGGCGTGTTGGCGAAGAGCAGGGCGACGCAGCCCTGCTCGGCCAGGACCTCCACCGGGCGGCCGGCCGCGCCGCAATGGTGCGAGCGGCGGATGCCCGCCGCCGCCACGCCCTGCTGGCGCGCGACGCCAGGCAGCGCCTCCAGGGCGAGATCGATCGCCGGATAGGCGAAGCCGTGGGCGGCGTCGATCGCGAGCAGGCCCGGCCGCGGGTGCTCCGCCCGCGGGACCGCGTCGCCCGCGACCTTGCCGGCACGCACCTGCGCCGCGTAGGGCGCGACCCGCGACAGGCCGTGGCCCTTGAGCCCGTCCGCCTCGGCGCCGACCAGGGCGCGGGCGACGCTCCGGGCCGCGGCCTCGGCCGTGCCGCAGCGGACGAGGGCGTCGGCGGCGAGGGCCTCGGCCTCCGACAGGGTCAGGTTCGGCATCGGCTCAGCGCTCCGTGAGGTGGCGGCGGACGGCCGCGGCCGTGACGGCGGAGACGCGCACGTTCGACTCCTGCGTCACCCCGGCGATGTGCGGCGTGAGGATCAGGTTCGGCACGTCGGCGAACACGGCGCCCGCCGCCGCGTCGAGGGGTTCGCGGTCGAACACGTCCAGCGCCGCGCCGCCGAGATGGCCGGACCGCAGGGCTTGCGCCACGGCCGCCTCGTCCACCACCCCGCCCCTTGCCGCGTTGATCAGGATCGCGCCCTTCGGCATCCGCCCCAGCGCCGCCGCGTCGATCAACCCGCGGGTCTGATCGGTGAGCGGCACGTGCAGCGAGAGCACGTCGCTCTGGGCGATCAGCGCGTCGAGCGCCTGGCTCTGCACGGGGCCGGTGGCCGGGTTCCAGGTCGGGTCGTCCGCGGCCACGAAGGGGTCGTGGGCGGCGACCGTCATGCCGAGGGCCGCCGCCCTCCGGGCGGTCTCGCGGGCGATCGACCCGAAGCCGACGAGGCCGAGGCGCTTGCCGGCGATCTCGCGGCCCATCAGGGCGTTGCGCGGCCACGTGCCGGCCGCCACGCGGGCCGTGGCCCCGTAGGCGCCGCGCAGGAGCAGCAGCGCGGTGGCGACCACGTACTCGGCGACCGCGCCGTCGTTGGCGCCGGTGGCCGGGTAGACCGCGATGCCGCGCGCCCGGCAGGCCGGGACGTCGATGTTGTCGAGGCCGACGCCGAGGCGGCCGACGACCTTGAGATCGCGGGCGGCGTCGAGCAGGGGGCCGCGGACCTGGGTCCGGTTGCGCACGATCAGGGCGTCGGCCCGGGCCACGGCGGCGGCGAGGTCTCCGGGCCGGTCGACGAGACCCGGATCGTACTGCACGTCGAGGCCGGCGAGCTCGGCCGCGATCGCGGCCTCGTCCATGAACTCGCTGATGATGACCTTGGGCATGGAGGATCCTTCTCAGGTCGCCGGCACGGCAGCGGGGAGGGGGCGGCGCAAGGCCGCCGCCGGCTCGCGGGCGGGGATCGCGTCCGCCGCCTCGTCCTCGTCGTCGAGGAGGTCGAGGTTCGGGGTGATGCGGCCGTCGAGCACCGCCCGGGCGTGGGCGAGGTCGATCTTGCCCTCCCAGCGGGCGATCACGAGGGTCGCCACCATGTTGCCGACCGCGTTGGTCACGCAGCGCAGCTCGTTCAGGATGCGGTCCACCCCGATGATCAGGGCGATGCCCGCCACCGGCAGGAGCTGCGAGGCCTGGAGCGTCGCGGCGAGCACGAACAGGATGGCGCCGGCCACGCCCGCCACGCCCTTCGAGGTCACCAGCGCGATGGCGAGGATGCCGAGCTCCTGCTCCCAGGTCAGCGGCACGTTGAGGGCCTGGGCGATGAAGCCGATCGCCATGGTCAGGTAGATGCACGAGCCGTCCATGTTGAAGGACAGGCCGGCCGGCATCACGAGGCCGGTCACGCTCTTGTCGACGCCGAGCCCGTTGAGCTTGGCCATGATCCGCGGCAGCACCGATTCCGAGCTCGTGGTGCCGAGCAGGATGAACAGCTCCTCCCGGCTGTAGCGGAACAGCTTCCACAGGCTCAGGCCGACGTAGAAGCGCATCACGCCGCCGAGGAAGACCACGATGAACACGATGAAGGTCAGGTAGAGGGAGACGATCAGCATCCCGTACTGGGCGAGGATGCCGAGCCCGAACTTGCCGATGGTGAACGCCATCGCCCCGAATGCGCCGATCGGCGCGAAGTGCATGATCAGGCCGACGACCTTCATCAGCACGTCGCCGAAGGCGTGGACCACCTTGAGCGGGAACTCGCCGCGCCGGCCGAGCATCGCCAGACCCATGCCGACCAGCACTGAGAAGAACATCACCTGGATCAGGTCGCCCTTGGCGAAGGCGTCGACCGCGCTGTGCGGGATGATGTTGGCGAAAATCTCCATCGGCGACTGCGCGTGGGCCTTGCCGGCGATGCCGGCGACCAGCTTGGCGTCGAGGCTGTCGACCGTGGCGTTCACGCCGTCGCCCGGCCGCAGCAGGTTGACGAACAGGAGGCCCGCGGCGAGCGCCACCGTCGTGGCGACCTCGAAGTACAGGATGGTCTTCAGGCCCATCCGGCCGACGCTCTTCATGTCGCCGACATGCGCGATGCCGACCACGACGGTGCAGAAGATGACGGGGGCGACGATCATCTTGATCAGGTTGATGAACATGTCGCCGAGGATCTTGCAGCCCACGGCGAAATCGGGGGCCACCACCCCGACCGCGATGCCCAGCGCGATGCCGAGCAGGACCTGGCCGTAGATCGACCGAAGCAGCCTCATGCGTTCCTCCAGAATGACGGGACGGAGGCCGCCGCGGTTTCCCCCGCGGTCGTGCGCTCCGGCGTGGTCCTGACCCCGTGGCGTCGGGGCCGCGCCCGCGGACCGGATCGCGGTCCGCGGGCGCGGGACTTGTGCGTCAGGCGCTGCGGTAGAGCTTCGTCATCACGAATTCCCGGTGGCCGAGGGACTCGGCCGCCGTGAGCCGGCCGTTGGCGGTGCGCACCACCATGTCGATGAGCGCGTCGCCGGCCTGCGGGATCGTCATCTCACGGGTGAGCACACCCGAGACGTCGACGTCGATATGCTCGCCCATGGTCCGCACGGTCCGGGGATTGCCGGTGATCTTGATCACCGGGACGATCGGGTTGCCGATGACGTTGCCCTGGCCGGTCGGGAAGGTGTGCACCACGTAGCCGGCCGCCGCCATCAGGGTGACGCACTCGGCCGCCGCCGAGGACGTGTCCATGAAGTACAGGCCGGGCCCCTTGGCGGGCGCCTCCGCGGGCTGCAGCGCGTCGATGAACCGGCACTCGTGGCCGATCTTCTCGAGGTTGCCGAGCGCCTTCTCCTCGATCGTGGTGAGGCCGCCCGCGATGTTGCCCTTGGTCGGCTGCGAGTCCGAGAGATCGTCGGTCTTGTGGGCCTCGATCACGTCGTCCTGGTAGGCCTTCCACATCGTGTACCACTTGTCGGAGACTTCCGGGCTGATCGCCCGCTCGCGACAGAGGTGCTCCGCGCCGGTGATCTCCGAGGTCTCGCCGAACACCCCGTAGATCCCGTGCGGGATCAGCTTGTCGTACATGTTGCCGACGGTGGGGCAGGAGGCGAGGCCGGTGGTGGTGTCGGACTCGCCGCACTTGGTCGAGACCCAGAGGTCGGCGATCGGGCATTCCTCGCGCTGGAGCTCGGTGGCCCACTGCACGAAGCGCTTGGCCTGGTAGCTCGCCCTGGCGACGATCGCGATGTCGCCGTGGCCCTCGATGCCGAAGCCGACGACCGGCTTGCCGGTCCTGGCGATGCCCTCGACCACGCGGTTGGTCCACTGGTCCTCGATGCCGATCACCACGACGGCGGCGACGTTCGGGTTCGAGCCGATGCCGATCAGGGTGCGGAAGTGGAGGTCCAGATCCTCGCCGAACTGGAGCCGGCCGTAGGCGTGGGGCAGCGCCATCGTGCCCTTCACGTTGTTGGCCACCGCCTCGCAGGCGGCGTTGGACAGATCGTCCAGCGGCAGGAGCACGACGTGGTTGCGCACGCCGACCCGGCCGTTCTCCCGGCGCCAGCCCATGAAGGTGGCGGAGGTGTAGTTCTCCGAGGCGCGCCCGGTCGCGAGCGCCTTGGTGGCGAACTGATCGGGCGCACCGCCGACGAAGGGGGTGGCGATCTCGTGTTCGAGCTGAGCGGCTTCCTTGAACATCGTCACCTCACCAGCGCTTCGTCTTGACGTTGTGGACGTGGACGTGCTCGCCCTTGGCGACGTCCTTGATGACCTTGCCGATGTCCTGGCCGTACTTGATGGCCGTGTCGCCGGCCTTCAGGTCGGTGAGCGCGACCTTGTGGCCGATCGGGATGTCGTGGCGGACATGGACCTCGAAGGTGCTGTCGTTCTCGGTGACCACCCCGAAGGCGTCGGTGCTCGCGCTCAGGCCCTCGATCACCGCGACGGCGACGTTGTCCTGGGGGGAATGGGCGAGAAGATGCGGCTTGCGGCGCCCCGCGCCGGACGCGGCGTGGCTGCTCATGCGGTCCTCCTGATCTGCGTCGTCGGCTTCTCGGCGGCGACTGGTCTTATATAAGACCAATGAGGTCTCCGGCGTCAACGGGTGATTGAGGGGTGCGGATGATTTCACTGGTTCGGGGACGGCACCGAGCGCCCCATCCTCCTCTGTGACGAAGGGAGGTCGCGGGCCGGATCCGGAGGGCCAACCCTGTCGCGCCGCAGAGGTATGTGCCTTGCTCAGTCGAACAAGTCTTATATAAGATACATGGAAACAGAGCCCGCCCCGGCGGGACGCGGGCCGGGAGGACGAGAATGGCGGGTGTGCGCGCGGATGGCATCGGCCGGGCCGGGCGCCCCCGGTGAACGAGACGCTCCTCCTCGTCATCTGCGTCGGCTGCGCCGGCGTGATCTCGGGCCTGACGGGCTTCGCCTTCGCGCTGATCGCCTCCGGCACGCTGCTGTCGATCCGCACGCCCGTTGAGGCGACCGCCCTGGTGCTCGTCTGCAGCATCCTCTCGCAGGTGATCTCGATCCTGCGCCTGCGGACCTGGCCGCCGCGGGGCACCGCCTTCGCGATGATCCTGCCGGGCCTCGTCGGCGCGCCGATCGGCATCCACCTGCTGCACGATCTCGATCCGCGCTTCATCAAGGTCGCGATCGGCGCCTTCCTGGTCCTCTACAGCGGCGGCGTCGCCCTGCTGCGCGCCGATTACCGGGTCGGCTTCGGCAATCGCTGGAGCGACGGCGCGATCGGCTTCCTCGGCGGCGTGCTGGGGGGCATCGCGGGCCTGTCCGGAGCCCTGCCGACGGCCTGGAGCCTCGTGCGCGGCTGGGATCCGCGCACCCAGCGGGCGGTCTACCAGTCCTTCACCCTGGTGATGCAGGTCTGGGCCCTGACGATCCTCCTCTATCTCGATCCGCTGCCGCCCGAACTCGTCGGCGACCTCGCCCTGGCGCTGCCGGTGGTGCTGGTGAGCGTGCTCGCCGGGCTCTCGCTGTTCGCCCGGATCGACCAGCGCCGCTTCCGCACGCTCGTCCTCGCGCTGCTCGCCGCGATCGGCCTGACCACGACGGCCCTGGCGCTGCCCGGCCTGCTGCAGAACTGAGCGCGGCCGGTGGGGCGTCAGCTGCCCGCCTTGTCGTGGACGCCCGCGAAGAACAGGTCCTTCCAGCTCTCCGGCCGGCGGCGGATCGTGCCGGTGCGGGCCATGAAGTCGGCGACCTTTCCGACCGCCCGGGGCGTCGCCGTGAAGGAGACCTGCGGGTCCTTCAGGATCTCGGTGATCAGCCCGACATCGCTCCCGTCGCGGGCGAGCCGCACGTAGGCGCGCGCCGCCTCCGACGGATCGGCCGTGATCGCGGCGAGCGCGTCGTCGAGGGCGGCGCCGAAGGCCGCGACGACACGGGGATTGGCGCCCGCGAAGGCCGAGGACGCCCAGACGACGTTGAAGGTCGAGGGTTCGCCCAGCACGTCGAAGCTGTTCAGCACCGTGCGGATGCCGGGCCGGCGCAGCTCCAGCTCCTGGATCGGCGCGGCGGTGAAGTGGGCCGTCACCTCGCTGCCCCCGAGGAGCGCCGCCATGCCGTCGGGATGGGAGAGGGTGACGGTGAGCCGGTCGAGGTCGTTGCGGCGGCCTGCGCCGAGCTCCTTCTCGGCGGCCATCTGCAGGAACATCGCCTGGACCGAGACCTTCACGGCGGGGAGCGCGATCTTGTCCCGGTCGGTGAAGTCGGCGAGCCGGTGCACCTTCGGATTGCTGGTGTTCATCAGGAGCGGCATGCTGTTCATCGCCGCCACGCCCTTCACCGCCATGGCGGTGCCCTCGGTCTTCGACCAGAGCAGCACGAGGGGCGGCACGCCGCCGGCCGCGAACTGGATCGTCCCGGAGAGCAGGGCGTCGTTCATCGCGGCCCCGCCCGCGAGGGTGAGGTAGCGCACCTGGAGCCCCGCCACGCCGCGGGCGGCCGCGGCCTTCTGGAGCAGGCCCTGCTCCTCCATCAGCATCAGCGGCAGGTGGCCGAGGCTCGGCTGGCGGGCGATCGCCACCGCGCCGACCTCGTCGGCCCGCCCCGGGACGGGACTCGCCAGGAACGCCGCGGCCCCGGCCAGAACGTCGCGTCTGCGCATGATCCCCCCTCCTAAGCGGTGTTCCTCAGCCAGGGCGGCGGATCACCGGCGCCGCCACGCTCTCGATCATCACGTTGATGCAGGCCGGCAGGCCGCTGGCCTGGGCCGCCTCCAGCGCCGCCGGAAGTTCGGCCGCCTCGGTCACCAGCGCCCCGAAGCCGCCGAGGGCCTGGACGACCGTGTCGTAGCGGGTCGGGAGCAGGTCGCAGTGGCGCGTCCGATCGGGGCCGTAGCTGCGCAGCTGGATCTGGTGCTCGGCGTTCCAGCGCGCGTCGTTGCCGACGACCGCGATGAACGGGATCCGATAGCGCACGGCGGTGTCGAACTCGGCCATGTGGAAGCCGAAGGTGCCGTCGCCCAGCACCGCGACCACCGGGGCGCCGGGCCGCTCCAGTGCGGCGGCGATCGCGAAGGGGATCGACGCGCCGATCGTGCCCGAGACGCCGTTGATCAGCCGGCGCCCGCCGCGGGCCAGGGCCTGCGGCCATTGCCCGATCTCGCCGCCGTCGCAGATCAGCGTGCCGTCGGGGTGGCGTTCCAGGAAGGCGTCGACCGCCCGGCACAGCTCCACCGGGTGCAGGCGCTGACCCGTCCCGTGGAAATCCGCCCAGGCGGGCGGCCGGTAGGCGAGGGCGGCCCGCGCCTCCCGGTGCCAGGCCTCCCGGCGGGGGAGGGCGGTGGCGCGCGCGGTCAGCGCCGCCAGCACCGGCCGCGGATCGGCGAGCCCCGAGACCGCGAGGCGGTCGGCCGGCGCGCGGGCCAGCAGCGCCGGATCGGGATCGACGAGGGCGAAGCGGCAGTCGGGCGCGAGGGCAGGGGCCGCGCCGAAGCGCAGGGTGAAGTCGAGCGGCTTGCCGAGGAGCACGAGGAGGTCGGTCCGCGCCAGGATCTCCGCGAAGGCGCCGAGCGCCGGATCGTTGATCCCGCGCGGGCTCTCCATGCCGACGACCGGCAGGCCGAGAGTTTCTTCCAGCGTTGCCATGGCAGCCCGGCCGGAGGCGTCGCACAGCGCCGGGCCGCAGGCGATCAGCGGCCGTTCCGCCCCCGCGAGGGCGGCGAGGAGGTCGGCCACGAGATCCGGCGCCGGCTCGGCGGCCCGGATGGCGGCCGCTGCGCGGTCCGGGATCCGCACCGAGGCGGCGGGGACGGCCGCCTCCAGCAGGTCGACCGGCAGGCTGAGATGGACCGGGCCGGGCCGCCCCTCCCGGGCGATCCGGAAGGCCCGGGCGAGGTCCGGCCCGAGGGCGGCGACCGACCCGGCGGTCCAGGCGGCCTTGGTTATCGGCCGGGCGATGTCGGCCTGGGCCAGTTCCTGGAAGGCGCCGCGCCCGAGCTCCGACAGGCCCGCATGGCCGGAGAGCAGCAGCACGGGCGACTCGGCCGCGAGCGCCGTGGTGAGCGCCGCCGCGCCGTTGGTGTGGCCCTGCCCACCGGTCACCAGGGCGACGCCGACCTCGCCGGTCAGCCGGCCCCAGGCGTCGGCCATGTGGACGCAGGCCGCCTCCTGGCGGGTGTGGACGAGGCTGATCCCGGTCTCCAGCAGGGCGTCGAAGACCGGCATGATGTGGTTGCCCGACAGGGTGAAGATCCGGGTGACGCCGAGCGCCTCCAGGGTCCGGGCCACGATGTCGGCGCCGCGCAGGGTCTGCATGGACGGGCTCTCCTCAGGCGGCGGCGTCGAGGAGCGAGCCGCCGGGCCGCACATGCGTGAAGTGCACCGGCTCCATCGCGAGGTCGAGCGCCCCGCCGCGCTGGCGCACCACGGTGAAGTGCGAGGTCGCGAGATCCGAGGCCTCCGGGAAATCCTCGCGGAAATGGGCGCCGCGGCTGTCGGTGCGGGCGAGCGCCGCCCGGGCGACCGCCTGCGAGACCAAGACGAGGTTCTCGAGGTTCAGCCGGTCCATCCAGGTCAGCGCGTAGCGGCGGTCGCCGTCCGGCGCGCCGGCCCGGGCGACCGCGTCGGAGAGCCCGTCGAGGGTGGCGAGCGCCCGGGTCAGCCCGGCCGCGTCCCGCAGGATGCCGACATCGGCCCACATCGTCTCGTAGAGCGCCTCGCGGATCTCCGGCAGCGACTCCGCCGGCCGGCCGAGCGGCCCGTAGGCGCGGGCGAGGCCCGCCTCGATGGCGGCGGGATCGGGCTCGGCGAGGCGGCCCTCGCGCGTCACGGCCCGCGCCATGGACTGGCCCGCGAGCCCCCCGAACACCGTGGAATTCGCGACCCCGTTGCCGCCCAGCCGGTTCGCCCCGTGGACGCCGCCGGTATCCTCGCCGGCCGCGAAGAGGCGCGGCAGCACCGTTGTGCAGTCGACCGCGAACTGGAGGCCGCCCATCATGTAGTGGGCGGTGGGGATGACCTCGACGAGCCCGCCCGCGAGGTCGAAGCCGCAATCGGCGCAGCGCTCGACCATGCCCTTGAACCGGCGGCGCACGTCCTCGGGGCCGAGATGGCTCATCTGGATGTGGACGCCCCCGCTCGGCGTGGCGAAGCCGTCGCGCAGCCGCCGCATGATCGAGCGGCTGACCACGTCCCGGGTCGCGCGCTCGGCCCGCGGATCGTAGGCCTCCATGAAGCGCTGGCCGGTGGAATCGAGGAGCCAGCCGCCGGCCCCGCGCAGGCCCTCCTCCAGCACCGTCCCGGTCATGCGGGTGCCGGCGCCGGCGAGCAGCCCGGTCGGGTGGAACTGCACCATCTCCATGTCGCGCAACGGCAGCCCGGCGCGCAGAGCCATGGCGAGCCCGTCGCAGGACTTGTCGCCCGACGGCGTGTGGTACTTGTACATGGTCGGCCCGCCGCCGGTGGCGAGCAGCACGGCCTTCGCCCGCACCAGCTTCGGCTCGCCGGTGCGCATGTCGAGCATCAGCACGCCCGCCAGCCCCGATCCGTCCCGGGCCGGGATCAGTTCCAGGGCGCGGTGGTCCTCCAGGCGGCGCACGTCCCGTCGCCAGACCTGCTCGGACAGGCGGTTGATGATCTCGATGCCGGTGAGGTCGCCCTTGTGCACCGTCCGGTCGAAGGTCTGGCCGGCGAACGCCTTCTGGTGGACGCTGCCGTCCGGGTTGCGGTCGAAGAAGCAGCCGAGCTCGGTCTCCAGCTCGCGGATCCGCACCTGCGCCTCGGTGACGAGCGTCCAGGCGAGTCCCTGGTCGTTCAGCCACTTGCCGCCCTCGATCGTGTCCATGAAGTGCCGCTCGACCGAGTCGCCCGGCGCCAGCGCCACGTTGTAGCCGCCCTGGACCATGCGGGTGCAGCCGCATTTCCCCAGCAGACCCTTCACCGCGACGGTGACGTCGAGGTCCGGCGCGACCTTCTTGGCGTGGAGCGCCGCGAACAGCCCGGCCCCGCCGGAGCCGAGGATCAGGATGTCGGTCTCGACCTGTTCGGGGCTCATCGGGCGTCCTCGAGGGAGGCGATGACGGCGTCGCGCCGGGCGGCCACGTCGCGCTGCACGTCGGCGAAGAGCGAGCCGCCGTGCGAATCCATGCCGACCAGCAGCGGCCCGAAATCGCGGATCGCGAACTGCCACAGGCTCTCGGGATGGAGATCGTCGAGGTCGACGTCCACGATGGTCTCGATCCAGGTGGTCTCCAGCGCCGCCGCGCCGCCGACGATCGCCAGGTAGGCGCCGCCGCGCCGCGCGAAGGCGTCGAGGGTCGCCGGCCCCATGCCGCCCTTGCCGACGATGAGGCGCACGCCCTCGCGCTCCATCAGCGCGTCGGTGAAGCGCTCCATGCGCATCGACGTGGTGGTGCCGATGCAGAACGGCGCGAAGCCGACCGGCGCCTCGTTGGAGACCGGGACGCGGTGGACGTTCGGCGCCGTGTGGATCACCGCGTGGCCGTCGAGGTCGAGCCGGGTGCGGCGGTCCCGGTCGAACATGTGGATCAGGGTCGCGTCGCGGATGCCGAACAGCCAGCGCCGCAGGGTGACGGTGTCGCCGATCCGGAGCGCCCGGATCTCGGCCTCAGTGGCCGGCATGTCGAGGACGTGGTGGGCCACGGTCTGCTCCTCAATCGAACGCGATGCCGCCGGGCGTGAGCGTCGCGCGGGCGCGGCGGGCCGAGTGGCACTGGATGTTCACGGCGACCGGATTCTGGGTGATGTGGGTCGCGGCGAGCTCGACATGGACGGCGAAGCTCGTGGACCGGCCCCCGAGCCCCTGCGGGCCGATGCCGAGTTCGTTCACCGCCCGCGACAGCTCGGCCTCGATCCGGGCGCCTTCGGGATCGGCGCAGACCGAGCGCAGCGGCCGGGTCGCCGCCACCTTGGCGAGGTGCATGCACAGGTCGGAGGTGCCGCCGAGCCCGACGCCCACGATGGTCGGCGGGCAGACCCGGCCGCCGAGCTCGATCACCCGGTCGATGACGAAGCGCTTGGCCGCGCCGATCCCGTCCGAGGGCAGCAGCATCTGCAGGAACGAGCCGTTCTCGGAGCCCGAGCCCTTCGGGATCATCTCCACCGCCACGGTCTCGGGCCGGTCGTCGAAGTCGACGTGGATGATCGGCACGCGGATGCCGCAGGAGGTCTGCTCGTTCCTGCGGGTGATCGGGTGGACCACCGAGGAGCGCAGGGAGAAGTCCTTGGTCGCCCGCTCGCAGCCGCGCCGGATCGCGGCCTTGAGCGCGGCGCCGTCGAAGCGCACGTCGGCGCCGATCACGACGTTGTAAATCGGGATGCCGGTATCCTGGCAGAGGATATTCTTCGTGCGCTCCGCGACCGCGACGTTCTCCACCATCGTGTCGAGGATGGCGCGGCCGGTGGCGCTGGTCTCGGCCCGCTGCAGCTCGGCGAAGCCCGCCTTGATGTCGGGCGGCAGGATCTTCAGGGCGCGGACGTAGAGGTCGCGGCAGACCTCCTCGAATTCGCGGATGTCGAGATCCATGGCGGGTCTCCGCTGGTGACGGTCGGGGGATCAGGCCCCGCTCAGGAGGAACAGCAGGCCGACCGCGAAGGCGGCCGCGAGACAGCCCGCCACGACGCGGGCATTGCGCTCGCGGAAGCGCAGCCACTCGATGGCGAGCACGCGCAACCCCAGCGCCATGTGGACGGCGAGCGCGCAGACGAGTCCCCATTCGGCCGTGCGGACGAGGCCGTTGTGGGTGAGGCCGAGGAAGCTCTCCAGCCGGTCGGCACCCTGGAGCGCGGTGCCGAGCGCGATGAAGTGCATCGGCAGGAACAGCGCCAGGGCGATCCCCGAGAGCCGGTGGATCAGCGCGGCGGCGAAGCCGGGCCGGCGCAGGGACGCGCGGGTGATGCCGGCCCGCCCGGCCGTGCCCGGGGCGGTCCTCATGCCGCGTACACCGCGAGTGCCGCCCGCAGGCCCAGCCCGGCGAGCAGGGCCGAGAGGGCGATCATGGCGACGTCGAGGGAGCGGCCGCGCCAGCCGGTCCACTCGCGCAGGACGCTGCGCAGGCCGATCGGCGCGTGGATCGCGGCCGCCAGGACGAAGACCGCGTAGAACAGCAGGAAGGCGAGGTTGCCCTGCGTCCGGCCCAGGATCTCGCCGGCCGTGAGCCCGCCGCGCACCGCGTAGAGGATCGTGCCGAGATGGACCGCGACCGTGACCGCCAGGATCGCCGCGGTGCCGCGCTGCGCGAGGTACAGGAGCGGGCTCATCCGCGCCTCCAGAACCGGCGCAGCGCCGCCTTGCCGGTCTCGCGCTTGAGGCCCGCGATCGAGAAGGTCGGGCTCAGGCCCTTCGGACAGTGCTCGGTGCAGCTCATGTGGCTGTGGCAGGAGTGGCAGCCGGCATCGCCCGCCACCGCGGCGAGCCGATCCCGGTCGCGGTCGCGCACGTCGTTGACCAGCGTCCAGGCCCTGTTGAGGGCCGCCGGCCCGAGATAGTCGGGGTTCCACGTCACCAGATCGCAGGCGGCGTAGCAGACGCCGCAATTGATGCACTCGATGCCGGCATCGACCTCCCGGCGCGCGGCGGATTCCGGTTCCACGACCGCGAAATCCTCGGGCGGGTTCTCGCCCGGCTCGAAATAGCCGTGGGCCCGGCGCCACTTCTCGAAGAAGGGCTCCATGTCGACCGCGAGGTCCTTCACCACCGGCAGGTTGCGCAGGGGCTCCAGCAGAAGCTCTCCGTCGGGCGCCACGGCGGCGACCCGGGTGCGGCAGGTCCAGCGCGGGCGCCCGTTCACCGTCATGCCGCAGGAGCCGCACATGCCGACCCGGCAGGCGAACCGGTAGGCGAGGGTCGGGTCCTGGTCGCGCTGGATCTCGGTGACGACGTCGAGCACCGTCTGGTTGGCCCGGCGCGGCACCGCGTAGTCCGCGACGGTCTCGCCGCGCCGGACATGCACCCGCAGCGTCCCGCCTGCGCCCGGGTCGACGGCCGCGTGGCCGACGGGAGCCGTCACCGGTTGGCCTCCTTCGGAGCGCCGGCAGCGTTCGGATCGGGGAAGAACAGCTCGCTCTCGCTGTCGGCCTTGGCCGAGACCAGCCCGGCCCGGTTCATGTACGCGAGGTAGGCGAGCATCCGCTCGGGCTTGGTGGTCCAGGCGTTCTGCGGCGCGCGGATGATGGCCACGGCCTCCTCGGGCGAGATCTTCGCCCCCTCGGCCTTGATCCACAGGGCGGCGGCCCGGGCCGGGTCGTCGCGGATCAGCGCGAGGCTCTCCTCCAGCGCCGCCCGGAAGGCCGCCGTGACCTTGGGGTTCTCGGTGACGAAGCGGCTGGTCGCCCAGACGAGGTTGAAGGTGTGGGGGCCGCCCATCACGTCGTAGCTGTCGAGCACCTTGCGGGCGCGCGGGTCCTTCAGCTCCATCTCCTGGAAGGGCGGAGAGCCGAAATGGGCGGTGATCTCGGAGCGGCCGCCCATCATGGCGGTCTGCGCGTCCGGGTGCCCCATCGAGACGGTGAGCGGGTCGAGCTTGGCCTGCTGGCCCGGCCCGAAGGCCTTCTCGGCGGCCATCTGCAGGGTGATCGCCTGGATCGAGGTCTTGGCGGTCGGCAGGGCGATCTTGTCCTGGGGGCCGAAATCCGTGATCGCCTTCACCGCCGGGTTGATGGTGACCAGCCAGAGCGGCATCGCGTTCAGCGCCGCCACGCCCTTGACCTTGAGATTGCCCTGCGTCCGGCCCCAGATCGTCAGGAACGGGCCGACGCCGCCGGAGGCGAGATCGAGGTTGCCGGAGAGCAGGGCCTCGTTCATCCCCGAGCCGCCGGTGAAGCGCAGCCACTCGGCCTTGACGTCGAGCCCGCGCTGCCTGGCCTGCTTCTCGAGCAGGCCCTCCTCCTCCATCACGGTGAGCGGCAGGTAGGAGATCCCGAACTGCTTGGCGAGCCGCACGGTCGAGACCTCGGCCCGGGCGGCGCCGAGCGCCCCCCATAGGACCGCGACCGTCCCGACGAGCCGGATGATGCTCCGTGCCGTCATGGCGCTCCTCACCTGTCCGCGCGCCGATCTTGCGAAGTCCGCGACCTCGTCGGCGTCGGATCGAGGATACGCCCCCGGGAAGGCCTGTCAACATTCATGTGTCATATATATGACTTGAGGGCCGAGCTCCCGGTGGCTGCACCGAGGCGCCCCGTGCGCGAGGGGACCGGCGGCGGATCGGCGGAGTGCGACCGGCTCTCGCCCTCGCTCTCGTCGCGATGATCGTCGATATGGCACGCGCCAGAGTCGGCCCTTGTCTCGGGCTACCCGCCCCGCTGCGGGCGTCGGCGCAGATTTAAGGTCATTTATAAGACTTGCGCGCAGGTGCACGGGCGCGCCGCCGCCGGCCGCCACGACGTTGCTCACGCGAGGGCCGGCCGGAATGCGGCCCGCGGCCGGCCCCGCGCAACCCGACCCGCGGCGGAAGCCGGATCCACCCGCGTCAGTCTTCCAATGGCCGAAACCCGCTCGACGCGGGCTCCGCCGCCACGGCGCAGGTGTGGTCCTGCACGACCTCGCCGTTGGAGGCCTTGCCGAAGCGGCTGGTCACCAGACCGTCCAGGAGCACGAAGCCCGGCTTCGCGCCCGGAAACTCGGCGCCCACGACAGCCAGGGCGTGCTCGCCCATGGCCGAGCGTGCCCCGTCGTCGCGCGCCAGCAGGTCGAACGGGTCCGCGGTGCCGAGATCCTCGCCGAGCACGCGCATCGCCCTGTACGGGCGGCCGACCAGCGGCTCCGCGAGAGAGGCCCAGCGATCCCCGATCGTGGGTGCGAGGCGGCGGAGGGTGTCGCGGACATCCCGGCGGACGCAGTCGATGTGGATGTGCAGCTGCCCCTGGGTCCGCCGCAGCCGCGAATTCACCGCGAGACTGACGTCGCGCCGGTCGAGCGGATGGCCGAGACGCTCCTCCACGAAGGTTCGGGCGCGCCACGCCTTGGCGAAGTAGTTCGTCGTGCCGGGCTGGAGGAGCACGGGGCTCTCGATGCCGGTGATGCGCGCCGTCGGGATCAGGAGGAACTGCGCCCGCCCGCGAAGGTCTTTGAGGATGGCGTATCCCTTCTCGACCCCGCCCTCCAGGTCGACCAGGCTGCACGGTGCGGGGCCCTGTCCGCGCAACGCGTGGGGGACGCACGCGCCGTGCACGATCGCCCACAGGGCTCCGCCCTTCCCGAGGAGGTTGGGCACGAGGGCGACGGCCAGCCAGACGGCCGTCGCCGCGAGGACGAGCAGGATGCCCAGCGATCGCCGCGACAGTCCGGTCCTCGCGCGCCCCGTCGAGCCGCGCGGTGACACGGTGCCCGGCCGGCCGCGGACGGCGTCACGCACCTGACGGGTGAGCTCGGCCGCGGCTCTGCGCAAATCCATGACGTGACCCGGTAGCCCGTTGCCGCGAAGCGCCGGGGCCGCCGACGCCGGAACCGTCTTACAGATCGCCCGCCGCCTGAGCGATCTCTGTCCCGCTACGGATGCAACGCCGGACGGATCGTGCGGAACGCGGGCGCCGCCGTGGAGGCCGGCACCGGACGCGGTGACGCGGCCGCGCTTTTCGCGCTCCGGATCCCGCGCGGCCCCTTCTCGGACACCTATCCGATGGGCCATGCCTTGAGAGGCCTCGTCATCGGCGCCGGACTGGGACATGCCTGTCCGCACCCCGATGCCGTCGGCGGCCGCAACCGATCCGGCGGCGCGCCGCCGGGAACGCGGCGCGAACGACAGGGGTGGGACGACGCGCGCGAGGACCTGCTCGACGCGCGCTCCGGGAGCCGGGAGCCCGGCGACCGCTGAGACAGACCGGACGGCCGGGGCGACCCGGGCCGCCCACGCGAGGAGACGACCATGACCGACGAACCGCACGGCTTCGACCGCGGCCTGACCAATTACGGCGACCGCGACTTCGCCCGGTACCTGCGCCGCTCCTTCGCGCGCTCAATGGGCATCTCGGTCGGCCTGCTGAACAAGCCGGTGGTCGGCATCGCCATGACGCCGTCGGGCTTCAACAACTGCCACCGGGGCATGCCCGAGCTGGTGGAGGCGGTCTCCCGCGGCGTGCTGGCGGCCGGCGCCCTGCCGCGGCCGTTCCCGACCGTGTCGCTCGGCGAGGTTTTCCTCAACCCGACCAGCATGATGTACCGCAACCTCATGGCCATGGACACCGAGGAGATGATCGGGGCCCAGCCCATGGACGCGGTGGTGCTGATCGGCGGCTGCGACAAGACCGTGCCGGCCCAGCTCATGGGCGCGGCCTCCGCCGACCTGCCGGCGATCCAGCTCGTCACCGGCCCGATGTCGACCGGCCGCCACCGGGGCCAGCGGCTCGGCGCCTGCACGGATTGCCGGGGCTTCTGGGCCAAGTACCGGGCCGGCACCGTCGACGCCGAGGAGATCGCCGAGGTCGAGGGTCGGCTCTCCGTCACGGCCGGCACCTGCGCGGTGATGGGCACGGCCTCGACCATGGCGTGCATCGCGGAGGCGCTCGGCATGTCGCTGCCGGGCACCGCGGCGATCCCGGCGGTGCATTCCGACCGGCTGGTGGCCGCCGAGGAGACCGGCCGCGCGGCGGTGCGGCTGATCGAGACGCGGATCCGGCCCTCCCAGGTGATCACGCAGAAGTCGGTCGAGAACGCGATCCGCGTGCTGATGGCGGTGTCGGGCTCGACCAACGCCATCGTGCACCTCACCGCCATCGCCGGGCGGCTCGGCATCCGGATCTCGCCCGAGCGCTTCAACCAGATCTCCGACGAGACGCCGGTGCTGGTCGACCTGAAGCCCGTGGGACAGGGCTACATGGAGGATTTCCACGCCGCCGGCGGCATGGGCGCGCTCCTGCGCGAGCTGCGCCCGCTCCTCCATCTCGACACCGTGGACGTGGAGGGCCGGACGCTCGCCGAGCGCCTGGACGAGCCGGAGTCCTGGGTCGACCGCGCGGTCATCCGCACCGCGGCGGATCCCGTGTCGCCGGTCGGCGGCCTGGTGGCCCTGTCCGGCAGCCTCGCGCCCGACGGGGCGATCTTCAAGCGCGCGGCGGCGACGCCCGACCTGTTCGAGTCGGAGGGCCGGGCGGTGGTGTTCACCGGCCTGGAGGACCTGTCGGCGCGCATCGACGACCCCGCGCTCGACGTGGCGCCCGGTGACATCCTCGTCCTGCAGAATGCCGGCCCGCACGCGGCCGGCATGCCGGAGGCGGGCTACCTGCCGATCCCCAAGAAGCTGGCGCAGGCGGGCGTGAAGGACATGGTGCGCATCTCCGACGCGCGGATGTCGGGCACGGCCTTCGGGTCGATCGTCCTCCACGTGGCCCCGGAGGCCGCGGTGGGCGGACCGCTGGCCGCGGTGCGCGACGGCGACCGCATCCGCCTGTCGATTCGGGACAAGCGCGTCGATCTCCTGGTCGCGGAGGACGAGATCGCCCGCCGGCTCGCCGGCCACCGGCCGCCGCCGGTTCCGGCCCGGGGCTACAAGGCGCTCTACCGGCGCAGCGTCACGCAGGCTCCGGAGGGTTGCGACTTCGACTTCCTCGCCAAGGCGGAGGGCTGACGGCCCGCAACCCTCCGTCCGGACGCGCCGGACGGCCGTGACGGACACCGTCGATCCGAAACCCGCGGCCCGCCCGGCGGGCCGCGCGCGCCGTCGCGGCATCCGGGGCCGTCGCATCGCCCGTCCCCGTCCCGGCGGTGAGGCGGCCCGAGCCAGGGTGCCGCCTCGGACCGGCTCAGCCCGGGATCGTGGAGCGCGCCGCCTCGAGCAGTTCCCCGGCCAGGGCCTCGTCGTCGACGCCCCGGGCCAGCACCACCGCCCCCACCATGGTCGACAGCGCGATCAGGGCGCGCTGCCGGCGGCGCTCCTTCGACGCTCTGGGCAGCCTGTCCGCGATGAGACCGGCGAGCCCCTTGACCCCCTGGGTGAACCGCGCCCGCAGGGCGCTTCCGGGCGGCTCGCGCCCGACGTCGTTCACCAGCGCCGCGACGGGGCAGCCTCTCCCCGGCGTGCGGACATGTCCCAGGGAGAGGTAATTCTCGATGAAGGCGTCGAGGTTGGCCCGGTACTCGGCGCTGATCGCCGCGTCGAACGCCTCCGCGGCGAGGGCATCCTTGCTGGCGAACTGACCGTAGAAGCCGCCATGGGTCAGGCCCGCGGCCGCCATGATGTCGACGACGCCGATACCGTGCAGGCCGCGCTCCCGGAACAGGGCCGAGGCGACCTCGACCACGCGCTGGCGGTTCAGCTTGGCTTGCTCCTGCGAGACCCTCGGCATCGTACCGTCCTCCGCTCCGCCTCCTCACATAGATGCGAGATGTCATTTATTGAAGGGACGGCGAGCCGCGGATGCCCGAGGCCGGGCGGAGAGCGGCGTCGCGGTCGCGCCGCGGCGGCCGTTCAGGGCTGCCGACCGGCCCGCGCGAGGGGGCGAAGCGCGGGCCGGTCGACGCACCGCGCGCCCGGGACCCGAGCGCGCGATCGCGGGATGCCCCGAGCTGGGCATCGGTGGGGGGCGGCCGGGTCAGGGCTCGGCCGGCACGGGCACCGGTGCGGGGCCGGTCCGCGGCGCGCGCGCGTCCCGCGCCACCCGGAACCAGAGGGCGTAGAGTGCCGGCAGGAACAGCAGGGTCAGCAGGGTCCCGACGCCGACGCCGCCGATGAGCACGTAGGCCAGCGCCCCCCAGAACACCGAGTGGGTCAGCGGGACGAAGGCTAGCATCGCGGCAGCGGCCGTCAGGATCACCGGTCGGGCCCGCCGCACCGTCGACTCGACGATGGCCTCGTAGTCCGACAGGCCCGCCGCGCGGTCGTGGTGGATCTGGTCCACCAGGATCAGCGTGTTGCGCATCAGGATGCCGGACAGCGCGATCAGGCCGAGGATCGCGTTGAAGCCGAAGGGCTGGTGGAAGACGAGCAGCGTCGGGACCGCCCCGACGAGGCCGAGCGGCGCGGTCGCGAACACCATGAACATCGTGGTGAACGAGCGGACCTGCAGCATGATGACCGTCAGGGTCACGATCAGCATCAGCGGGAAGACCGTGACGAGCGCCTTCATCGCCTTCTCGCTCTCCTCCACCGAGCCGGCCGTGTCGATGCGGTAGCCGGGCGGCAGCCTCGCCTTGATGGCCGCGAGTTCGGGGACGATCTGCGCGTGGATGTCCGGCGGCTGCTTGCCGTCGATCACGTCGCCCTGCACGCGGATGTAGGTCTCGCGGTTGTAGCGCTTGAGCACCGCGTCCTCGTTGCGGCTCTCCAGGTGCGCGACCTGGGAGAGCGGCACCTGCCGCCCGTCCCGCGTGGCCAGCGTCAGGTCGCCGATGTCGCCGAGCGAGCGGCGCTCGGGGCCGGGGCTGCGCAGGAGCACGTCCACGGAGCGCAGGTTCTCGCGGACCTGGGTCGCCGGCGTCCCGTTGAGGTAGCTCTGCAGCTGCTGGCCGGCCTCCTTCGGCGTCAGGCCGATCAGGCGCAGGCGCTCCTGGTCGAGGGCGAGGTGCAGGGTCGGCGTCCTGTCGCCCCAGTCGAGATGGACGAGGCGCATGTTGGGGTTGGCCATCATCACGTCGCGCACCTCCGCGGCGATGCCCCGGATGACGGTGAGGTCGGGCCCGACCACCCGGAAGGCGACGGGGAAGCGCACCGGCGGCCCGAACACGATCTGCAGCACCCGCACCCGCGCCTCGGGGAAGCGGCCGTCGTCCACGAGCTTGCGCACCTTGCCGCGCAGCACGTCGCGGGCGTGGGAATCGGCGGTCTGGACGACGATCTGCGCGAAGGCGGGGTCCGGCAGCTCCGGGTCGAACGAGAGCACGAAGCGCGGCATGCCCTGGCCGATATAGCTCGTGATCTCGCCCGCCTCGGGCAGCGCGCGCACGGCCGCCTCGACCTTCCGGACGCTGGCCTCGGTGGTCGCGAAGGCGGACCCGGTCGGCAGCGTCACCTCGACGATGAGCTCGGAGCGCTCCGAGTTCGGGAAGAACTGCTTCTCGACCTTGCCCATGCCGACGACGGCCGCGGCGAACAGCGCCACGGTGATGCCTGCGGCCATCCACTTGTGGTCGACCGAGAGCCGCACGACCCGGCGCAGGCGCTGGTAGTTCCGCGTGGCGTAGATCGCGGCGTGGCCGCCCTCGACCGTCTCGATGTTCGGCAGGAGCTTGACGCCGAGGTAGGGCGTGAAGGTCACGGCCACGACCCACGAGACGATCAGCGAGAAGGCCACCACCCAGAAGATGTTGCCGGCATACTCGCCCGCCGTGGAGGCGGCGAAGCCCACTGGCAGGAAGCCCGCGATGGTGACGAGCGTGCCGGTCAGCATCGGCGCGGCGGTGGCGCTCCAGGCATAGGTCGCCGCCGAGACCCGGTCGGCGCCCTCCTCCATGCGCACCACCATCATCTCGATGGCGATGATGGCGTCGTCGACGAGGAGGCCCAGTGAGATGATGAGCGCGCCGAGCGTGATGCGGTCGAAGTCGCGGCCGGTGATCATCATCACCACGAACACGGCCGAGAGGGTGAGCGGCACCGCCAGCGCCACCACGATGCCGACCCGGAAGCCGAGCGCCACGAGGCTGACGAAGATCACCACCGAGAGCGCTGTGAAGAACTTCACCATGAACTCGTGGATGGCGTCGTCGATCACCCTCGCCTGGTCGGTGATCTTCGTGAAGGTGATGCCGGTCGGGAGATCGCGATGGATCGCGACCTCCTCGGCGTTCAGCGCCTCGCCCAGGCTGAGTCCGTTGAAGCCCGGCTTCATCACGAGGCCGAGCACCAGGGCCGGCGCGCCGTCGTTGCGGATCGCGAAGGTCTTCGGGTCCTCGTAGCCGCGTTTCACCTCGGCGATGTCGCCGAGCTTGAGGCTGCGGTCGCCGGCCGCCACCGGCAGGTCGCGGATCGCGTCGAGGCCGTCGATGGCGCCGTCGAGGCGCAGGTAGACCCGCGGGCCGTCGGCCTCGACGAAGCCGGCCGGCGTCACGTCGTTCTGGTTGGCGAGCGCCGCCAGGAGCTGCTGGCCGGTGATGCCCAGGGTCGCGAGGCGCTGGTAGGAGACCTCGACGAAGATCTTCTGCGCCTGCTCGCCGAGGATGTTGATCTTCTCGACGCCGGGCACGCGCAGCAGGCGCTGGCGCAGGTCCTCCGCGCGGAGCACGAGATGCCGGTGCGGCAGCCCCTGCGCCTGGAGCGCGTAGAGGGCGAAGTAGACGTCCGAGAACTCGTCGTTGAACAGCGGCCCGAGCACGCCGCGCGGCAGGCCGGAGGCCTGGTCGGAGAGCTTCTTGCGCGCTTGGTAGAATTCCGACTGGAGCCGGGCCGGCGGCATGCTGTCCTTGAAGAAGACCTTCATCAGCATCAGGCCGGGGCGGACGGTCGTCTCGACGCGGTCGTAGTAGACGAGCTCCTGCAGCCGCTTCTCCAGCGGGTCGGCGACCTGCCGCTGCATCTCGTCGGTGGTCGCGCCGGGCCAGGCGGCCGAGACCGCCATGGTCTTGACCGTGAAGGTCGGGTCCTCGGCGCGCCCGAGCTTCTCGAAGGCGAAGATCCCGGCGGCGGTGACGGCGAGCAGGAGGAACAGCGTGACGGCGCGCTCGCGCACCGCCAGGGCCGAGAGGTTGAAGCCGGAGGCGTTCATCGACCGGCCTCCACGACGCTGGCGTCGGCCTGACGGACCTTCTCGCCCGCTCTCAGCAGATGGGCGCCGAGCGCGACGATCCGGTCACCGGGCGTCAGGCCCGAGGCGACTTCCGCGGTCTCCTCCGACAGGCGCGCGACGGTGACGGGCTGCGCCGCGACGGTCTGGGTCTCGGCGTCGTAGCGCCAGACGGCCGAGCCGCCGCCCTGGTCGAACAGGGCCCCCAGCGGCACGGACACCGAAGCCCGCGCCTGCCCCTGGGCAGGGATCAGCTGGAGCGTCACGGTCGCCCCGAGGGGCGCGGTCTCGCCCCCGCCCGACAGGATGTAGCGGGCGCGGTAGGTGCGGGTCGCCGGATCGGCCGTGGCCGACAATTCCCGGAGCTTGGCCGGGTAGGTCGTCTCGCCCTCGGCGTAGAGGGTGGCCGACGCCGTGCCCTTCGCGCGTTGCCGGCTCCCCTCCGGCAGGAACACCTCCGCCTCGCGCGCGCCGTCGCGGGCGAGCTTCACCACCGTCTGCCCGGCGGCGACGACTTGGCCCGGCTCGGTCGGCACCTCCATCACGACCCCGTCGGCATCGGCCTGGAGCTCGGAATAGCCGGCCTGGTTGGCGATCTGGCTCGCCTGCGCCTCGGCGTTGGCGAACTGGGCGATGGCCGCGTCGGCGGCCGCCTTGTTCTGGTCGTAGGTCTGCTTGGAGGTCCACCCGTCGCCGACGAGCTTGCGGCTGCGCTCCTCGTCGGCCCTGGCCTTGATCATCTGCGCGCGGGCCGCCTCGACCGAGGCGCGGGCCGCGTTGAGCGCCAGGGTGAAGTCGGTCCGGTCGAGCCGCATCAGGGGCTGGCCGAGGCGCACGTGGTCGCCCGGGTCGACGAGGCGCTCGAAGATCTTGCCGCCGACCCGGAAGCCGAGGTTGCTCTCGGTGCGCGCCCGGATCACGCCGGTGTAGCGCGCCACCGCCGCCGAGGCGGGCGCGACCGCAACGGTCTGCACCAGCGGCGGCTCCGGCGTGACGGCGGTCTCGGCCGGCGAGCATGCCGCGAGTGCCAAGCCGGCGAACCCGATCACCCATCGCGCGTCCATCACCGAGCCCCGTCGCAGCCGATCGCCCAAAAAAATTATAACCATCATTTATTCTGGCGCGATACGGCCGTCAATGGCGGCCGCGCCCGGCGTCGGCCGAGGCCTGACGCGCGCCGTCCCCTCCGGCTGCCGATCCGGCGGCCGTCCGATCCCCCTTGAAGAGAGCGGGGTCTGCCGGCATCTCACGATCATGCCCGATGTCGCGCTCGACGAAGCCAGCCTCGCCCGCTTTCTCGATGCCTTCTACGGGCGCGTGCGCGGCGATGCGCTGATCGGACCCGTCTTCGCGGCCGCGATCCCCGACCCGGACTGGCCGCGGCACATGGAGACCGTCCGGGCGTTCTGGTCCTCGGTCCTCTTCAAGTCAGGCCGGTACAAGGGCAACCCGTTCGGCAAGCATCTCGCGCTGGGCCGCCTCGAGCCCGAGCACTTCGCGCGGTGGCTCGACCTGTTCGGGGAGACGGCCTCCGCCCATTTCCCGCCCGAACCTGCCGCCCTCCTGATCGAGCGCGCGCACCGCATCGGCGACAGCCTGAAGGCGGGCCTGTTCTTCCGGCCAGACGTGCTGCCCGTGCCCGCGGCGGGATCGGCCGCGCCGTGACCCGCGGGGAAGGCGCACGCGTGAGACGCGCGCGGAGCCGCGACCGGCGGGACGGCCCGAGATCCCGGGGGGGCGGGTCCGGAGCCCTCAGAGCGCGGCCGGACTCGTGCGCGCCCGACGGCAGTGGATCAGCCACAGCACGATCGCCACGTTGACGGCGTTCCAGGCCAGCCCGTTGACGAACGCCGCACGGTAGGAGCCGGTGGCGTCGAAGATCGCCCCCGTGAGCCAGCCGCCGAGCGCCATGCCGGCCAGCGTCGCCATCAGCACCGCACCGATCCGCGCCCCGGCCTCCTCGGCCGGGAGGTACTCGCGCACGATGATCGCGTAGGCCGGCACGATGCCGCCCTGGAACAGGCCGAACAGGGCCGAGATCACGTAGAGCGAGGTCAGGTCGTCGAACGCGAGGTAGAGCGCGAGCGCCGCCGCCTGCAGCAGCGCACCGGCCAGCAGCGTCGCGAGACCGCCGATCCGGTCGGCGACGAAGCCCGACGCGACCCGGCTGACGATGCCGAAGCCGAGCATCAGCGACAGCATCTGCGCGCCGCGGGCGACGCCGTACCCGAGATCGCTGCAATACGCCACGATGTGGACCTGCGGCATCGCCATCGCCACGCAGCACGCGGTGCCGGCCACGACGAGGAGGCCCTGCAGCGCCGCGGGCGACAGCGTCGTCACGGCCTGCGGACCGGCCGCGCGCGTCGCCGAAGCCCGTGGCGGCCGGCCCCGCATCGCCAGCGCGAGGGGCAGCATGGCGACGAGGCAGAACAGGCCGATGCCGGCCTGCGTCGCGCGCCAGCCGTACGCGTGGACCGCGCGCTCCACCACCGGCGGCCAGAGCGTGCCCGCGAGGTAATTGCCGGACGCGCACAGCGCGACGGCGAGCCCTCGTCGGCGCGAGAACCAGCGCGACACGTCGGCCATCAGCGGTCCGAAGGCGACCGAGCTGCCGAGCGCCCCGACGAGCACGCCGTGCACGAGGGCGAACTGCCAGAGGTTCGTCGCGAGGGCGCTGAGCCCGTAGCCGAGGGCCAGGCAGACGGTGCCGAGGAGCAGCGGGGGCACGATGCCGATGCGGTCCGCGAGCCGGCCCATCAGGAGGCCGCCGACCGCGAAGCCGACCATCGTGAGGGTATAGGGCAGGGCGGCCGCCGCCCGATCGACCCCGAACTCGGCCTGAACCGCGGGCAGCACGACGACGACCGACCACATGCCGACGCCCCCGACCGTGCCGAGCGCCGTCGCCGCGGCGAGCCGACGCCAGGCGCGGCCCGAATCGGCAATCCCATCCTCAGCCATTCCGGCGCACATCGATCTCCGTCCGTGCGGCGCGTTTCACACGAATGCGCCTTCGTCGCCAGCACCGGGCCCGCCCGTCGGCGCGGGCCTTCGGGACACCGCTCGCTCGCCGACGCGCGCCTCACTCGGCCCTGCCGCGGCGCGTGATCGGTGCTAGAGGTGCCGCCGCGCTCGCCGGCGATGCCGGCTCGGGCCGGGGCGACCATCGGTCGGCCGATATCGGGCCTCGATGGCGCCCGTCCACCGACCACCCGTACGAGAGGGCTCACGCCACGATGCGAACGATCGTTTATGCCGATGGCGGTTGCGACCCGAACCCCGGGCCGGGGGGGTGGGGCGTCGTCATCGCGGCCCCGGACGGCACGATCGAGCTGTGCGGCGGGGAGCCCGGCACCACGACCAACAACCGGATGGAACTGACGGCCGCGATCAAGGGCCTCGAGCATTTCCCCGCCGGGGCCGCGATCGAGATGCGGTGCGACAGCCAGTACGTCGTCAAGTCGGTGACCGAGTGGATGCGCGGCTGGAAGGCGCGGGGCTGGCGCTCGACGACGGGTGACGTGAAGAACGTCGATCTCATGAAGCGCCTCGACGAACTGAACGCGGCCCGCGACGTGAAGTGGACCTGGGTCCGGGGGCATGCCGGCGACCGCCTCAACGAGCGCGCCGACGCGCTCGTCCACAGGGGGCGTCGCGAAGCGAAGCTCGGCAAGCTCGAGTCGCGGAGCAGCGCCGCGCCCGTACCGGCCCCGACCGCCGCACCGGCGCCGTCGAGCCGGGGCGCCGACCTGCGGATCGACCTCGCGCTCGGCCTCCAGGTCGCTCGGGCCGCGAAGGCGGCGGGTGTCACGCCCGACGCACTCGTCGACGATGCGATCCGCTTCTACCTGGAGATCGGGCCGAGCGAGGTCGCACGCCTGCGATCAGGCCGGGCCTAGCGGGCGAGGCCGCGCGCGGCGACGCCGGGTCGCCGTTCCGCGATCTCCGGGACGGGGCTCGGCCTACTCGCAGACCTCGATCCGCCGAATGTGCTCGTACCCGTACGGGTCGATGTACGCGCGGCGCTCGAAGTGGCAGGCGCCGTACGGGTCGGGTGCGGCGTAGACGGGGCGACCCGGGTAGTACCCGCTGTTGGCGGACGCGATGGCGCTGCCGGCCACGACGCCGCCGAGGATGCCCAGCGCCACGGCGCCGCCGACGCCGATGCCGCGCGCCTGAGCGGCCGGCGGGGTGGCGCAGAGTGCCAGGGCGACCAGCGCGGCCGCACCGCCGGTCCGCAGAAACGTTTGACGCATGGTGTCCTCCCATTCCTCGATGCGGACACCATGAGCCCGCGACCGCCGGATCTCGGTGCTGATCGGCACCCCGAGTTCAGGGCCCGCCGCGCGCGACGCGGTGCCGGGCGATCCCGCGCTGTCATCGATCCTGTTCGGAGCTGTGGTAGCTACCCGGACCGGCCGCGCGGCCTTGTGATCGCGCGGCGCTCGTGAACGGGACCGCCATGCGCTTCTCTGCCCTCGTCGTCGGTTTGTGCCTGACCTCCTTTCCGATCGGTGCGGCACTGGCACAACCGGCCCCGAAGCCCGCGCCCACGACCGCGCCGGATCCGGCCCTGCTGAAGGTTGCCCGGGAGACCGTCGCGCAGATGCAGGGTGATCGCGCCGCGACGCTCGGCTCGATGGCGACCCCCATGATCGGCATGATGCAGCAGATCGGGATCAAGGAGCCCGACAAGGCGCAGGTGCTGGTGCAGGAGGTCGTCATGCCGACGCTCACGGCGCACTACGACGAGCTGCTCGACATCCAGGCGCGCGGTTTCGCCACCGTGCTGAACAAGGACGAGTTGCAGGCCATCGCCGCCTTCTACGCGACCCCCGCCGGGAAGCGCCTCGCGGCGGCCCAGCCGCAGCTCGCTCAGATCCAGCTCGCGGGCATGCAGCAATGGATCCAGTCGGTGATGCCCGAGATGCAGGGCAAGCTGACGACGGCCATCCAGGCCCACGGCTGGGCGCCGGGCGGACCGGCGAAGCCGCGTTGAGCCTCCCCGGGCCGCGACGCCGTCCGAGCGGAGCGGCGCCCTGCTTCGAAGGCGTCGATAGGCCGGACACGATGCGGGGCGCCGGGACAGCGTGCCCGGACGCTCGGTCAGCGCGGCGGGCCTGAACGCTCAGCCGATGGCCCAGAACAACGGCAGCGCGCCCGCGAGGAACAGGGCCGAGGAGACGAGCACGGCGAGGCGCTCGCGATGGTGCAGGACGAAGGCGTGCGGGCTGGCGAACATGGCTGGGTCGGATCGGTGGTGAGGGCATCACGCTCGCTCCTGAACCTTGACGGATCGAGGGCGCTTCGCGCTGTCCACAGGTGATGGCCGATCTCTGTCGCTACCGCGCCACATCCTTTTGGATGTGCTCGGGCGCACCTCCCGGACGGCTCTTCTGGCATATTGAATTCAGCAGGCCGTCTTTCCCCCCTCGGCGGCCCGATCCAGCGGCGCAGCGACCCCACGGGTCGCTGCGCCGTTGTCGTTGTGGCTCGGGCTCAGCGCGAGCGCCCCGGCCCGGTGCCGCGCTGGGACGCCTCGGCCGCGGCGACGCGCGATTGGCGAGAGATTCGGATCGGGAACCGCGACACCGTGAAGGTCCGGATCGGACCGGTGGTCGCCCGCCGTCAGGGCCCGATGCGCCGCACGGGCGGCGCATCCTCCCGGGTCTCCCGCCCTGAGGGCGTCCAGAGGATCGACCGGTCGACGGCGCGGATGTCGCGATGGCCGCACAGGGCCATCGTCATGTCAAGTTCCGTGCGGATGATCTCCAGGGAGCGGGCGACGCCGGCCTGGCCGTAGGCGCCGAGCCCGTAGAGGAAGGCGCGGCCGATGAACACGCCCTTCGCGCCCAGGGCGACGGCCTTCAGCACGTCCTGGCCCGAGCGGATCCCGCCGTCCATCAGCACCTCGACGCGCCGGCCGACCGCGTCCGCGATTCCGGGAAGCGCGGCGATGGACGAGGGGGCGCCGTCGAGCTGCCGCCCGCCATGGTTCGAGACGATGAGCGCGTCGGCCCCGGTCGCGGTCGCCCTCTCGGCATCCTCGACGTCCAGGATGCCCTTCAGGATCAGGGGACCCTGCCACCGGTCGCGGATCCGCCGCACGTCGTCCCAGTCCAGGCGCGGGTCGAACTGGTCCGCCGTCCAGGCCGAGATGGAGCGGGTATCCCGCACGCCGTCCACGTGCCCCACGATGTTGCGGAAGGTCCGGCGCTGCGTGCGCAGCATGGACCAGCACCAGCGGGGCTTGGTCAGGAGATCGAGGACCGTGCCCGGCGTCAGCCGCGGCGGGGCCGACAGGCCGTTGCGGATGTCCTTGTGGCGCTGCCCGAGGATCTGGAGGTCCAGCGTCAGGACCAGAGCCGAGCAGCCTGCCGCCTTCGCGCGGTCGATGAGGCGATCGTTGAAGCTGCGGTCGCGCATGAAGTAGAGCTGAAACCAGAACGGCTTGCTGACGTTCTCCGCGACGTCCTCGATGCTGCAGATGCTCATCGTCGACAGCGTGAACGGCACCCCCGCCGCCTCCGCCGCCCGTGCCGCCAGGATCTCGCCGTCGGCGTGCTGCATGCCCGTGAGCCCCGTCGGCGCCAGGGCGACGGGCATTGCGACGGCCTGACCGGCCATCGTCGTGGCGAGGGTACGGTCGGTCATGTCGACCGCGACGCGCTGGCGGAGCTTGATGCCGGCGAACTCGGCCTCGTTCGCGCGGTAGGTCGACTCCGTCCACGAACCGGAATCGCAGTAATCGTAGAACATCCGCGGCACCCGCCGCTTGGCGACCCGCCGCAGATCCTCGACCGTCGTGATGATGGGCGCCATGGGAGGTTCGGCCTCGCGACTGGATGACGGGGCCGGTCGCGGTTGAGGCGGGCTCGCGCCCGCTCGTACGCCGCGCGCTTCAGGCCGCGATGCCCCGTGCTGGAAGCTGGACGGTGCAACGGTTCGCTGGAAAACGGAAGCGCCTCCTCGCCGAATGCGCCGGTCGCACCAGGCCTCTCCCGCGCGTACACCGATCCTATAGCGCCTGTTGCGCTCGCCCGCGCCGCAGAGGAACGCCGGATCTCTGCCTGAAAGTACACATTCCGGATCGCGCCTGTTCGGATCTTCGCGTTCCGAGCGCGCGTCAGGACAGAATGAATGCGGGCGGAGCCTCGTCGTCATCGTCTTCGCCTTCGCCGCACCGCAGCGAAAGCGGTCGAGTGACGATCCGAGAGCTTCTTCTCATCGAAGCTGAGCGTCGAAGGTTTGCAGGATAGACATCGGCGCGCGGAATAGGGACCATCGTCGCCAACGCCGGGCCCGAGCATCGGCGGTGGGACGGATACGCCAATGAGGACGACGCGCCGCGTTTTCTTGACGGGGGCCGCATCCGCAGTCGCGGGCGGCCTGGCGCCGGGGGTGATCCGCTCGGCCTGCGCTCAGGGCGCCGGGTCGACCGTCCGGATCGGCATGGTGCTCCCGGTGACGGGGCCCGGCGCGGATGCCGGCCGCTACGCGCTCGCCGGGGCCAAGATCGCCCTGGAGACGGTCAACAAGGCCGGCGGCGTGCTCGGCAAGCCCCTGGAGATCGTCACGGAGGACGATCAGACCACCAATCCCGGCGCGGTCTTCGCCTTCTCGAAACTGGCGTCGCAGGGCGACCTCGTCGGCTTCCTCGGCTCGATCCGCTCGACCCAGAACCACGCGATGGCGCCCGACATCCTGAAGACGGGGAAACCCGTCTGTTTCGGCGGCACCGACCCGGTCCTGACGCAGCTCGGCAATCCCTGGCTGTTCCGCTTCCGCCCCAACGACACCTTCTCGGCCCGGGTGATCGCCGAGCACGGCGTCAACGGGCTGGGCAAGAAGAAGTGGGCGATCATCCACTCCACCGACGCCTTCGGCACCAGCGGCGCCAAGGCGCTGACCGAGAGCCTCGCCAAGGGCGGTGCCACGGTCGCCCTCGACCAGGGCTACACCAACCAGAGCCAGGACTTCACGCCGGTCGTGCTGGCGATCCGTCAGTCGGGCGCCGACGTG
Source organism: Methylobacterium sp. 13MFTsu3.1M2 (assembly GCF_900112625.1). Taxonomy (NCBI): domain Bacteria; kingdom Pseudomonadati; phylum Pseudomonadota; class Alphaproteobacteria; order Hyphomicrobiales; family Methylobacteriaceae; genus Methylobacterium; species Methylobacterium sp. 13MFTsu3.1M2. The sequence continues at coordinate 47,135 of NZ_FOMM01000013.1, forward strand.
ATCGGCTCGTACTTCACCTTCGAGAACGACATCGGCATCTTCGCCCGGCAGCTGCGCCAGCTCGGCGTCACCGCGCCCTGGGTCGGCTCGCCCTCGATCACCAACGTCACCGCCCTGAAGCTCGCCGGGCCGTCCCTCTACGGCACCTACGGCGTGGCCGACTACGCCGAGGAGTCGGGCGACGCCGCGCGCGCCTACGGCAAGGCCTACCGGGCCGCGATGAAGATCGCGCCCGACAACCAGTCCTCCTGGACCTTCGACGCGGTCACGGTGCTGGCCAAGGCGATCAACGCGGCGGGCAAGACCGACCCGCAGGCGGTCCGCGAGGCGATCCTGGCGGTGCGCGGCCACGAGGGCGCCGAGGGAACCTACAACTTCGACAAGAACGGCGACGGCCTGCACGGCTACAACGTCGTACGCAACGACAAGGGCAACATCGTCTTCGACCGGCGGATCGACTTCTACCAAGGGTGAGCCGGCCGACGTGTTCGGGGTGCGTGAACGACATCCGGAGGAGGAGGCGAGAGTGCGGACCGCATGGACCTGATCCTGCAGCTCCTCTTCACCGGGATCGGCATCGGCTCCGTCTACGCCCTGGTGGCGCTCGGCTTCGTGCTCATCTTCCGCGCCACCAACGTGGTGAACTTCGCGCAGGGCGAGTTCTCGATGGTGGCGGCCTTCCTGATGGTGGTCTTCGCCGTCGACCTCCAGTGGCCCTACTGGCTCTCCCTCCTCCTGACGCTCGGCGGGATGGCGCTGCTCGGCGCCCTGTTCAATCTCGGCGTCTACTACCCGCTGCGGCACCGCAGCTACCTGCCGGTGATCATCTCGACCATCGGCGCCTCGATCTTCCTGGCGAACACGACGCTCGCCCTCTACGGGCCGCAGCCGCAGGTGCTCCCGCCCGTCTTCGAGACGCAAGGGTTCCTGCTCGGGCCGGTCTTCCTCGACAGCCAGTACCTGCTGATCATCGCGGTGACGGCGGCCCTGGTGGCGTTCCAGTACTGGTTCTTCGAGCACACTCTGGTCGGCAAGAAGCTTCAGGCGACGTCCCAGGACAAGGAGATGGCCGCCCTCCTGGGCATCCCGGTGGCCGGCATGATCATGCTGACCTTCGTGTACAGCGCGGTGCTCGGCGGCATCGCCGGCATCCTGGTGGCGCCGGTGCTGTTCGTGTCGATCCAGATGGGGGCCACGATCGCCCTCAAGGCCTTCGCGGCGACGATCATCGGCGGCTTCGGCGACGTCACCGGGGCGATCATCGGCGGCCTCGCGCTCGGCATCATCGAGACCTTCGGGGCGGCCTACATCTCGGTCCCCTACAAGGACGCCTTCGCGTTCCTGGTGCTGGTGGTGTTCCTGGTCGTGCGCCCGCAGGGCCTGTTCGGCGAGCGCGTGGCGGAGAAGGCATGAGCGGTCGCCCCTCCACCGTCGCCGGCCCGGCCGCAGCGGCTCCCGCGCCCCCGCCCCGCCGCCTGCCCCTCGGGAGCCTCGCCTACGCGGTCCTGGCCGCCGCCCTGGTGACGCTGGCCGCCACGACGCCGCTCAGCGGCTACGCCCTCAACATCCTGATGCAGGCGGCGACCTACGCCATCGCGGTGATCGGCCTCACCGTGGTGCTCGGCCTGTGCGGGCAGATCAACCTCGCCCAGGCCGCCTTCTTCGGGATCGGTGCCTACGCGGTCGGGCTCGGCACGGTCGACGGGGGCCTGAACTTCTGGATCTGCCTGCTCACCGGCCTCGGTCTCGCGGTCGTGCTGGGCGCCGCGCTCGGCGCCTCCACGCTGCGGCTCGGCGGCCACTACCTCGCCATGGTGACGATCTCGTTCCAGCAGATCCTGACGCTGGTCCTCACCAACTGGATCCCCGTCACGCACGGGCCGGACGGCGTGCCGAACATCCGCCGCCCGGCCCTGTTCGCGGACGGGCAGAGCTACCTCGCCCTGTGCGTGCTGGTGCTGGCCGTCGTCGGCTGGCTCGTCTGGCACATGCCGCGGACGCGGCTCGGGCGCGCCATGCGGGCGGTGCGCGACAACGAGCTCGCGGCGGGGGTCTCGGGCATCGACATCTACCGCACCAAGGTCGCGGCCTTCGCCCTCGGGGCGCTGCTGGCGGGGCTCGGCGGCGGGCTGTTCGCCGGCAGCTTCACCTATATCAGCCCGGACCAGTTCGCCTTCGCCGAGTCGATCGTGTTCCTGACGATGGCGCTGCTCGGCGGCGTCGGCTCGCCGGTGGGCGCCGTGATCGGCACGGCCCTGCTGATCCTGATCCCGGAATGGCTCCGCTTCCTCAAGGAGATCCCCGGGCTCTACCTCGCGATCTACGGGCTCGCGGTGATCCTGATCGTGGTGTTCATGCCCGACGGGATCTGGGGCTTCCTCGGCGACCAGGTCCGGCGGCTGCGCCGCGCCCGCCCGATCCCGCCGCCCGCCGCCGAACTGACCCTGAGCCAGGGCGAGGCGTCCGCCGCGCCGATGCTGGAGGTGTCGGACCTGTCCAAGCACTTCGGCGGCCTCAAGGCCGTGGACGCGGTGAGCTTCACGGTGGCGCGGGGCGGCATCCACGCGCTGATCGGCCCGAACGGCTCCGGCAAGACCACGACGCTGAACGTCCTGTCGGGCCTCTACAGCCCCACGGGGGGCACCGTGCGGCTGGCCGGGCAGGACGTCACGCGCCTGTCCCCGCACCGGCGGGCGGCGGCCGGGATCGGGCGCACCTTCCAGAACATCCGCCTGTTCCGCTCCATGAGCGCCCTGGAGAACGTGGTCATCGGCGCCGAGCGGCCCAACAACCCCTCGGGCGCCCGCGACCGGGCGAGCCTGGAGGCCCGCGCCCGGGCGGCGCTGGCCTTCGTGGGGCTGGAGGAGCGGGCGCAGGAGCCGATCTCCGGCTTCTCGTACGGCCACCAGCGCCTGATCGAGATCGCGCGGGCGCTGGCCGGCAACCCCGCGCTGCTCCTCCTCGACGAGCCCGCCGCGGGGCTCAATTCGAGCGAGAAGAACGCCCTCACGGTGCTCCTGCGCCGGATGGCCGCCAAGGGCCTGACCATCCTGATCATCGACCACGACATGACGCTGGTGAGCGACGTGGCCAGCCACGTCACGGTGCTGAACTTCGGCCGCCGCATCGCCGACGGCGTCACGGCGACGGTGCTGCGCGAGCCGGCGGTGATCCAGGCCTATCTCGGCGAGGACGCCGCCGCCGGTCCGGCGGCGAGCCTCAAGACCGACCTCGCCCCGGCGTGACCCCAGCGATGACGACGCCCGCCACGCCACTCCTCGAGATCCGCGACCTCGTCGTCCGCTACGGCGAGATCGAGGCCGTGCGCGGCCTGTCCTTCTCGGTCGGCGCCGGGGAGGTGGTGACGCTGCTGGGGTCCAACGGCGCCGGCAAGTCGACGACCCTCAAGGCGATCTCCGGGCTGGTGCGGCCCGCCGCCGGCACGATCCAGCTGGAGGGGCGGCCGCTGGAGGGCCTGAAGCCCGAGGCGATCGTGCGGCTCGGCGTCGCCCACGTCCCGGAGGGGCGCCGGGTCTTCCCGGGGCTCACGGTGCGCGAGAATATCATGCTGGGCGCGTCCAACCGCTCCGGCCTCGGCAAGCGGGCGCTGCGCGACGAGGTCGAGGCGATGTTCGACCTCTTCCCGGACATCCGCCGGTTCGGCGACGCCCTGGGCTGGACGCTGTCGGGCGGCCAGCTCCAGATGGTGGCCCTCGCGCGCGGCCTGATGGCCAAGCCCCGCATCCTGCTCCTCGACGAGCCCTCGCTCGGCCTGGCCCCCGTGATCGTCCAGGCGGTGTTCGCGATCATCGCCGAGGTGCGCCGCCGCGGGACCACCGTGCTGCTGGTGGAGCAGAACGCCCGGATGGGGCTCTCGGTCGCCGATCGGGGCTACGTGCTGGAGACGGGCCGGCTCGTCCTGCAGGGCGCCCCCGACGCCCTCTGGGCCAACGACGAGATCCGGTCGGCCTATCTCGGCGGACGGACGAGGCCCGAACTCGCGGGCTGATCGCACCGGGCCTGTTCGGCGGCTTCGTCGCTCGCGCGGTTCACGCGACCACCGCCGGACGGAGCGGTGTCCGCGACGCGGCGGTCCGGAAGCGGTCGGACGCGCCTCGGCCCGCGAGCCCGCCGGCGTCACGACCGGCGCGTCTCGGCGGCCGCCGGCGGTACCGTCGCGACCGTGAGGCCCGAGACCGCCGACCGTCCGGCGGCCTCGGCCCGATAAGCCTACGCGCTCTGCGTGGCTGGCGCGCGCGCGGGCAGCACCCAGTTGGGCCTGATGAAGTGGCAGGTATATCCGTCGGGACGCCGTTCCAGGTAGTCCTGATGCTCCGGCTCGGCCTCCCAGAACGGGCCGGCCGGCGCCACTTCGGTCACGACCTTGGCCGGCCACAGGCCGGAAGCGTCGACGTCGGCGATGGTCTCTTCGGCGACGCGGCGCTGGCCCTCGTCGGTGTAGAAGATGGCCGAACGATAGCTCGGGCCCCTGTCGTTGCCCTGGCGGTTCGGCGTCGTCGGGTCGTGGATCTGAAAGAAGAATTCCAGCATGCGCCGGAAACTCGTCCGCGCCGGGTCGTAGATGATCTCGATGGCCTCGGCATGGGTGCCGTGGTTGCGGTAGGTCGCGTTCGGCACGTCGCCGCCCGTGTAGCCGACGCGGGTCGACACGACGCCCTCCTGGCGCCGGATGAGGTCCTGCATGCCCCAGAAGCAACCACCGGCCAGCACCGCCCTCTCGGTTTCCATCGTCGCTCCTCCTGAGCCGTTCCACTGATCGCGCAGATATAGGGATCCCGAGGCGCTCCGCGCTGCGGCCTCGTAGCTTGCCATGCCTGCGATGCCTGCACGAGCACGCGCGGGGTTCCGAGAAGACGTTCGCTGCCGGGCGAACGTCTCCGAAGCGGCCTGTCAGCTCCGCACGAGCGGCTTGTTGACCTTGAAATTCTTCCGTGCCGGTTCGGACTTGCGGGGATCCGGCTTGTCGGCGAGGAGCCGCTTCACGCGCTCGTTGAAGTCCTCGGGCGTGACGCCCTGCGCTTTGCCGGTCTTGAGTTCGCGTGCCATGTCGGCCTCCGCTTCGTGGCCCAGAGCACGGGATTGCGCGGAGGGATCGCACGCATATGGGCACGCGGCGGCCGCGGCGCCACCGATGTCCGGCCAGGATCGCTGCGTGCACGCGATGGACCGGCGGGCCGGGATGGGTTACGGTGGCCGCGAGGTTGATGACCGGTTCGTAATAACGCTTCAGGACCCGGGGGCGGTACCCGGCGCCTCCACCAGAAGCATCTTGCCCCGGATACCGCGCGGGGACGAGGGCGAGCGTCCGGCGTTGCGGATCGCGCGCTGCCAGGGTGCTTCTGCTGGGGGTGAAACAGGTTCGACTGGGCGGTAAAGGGATCGCGAGTTCTGCCCTGCCTCGGCAGGGTAAGATGCGGCTTTCGGTAAGGACTCGACCGGCTCGGCGCGGGCAACCCTCGTTCCGGGCACCTGACCAAAACTCTAAATGCCAACGACAACGTCGGCATGGAGATGCGCCTCGCGGCGTAATCTTCCGGGGCGTGGGTACGCCTAGCAACAGAACCCGAGGCTTCGGCCTCGGGACCCGCCTTTATCGTCTGCCCGTTGTTCAGTTCGGGGTCGCGTCCGGGCAGATCGGAGACTTGCTTGAACGAGCCCGAACAGGGCAGCGCGGAGGCCGTCTACATCTCGGCCATGGTCGGCGAGATGATGCGGCGCGTCTTGGAGGACGCTCTCGCCGAACTCGCGAGAACCCGCGGTGCGGCCTTCCTGGAGATCTTCGTGGCGCGCGAGCTGGCTCGCTGCGCCGACCTGTTCCGCGAGCGGCCCGGCGACACGCCGGAGACGACGGACATGTTGCGGGCCTGGTTCGCCATGGAGGGCGGTGAGGCGCTGCGCGCCGTGGTCGATCGCGCCAGCGTCGAGGCGGCGCGGGACTGAGGCACTCCGTGGATGTGCCTGCCGCCGGGCGCGGGCCCTTCCAGGCGGTCCGCGCACGGCGACAGTCCCCGGCGAACTGCTCGCCATCTTCCTGGGCTAAGCTCCGTCTCGGGAATGTTGAGACCGCGATCCCGGCCGAGGACAAGGGAATCGGGGCGACAGGTCTTCAGGTTCTTTCTCGCCGGGGAGGAGCAGGGAAGAGTGGAACCGCCGCGGCGAGGGGCCCGCGCACTTCGCCCGGGAATGCCGGTGCGACCGCTGGTCAAACCAGCCGAGCGCGGCAGGCCTTCCGTCATCCCTGATCTTGTACCCGCCGCACCGTCGATCAGCGAGAACCCGATCTGCCTCCGCGGCCACGGAGCGCCCGCGCGCCTCGGCGACGGACAGGCTGCAACCTACACATCTGTCGCCGAGAAGCTGGCGCTCGCGCTCATCACGAGCTTGCCCGCTTCGTCGTAGGCTTGAGCGGTGAACGCGTTCACCTCGGTGCGATAGCCCTCATCGCGCAGGATGTCGGTCAGCAGCCGACGAAGGGTGTCGCGCAGTGCGTCCCGACCGGAAAGTTGCACGCCTTCGTCGTCCTTGACCGTGATGTGATCGGATGTGACGATGAAATATCGCGGCATCGGGCTCTCCGCCGACTGGACATAGCAGCGCGCATCACGCGGTCACCGGCCGCCGAGCCCACAATCGTCTACGCTCGCACAAACGCGGCGCGCGGGCACTCACCTGGATCAATCGCCGCGGCGCGGAACGACCGGCTCTCTCGGTGAAGAGATCGTTCGCTCCGGAGCGCCCTGTCCGCCGTGCCGGATTGACGGGAACCGTCATCCGAGGCGGCAGTTCTGTGCCGGTACCGACCTATACAGCCCGCACCGGTCGCGGCGCGCGTGAGTTCCGTCAGGCTGTAGCCAAAATCATCCGTCCGCGATCGGAATTATAGTTCGCTAATCGAGTTGCCTAGTGCCGATACAAAACATATAGTGCCGCGTCGGCGGGGGAGCCAATGCCTGAAATGGCCGGTATCGGTGTCGCGCGCGCCCGCGTCGACCGACGGACTTGGTCCGTTCACGGAGCGGCCAAACGCAACTCGGCCATCATCCAGGCCGGTCTCGCCCGGATCGTCGAGGACGAGATCCTGCCGCGTCTGGCGCTCGCGCATCGGGCGGATCCGCCGTCGCCCGCGTCAACGACGCGATCACCGACGCCTGAGCGCGTCGCCTCTCTCGCTCAAGCGCTGATGGAGGGCGAACCGCACGCCGAGTGGGTGCGCGCGCTCCTGGAAGAGGGCTTGTCGCTGGATGCCCTGCTGCTCGACCTGTTCGCACCCGCAGCACGGTATCTGGGCGAGCTCTGGGAAGACGATGCCGCCGACTTCCTCGACGTGGCGCTCGCGCTCGGTCGCCTCCAGAACCTGACCCGCGCCCTGTGTGCGGATCTGGAGGGCGTGGACGTGACGGCGAACGGTCGCCGCGTCCTGCTGATGCCCTGTCCCGGTGAGACCCATCTCTTCAGCCTCGCGCTCGTGGCGAGCTTCTTCCGCGAGGCGGGGTGGGACGTGGTCCTGACCAACGGAGCGGACGAGGACCCCGCCAGCTTGGTCCGCGCCGAACAGTTCGATCTGGTCGGCATCTCGCTGTCCTGCGACATCCTCCTGCCGGTGATGGCGGTGTCCGTGGCGAAACTGCGCGCCGCGTCGTGCAACCCGGACCTGCGCGTCATCGTCGGCGGGCCGCTCTTCGTGCGGGAGCCTGCCAGCGCCCGTGTCGTCGGCGCGGACGCCGTCGCCGCGGACGCGCAATCGGCCGTCCGGATCGCGGAGGCCACCCTCGCGCGATGACGCCGTGCGGCCAGGCGCCGGATTCGGCGACTCGCTGCTGCGCGGATCCCTTCTCATCCGGACGGTGTTAGACGTGTCGCGGTTGAGAGGCAGAGATCCAGAATTTGCACGAGTTCGACGAGCAATTGGCGCGTGAATTCGTCCGCGGCCTCGTACAGTCGGCCGTCGCGCGCGGTCTCGATCCGGCCATCCGGCTCGATCAGTTTCGGGCGTTGCAGCAAGCGGTCGTTGCTCTATCGCGAGACGCTGACGTAGTTCGAACCAGCGAGCAGATCATCCGGGCGATCGACTGCGCTCTCCAGGAACTGACCGCGGTGAGATCGTAGTCTGATCGGACGGTTTCCGCGGCGACGCGCGGGGCAGGGCCGGTCGCGAGCGACCAGCGATGCCGCGTCCGACGGTCCGTTCAGCACCCGTCCCTCGGGCCCGCGGTGACGGTTCGTTGCGGACACCCGGCAAGTGCCCTATCGGCCGCGATGATGCCCGACCGATCCCTCCGTGCCGTCTGGTCCGACAGCCTCATGGCCGAGGTCGGCGCCCGCCTTCCCCTCTTCGACGACCTGTCCCCGGACACGATCCGGCGTCTGTCGGCCGAGGGCTTCGGGCGCGGCCTGCTGACGGCGTCCCTGCGCGCCCGCCTGCGGAAGGCCGGATTCCCGGATCTCGGTCATCTGGCCCAGTCTTCACCGGTCGCGATCGCCACGATCAGGAAGTTCGGTCCCATCCGCGTCGAGCGCGTCCGGCACTTCATCCTCGACGTGCTGGCGCGCTGGCTCCCGGGCGCGCGGGAGATGCACACACCCGAGGCCACGCGGGCGCGGCGGCTCGGCCGGCTGCGCGGGCTGCCGGCCGGATGCCTGCCCCTCGCGGCGGGTCAGATCGCGGCGCTCCGCTTCGCGGACGCATCCTGTGCGGACATCGCCACGTGTTCGCGTCTCGGGCTCCTCCGGACAGGCGCCGTGACATCCGGTGACGTGGACCACGTCGTCGCCACGCTCACCCGCCTCGCTCGCGCGTCCGATCCGGTGCCTTCGCGTCCCCTGGAGGAGGCCCGGGCGGCACCGTCGTGCGACGCCGCGAGCGCGGCGGCCCGTCGCGCCGCTCTGCTGGCGGAGCAGGATCGCGAATGGGACGAGGCCGCACCGACCGCGCGCCGGCCTCAAAGCTGACGACCCGACCGGGTCCGGAATCGATTTCTCGTGGCGAGACCTAGCAGGGCCGCGCCCTGCCGCGGTTCGATCCGACGCGGCGCTGTTCCTGTCCTCGAGGCAGTTCCGCGCATCCTCGAAGACGTCGCGATCGGCCCCTCGGATTGGAGTCGTCACCGGCAACCCTTGCGCCGCCGTATCTGCACACCATCTCTGGACCATCCAACCGGATGGCGTATGGATGGTTCACATGGCCGACAAGGTGCACGATCTGCGACCCAGGCTGCCGGACAGCGAGAAGATCACGCTCAACCTCGGTTTCGTCGACCTCGGCCACATCGACCTGATGGTGCGCGACGGCTTCTACGCCAACCGTGCCGATTTCATCCGCACCGCCGTGCGCAATCAGATCGAGCGCCAGGGCGAGGCCGTCAGGCAATCGGTCAGCCGGAAGCAGCTCAGCCTCGGCCTGTCGCACTACACGAAGCAGGCGCTCGAGGCGGCGCGCGACGCGGGCGCGCCGCTGCACATCCAGGTGCTCGGGCTGGCCAGCATCGCCCTCGACGTCACGCCCGAACTGGCGCGCGCCGCCATCGCCTCGGTCGAGGTGCTCGGCGCCTTCCAGGCCAGTCCCGCCGTCAAGGCGGCGCTCGCCGACCGGACGGCCTGACGGCGCCACCTCTCCCCGCCGACGCGGCCGGACCCCGCCGCGCCCGCTTCCCGCTCAGCCAGGACCCGTCCGATGGATCACGCCACGAAGACCGCCTTCACGCGCTTCGCGTTCCCGAAGGTCGACCCGGCCCGTGCCGCCCGCGCCGCGGAGGCGATGGCCAGGCTTCAGGAGCGCCAGGCCGCAGCCTTCAGGCTGTGGTCGGGGGCGGCCCGGAGCGCCGCCGGGACGGGTGCGCCGAGCGCGGACGCGGCCGACATCCTCGACATGGTCGCGCCCTCCGCTCCCGGCGAAGCCTGGGTCGCGCCGGAGACGGCCGGAGGACGTCCGGGCCAGCATCCCCACGCCGGATCCGCGGGCGACATCGCCGGCACCGTGATGCGCACCGTCCAGGAGGCGCTGGCGAAGGCCGGCATCGGCACGGATCGCGACGGGCGGGACGGCGCGACGCCGGCCGCGCCCCGGCTTCCGGAGGGGGCACGCTTCGAGGCCCGCACGTTCACCGGCGCGGCCGGGACCCGAAACTACAAGGTCTACGTACCGAGCGGCTACACCGGCCAGGCCCTGCCCGTCGTGGTGATGCTGCACGGCTGCACGCAGAACCCGGACGACTTCGCCGCAGGCACGCGGATGAACGCGGTCGCGGAGGCGCGCAGCGTCCTGGTGGTCTATCCGGAGCAGCCGCGCTCGGCCAACATGCAGCGGTGCTGGAACTGGTACGAGCCCGGCGACCAGCAGCGGGAGGGCGGCGAGCCCGCCCTGATCGCCGGCATCGTCCGGCAGGTGATCGCGGAGTTCTCGGCCGATGACAGGCGGGTCTACGCGGCCGGCCTGTCGGCAGGCGGGGCCGCCGCCGCGATCCTGGCGATGACCTACCCCGACCTGTTCGCGGCGATCGGCGTCCATTCCGGCCTGGCCTGCGGCTCCGCGCGGGACGTGCCCTCGGCCTTCGCGGCCATGAAGGGGGACGGCGCGCGCGCGACGGGACAACGCCACGCCGTGCCGCTGATCGTGTTCCACGGCGACCGCGACCGCACGGTGCACGCGGCCAACGGCGATCGCGTGGCCGCGCAGGGGCCGTCGGACCCGGAACTCCGCACAGCGGTGACCCGGGGCCGGACACCGGACGGGGTGGACTACACCCGCACCGTCCGTTCGGACGCGTCCGGCCGCGCCATCGTGGAGCAGTGGGTTCTGCACGGAGCCGGGCACGCATGGTCGGGCGGCAGCCTGGCCGGCTCGTTCACCGACCCGCGCGGACCGGACGCGAGCCAGGAGATGATCCGCTTCTTCCTGGAGCACGCGCGTGCCGCCGGTGCCAGACCCTGAATGTTGCCGGCCGGTCGGCCGCATCGGCCCGGCCGGATCACGGGACAGACCGCTTCGATCGCAACCGGTCGGCGCGCTCGCGTCCGTCCCGATCATCCAACGGGCGCTGGGCGCAGGTCTCGAGCGGGCCCGCCGCGTCGCGCGCCGGGCGCGACGCCCGTCCGGTCAGGGCTATCTTTGTCGGCCGTGAGAGCGCAGAGTGTTGCCATCACCGGATCGGTTGATCCAGGCTCCGGTGGCTGAGGGTCCATGCCCCCGCCTGCAACGGACAGGCGCGCGTGGCAGACCTCATCACGTTTCCCGCCAAGCCGCGCTCACGACACGCGCGCCGCGCCTATCAGGTCCACCGGCTCGCCCCGACCGGTGGCGTGCTCACGACTTGCGTCATCACAGCGCGCAACGACGGCGACGCCAAGCGGCAGGCAGCGGGTCTGATCGCGGGGCATCATGCCGAACTCTGGGCAAGCGACCGCCTCGTTGCCGTCTTCGGCCTGTTCGAGACACCGGTCGCGACCGCGATCCGGTTGCTTCCAGACCAGCCGACGCCCGAACGGTGAGGACGACGTCGTCGGGGCTGTCACCGTATCCAGGAGCGAGATCATGGCAGCGGAACAGAAGCGCGGAAATCGCGAAGCCAAGAAGCCGAAGAAGTCTGTGCCCAAGACCAACGCGTCGGCGCCCTCCGTCAAGGGCTCCGTCGCGGCGGCCACGAAGCCGCCCCGGAAGGTCTGACGCGATGTTCGCGCGTCACGGCCAAGCCACGTGGTAGAGCCCGGCCAACCCCGGCCGTGCCCGGTGATGCGAAAGCTGACCAGGTTGGTCGTCCGTATGGCGCAGCGACCCGGCCTCCTCGAGAGCGGGCGGCTGATCGATCAGCTCACGGATCTGGAAACCGAGGGCCTGGCCCGGAATATTTCGTGGCGCTCCATCGAGACGATCAGGGCCACTCGATTGAAGCTGCGCGTCGAGGGCCTGATGCCGACGTCGTCTCTGCCGCTCGCTCCCTGATGGATGTGCGCATGACTGATCGTGAGACGTGCTTGGAGGCTCTGGGAGCGCTCATCGTCCGGGCGGACCCGGCCGATCTCGCGGCCGCCCAAGATATCCTGCTGCGACTCGTCCTGCGTGAAGACGGTGCGGAGCGACGCGCGGCGGCCCTCGACGGGCTCCGTGCCGAACTCGCGTGCGCGACGCGGGCGGGCTCCCGCTCGCGCGAGCAGGAAGCCTTTCACACGGTCCTCCTCGCGATGATCGAGCGGACCCGCGACATGGCCGGTGCCACGACGGCGTGACGCGCCGCCGCTGGCCGAGCGACCGCGGAAGCGCGACCCGGTCCTCCGAGGCACGAATGTCCCGCGCCTCCCGTCAGATGCCGATACTCGCCGCCCCGGCCGCGGCCGCCTGCGGAACGGTGGCGCCGTTCCGCAACGCCATCGCTATGGCGATCGACATGGTGTCGATGGCGAGCGCGCGATCCTGCCCGTAATCGTAGGAGCTGTTTCTCCCGGAACTCAGCCGCGCGTAGTAGGCGTCGGGGAATTCCCGATCGATCCGCGTTCTGAGGAGCTGAGCTGCCGCGGCGTAGTTGGCTTCGAAATCCCGGCCCTTGCTCGCCGATGCCCCCTCGAAGGTCCCGGCTTCCTTTCGCTTGGCGATCGCATCGGACCTGCGCTCCTGCGCGCTGCCAAGAAAAAACTGGATCGTTCTGGAGATCAGCCACCGGACGATGGTCATCGGAATCTCCTGAGCGGGCGGCGAATGCGTGCCCGTGCGGATACATAGCACATCGCGTCGCGCCCTGATCTTAAAAATACGACTTCGGAGACAATTAGGAGCCCCGGCCTACCGCCGCGGTATGCCGGGACGGGGGCCGGACGCCGCGCGCCCACCGAGTCGTCGCGCGTCCCGGCACCCGGCCGTGCCCGCACAGCCGACGGTCACGGCGGAGAAATCTGCGGACCCGGATGCACCAGGGTCGTGTCGTGTTCGGTCGCCTGCCACACGGGCCAGGAGCCCTCGCGCACGAACATGGCGAACGCCTCGATCACGTCCGGCCGGTCGAAGGCGTGCACGCCCTCGACTGCACGCCCGACGATGCAGACCGCATCCGCCACATCGGCCGCGGGCGAGCGGATATCCAGTGAGAACATCACGCCCGATCGATCGGGCCTGAGCGCGTCGGGCAGGACGTCGATCTTGCGCCAGAGGCAGTACCACCGGGCACAGGCCTCCGGGCGTTCGCTGTAGATCCCGCAGCCCGTTCCGGTGTTGTGCCGGCACACGATCCCTGCCGGCTTGTCGAGGGCAGGGATCGCCAGAGCACGGCAGCACATCGTGCAGGAACCGCATGACCGGCCGGGGACGGTGCGCTCGGGAACGCGCGGGGCATCCCGGCTCGGGACGCCGCGGGCTCGTGCTTCGCTTGCGATCGGTCTGTCCTCGATTGCCGTCGTGCGGCGGCGATGGTGCTGATCTCGGAGAGGTGAGGGGGCTGCGCAACCGTCGGTCGCTGCACAGCCCGCGGAGCCGCATCGCCCTCATACCGTGTCGGCGGCCGCTGTTCACGTCCCCCTCCGGGATGCCGCTCCGCGATCGGGCCGGACCGAGAGGGCGGCGGGTGCTGCGCGCCAGGAACGGCGTCTTCCCGGCGCGTGCCGGGCGCTTCGACGACGGGCCGTGCCAAGCGGCGCCCGATCCCGCAGGCGGGTGGCTCAGGCGGCCGGGCGCCGCGCGTGCCGCCACGCCGCGATCGCGCTCCGTCTCGCCTCGAAGGCCGTGCGCAACCGCGTGCCCGGTGCGCCCTGACGCTCCGCGCCGAAGCCGTGGAGCAGGACCGCATCGGGTCCGAAGACGCGACGCATCTCGGCGCGCCAGAGGCGGTCCGCGACGGCGAGCGTCGTCTCAGTTTCCGCGAAGCGTTCGATGTTCATGGCAGACGTCCTCCGCTCACCGCCGCCTGCCACAACGCGCTGTCCTGCCCGGAGGTCCAACGCGGCCGTGACCCCGGTCGCGGCCGCAGATCGGCTCGGGGGATCGGCGCGGCTGGAAGACCTCGTGGGTTACGAGGGTCGCACTTCGGCTTCTCCGCGCGATCCCGCGGTGTGGCCGGGCCAGGGGGCCGTCGTGTCAGAGCGCCCGCGCGAGGCCCGCTTCCAGATCGAGTGCGCTGGCGGTCTGCTGAGAGAGGCGGACGCCCGTCGGCTCGACCTCCGCATCGGCTTTCACCGCGCGGCGCACGATGGCCAGCGCCTCGTCCTCCGAGGTGGTAATCGCGGCGTAGAACATGACCAATCGGCCCGACAGCTCCGCGTCGTCGGGCCGCGTCACCTTGAGGATGAAAGCCGTCTGATTGGGTTCGATCATCGCCGCATCGGCCGGGTGGATGTCCTTCGTCGTCGTCATGGATCGCAAAGGCCTCGATCTCGGTCCATCCGGAGGCCTTCCGCCGGGCCGTTGCACTATGGCGGATGCGCGTCACGGGACGTCGCGTCGTCCCCCGCGCGCCCGAGACGGTTCAGGCGGGCGTGAGTTCGCCTTCCCGCACGGCGCGCTCGCCGCTCGCGGACTTGATGCGGTAAGTCGGCTCGCCGGAACGATCGTCCGGCGTCAGGCGGACCACCTCGAAGAGGCCGTCGACGGTGCTCTTACTGCCAGCGTAGCTGATCCCCAGCTGCCGGACATGCTGGCCGATCTTGAACTTGTGAGACATGGGTCGTCCTCCGGAGTGATGGCGCGCGCGGGCTGGGTTCGACCTAGCGGCGTGCTAGCGACGTGCACGCGCCTTGCGGGCCGCGAATCGCGCGTCGCGTGCCGCCTTCTGTTCGGCGGCGCGGGCAACCTGCTGCTCCGCCTTCTCGGCGGCCAGACGGTCTGACTCGGCCTCGGCGCGGGCCTGCGCGGCCTGGACCTCAGCCTCACGCTCGATCTCGGCGGCCAGACGAACGGCTTCCCGTTCGGTCGCCCGCAGGTCCCGGGCCTGGACGACCGCGCGCCGCGCGGCTTGCCGCGCGAGGACGACCGGATCATCGGCCGCCGGGCGTGCCCGGAACCGGGCCAGTGTGGCCTGCCGCGCTCTGGCCGTCTCCGCGAGACGATCGACGAGGTGATCGGTTTTCAAAGGCTTCACGAACTCTCCGTGGGCGCACCGGACGTCAGCCCCCGGTGGCGAGACATGGATGAAGCCGCTCCGCGGTAGGAACGGCTTCGAAGCGCGTCACGAGTGGACGCGTGAGACTCAGGCCGCCTGAAGGCTGCCGGCCGACTGCTTGCCGGTCCTCCGGTCGGTCTCCATCTCGTAGGAGACCTTCTGGCCCTCGTTCAGGCCTTGCATGCCGGCGCGCTCGACGGCCGAGATGTGGACGAACACGTCCTTGCCGCCGTCATCCGGCTGGATGAAGCCGAAGCCCTTGGTGTCGTTGAACCATTTAACGGTGCCGATGGTCATAGGTATTCCATGTCAGTGAAGGCAAATAGATAGGGCGGGCGCATGGATCACACGCGCCCGGTCGCCGGATGTCGAAAATGGGAGAGATGCAGAACGCTCGCCCTGTTGAGGCGATACGGCCGGATACCTGGCCAAAAATCGATTTCATATCTGTACGCCATCGACGTGTCGATGACAAGTACATTGAGAAATTGCGCGTTTCACGCCGATTTGTGCGGCGATTATTTATCCTGAAACTTCGCGTGGCGTTTCCCGTGAACGGCTCGGACGAAGCGGCTTGCCGGTTCCCGTGCGGTCCCGCGTTCGGCCGCCCGACCTCCGGCAGTGTCGACGGCCGGTCGCGCGTGATGAGGAGGGCCGCGCCAGCGGGGCGGACAAGCGGCGGCAATGTCGGCTCCGACCCGTGATGCCGTCCGCGCCACGGCGCGGATGCGGCGACGTGGACACCTGGCCGCGGGGCGTCCCGGCTCTCTCTACACGCGCACGCAATCCACGGTTCGCGCGCAGTCTCTCGGAGCCGGCGCGCCGTCAGATCCGGAAGCGCGCTACGATGACCCAGGATCTGCCGGACTTTCCCTCGGAGGCGTTCGCCAAGCACGACCGCGATCCCGATCCCGCCTTCTACGCGCAACCGCGCTTCGTGACCCATATCGATGCCGCCGCGGTCGCGGCGGTCACCGACCTCTACAGGGCGATCGTGCCGGCGGGCGGCGACGTCCTCGACCTGATGTCGAGCTGGGTCAGCCACCTGCCGGACGAGGTCGCGTATGCCAGCGTCACCGGTCACGGCCTGAACGCCGCCGAACTCGCCGCCAACCCGCGCCTGACCCGGCATTTCGTGCAGGACCTCAACGCCGAGCCGCGCCTGCCGCTCGACACGGCCTGCGTCGACGCCGCGCTGATCTGCGTCTCGGTCCAGTATCTCCAGCGCCCCGTCTCCGTCCTGTCCGAGGTCGCGCGCGTGCTGCGCCCCGGTGCCCCGGCGGTGATCAGCTTCTCGAACCGCTGCTTCCCGACCAAGGCCGTGGCCATCTGGAGTGCCCTCGACGGTGGGGGACATGCCCAGCTCGTCGGCCTGTACCTCCAGCGCGCCGGCTTCGCCCGCGTCGAGCGGCGCGTCCTCAAGCCCGCGGGAGGTCCCGGTGACCCCGTGACGGCGGTGGTCGGCTGGACCGCCGCGGCCTGATCGGTCCGGATTCGGCCGTCACCGGGACCGCGCCCGGTCTCTCAGGCCGGCGCGCGCGCCGGGAACCAGTTGCCGTGGAAGCCCGGGGGGATCCGGTGCCCGAGGCGGATCCGGGCGAGGGGAGGGGCGTCGAACGCCCGCGCGTCGAGGACGGTGAAGTCGGTCACGTCGCCGGCGGTGTCGATCACGAGCCCGACGAGCCAGCCCTCGTCCTCATCGGCCCCGGTCCGCGCCGGCACGAAGACGAACTCCCCCGGAACGTGACCGGGACCGAAGTCGTGCACGTGGCGCGCGCCCGTCTCGAGGTCGTGCTTGTAGAGCTGCGTCGCACCGGCGAGCTGCGTGTTGCCGTCGGCCGGCACGCTGACCGTGTAGACGTAGCGGTGGCGCTGCCCGAGGCGCCGCTCATCGATGCGGGGGAATTCCTGCGCCGCCGCGTCGATCACGCGCCGCTCGACCCGACCCGTCGACGGGTCGATGATCCAGCGCTCGAGCCGGCCCGGCGCGTCGAGCCCGCCGCCGGCCGAGGCGAACACCGTCCCGTAGGCGACGACATCGAGGATCACCCGCCCGTCCGCGTCGTCGTAGGCGTTGGCGGTGTGGAACACGAAGCAGGGCTCGACGGCGCACCAGACGATGTCGGCGCCGTCGCCCTGACGCGGGAGGAGGCCGACACGGGCCCCGTGGCCGGGGTTCCAGCGGAACGGGAAGCGGTACCCGGCGAGCAGGGCCCGGAACGAGAACGTGACCGGCAGGTCCAGCACGATCACGAAGCGCGCTGTGATCGCGCAATCGTGGATGCAGGGACCGTGCCCGACCGCGACCGGCACATCGCGCACGACCCGCCCGCTCGGGGCGAGGACGACGTGGCGCACGCTGTCCCAGACGCGGCCGTCGTACGCGACGGCGTGCGTCTCGCCGGTCAGCGGGTCGCGGTGCGGGTGCCCGCTGAAGGAGCCGGCCAGCGTCCCGTCGAACGGGTTGTAGCGCTGCGCCTCCAGGGTGGGCGAGAGTTCGACCGGGAAGCTGCCGGCCTCCACCACCGCGAAGATCCGGTCGCCGATCGCGACGACGTTGGTGTTGACGGTGTCGTTGCCGCCCCGCCGCGGACCGGGCGCCGCGGGCCGCTCGAGCGCCGCGGCGGCCGTGCGCGAGCCGATCCAGCGGTTGCGATACCACAGCGCCCTGCCGCCCTCGAGCGCGAGACCGTGCACCATGCCGTCGCCGAGGAACCAGTCGTGGCCCCGCGTCGCCGCGCGGACGGGGTTCGCCCCCATCTTGAGATAGAGGCCGTCGAGGCCGGGCGGGATCGTCCCGGTGACCGGCAGGTTCTCCAGCGTCAGCTCCGCGCGCATCGGCGCGTGGACACCGACGACGAAGGGATTCGCCGCCCTGGGCAGCCGCAGCCGGTTGCAGGCCGCCACCAGGCCGACGCCGAACTCGGCGGCCGCGCGGAAGGCCGACTGGACTCGATTCGGCATCGGCAGCGCTTCCAGGATGGGGCGGCGGGCAGGAGCGACATCGACGCGAGGCCGTCCGGGTCCTCGCCATGGGAGGCCGCCGCACGCGCTTCACGGCGCAGTATAGCCGAAAGCGGTGAGGCGGCGCGCTGCCGGATGCCGCTGCGACCGGAGGCGGCGCGCGTGACGCATGCGGGTGGTCTCGCGACGGTCCGCCTCCGCGCGGTGATCCAGGGTCGCGGACGTTGCCGCCGCGCCCGTTCCCGACCCGAGGCCGGCTCTCGCGATGCCCGCTCCGCGTCGTTCCGACCTGCCGGCCCGCGGGATCGGGCCGGTGGCCGTGCCTCGCCGCGACCCGCGATGAATCGGCATCGTCCGAGGGGCCGGGCTCGCGGCGCGCTGGATCGAACAGCGGCCGGGTGACGTTCCTCATGGCCTACATCGCCCAGACAGGAGGAACGCTCATGCGAATTCGCTATCTGCTGCCGCTCGTCGGCTTGCTCGCGCTCACGGCCTGCAAGGACGAGAAGAAGGCCGAGACCCCCCCGCCGCCTCCGCCTCCCGCCGGCACGGCGCCGGCGAACCCTGCGCCTCCGGCCACGACGACGAACCCGGCTCCCGCCAACAAGCCGTAGCCGAGGCGCCTCGAAGGTGGCGGGCCCTGTGACGCATTCCAGGCCCACAGGGCCCGCCCGTCGCGGCCGGGGCCGATGCCGCTGCCGCCGGCGATGCCGCCGGTCTGGGCGCGCAGCCGAAGCGAAGCTCCGCGACGGGGACGGGGCAGTTCCGTTCCGCACCGCGATCCGGCGCAGCGTCAGCACCGCCTGCTCCGCGCTCGTCTTCCGACCGCGCCGCATGTCCGGCTCCCTCGGTCGAAGCCGATCCTCCCGCTCGCACCGGCCAGGACGGGTCCAAGTCGGTCGGGTCCAGGTCGGTCGGGTTCAGGTCGGCCGGGTCGAGCGGGCCGATCGGGTCAGGGCGGCTCCGGTCAGAGCGAGGCGAGGGCGACACCGCCCAGGGCCGTGAGCGCGACGACGATCCACGGCGCCACCCGACCGACCGTCAGCAGCACGAACGCCAGCACGGCCACGGCGAAATCGCGCGGGTTGCCGACCGCGCTGCTCCAGACGGGATCGTAGAGCGCGGAACCGAGGATTCCGACCACCGCCGCGTTGGTCCCGCGCATCGCAGCCTGGGCCAGCGGACGCGTCCGGAACGCGTCCCAATAGGGCAGCGTGCCGTAGACCAGGAGCACGCCCGGCAGGAAGATCGCGACCAACGCGATGGCCGCGCCGACCACGCCGTGGGGCGACGGCCCCGCGACCGCGCCGAGGTAGGCCGCGAACGTGAACAGCGGGCCGGGCACGGCCTGGGCGGCGCCGTACCCCGCGAGGAAGGTGCCGGGGCCGACCCAGCCCGGCGCGACCACCTCGGCCTGCAGCAGCGGCAGCACCACGTGGCCGCCGCCGAACACCAGGGAGCCGGAGCGGTAGAAGGCGTCGAACAGCGCCAGGCCCTGGGATGGCAGGCCGGCGACGAGCAGATGGGGCACGACGAGGAGCAGGGCGAAGGCGACCAGCGCCGCGGCGCCGGCCCGCCGGGACACCGGGACCGCGAGGTGCCCCGCCTGCGCCTGCGGTGGCGCCCGGCAGAGGACGAGCCCGGCGAGGGCACCGAGGGCGATGGCGTCGAGCTGCCCGACCGAGCCCGCGACGAACACCGTGAGGAACAGGGCCGCCACCGCGATGCCGGCGCGCGGCCGGTCCGGTGCCAGGGAGCGGGCCATCCCCCAGACCGCCTGCGCGACGACCGCCACGGCGACGAGCTTGAGACCGTGGATCACGCCGTCGGCGACCGGACCCGACAGGGCCGCGGCGCCGTAGGCGAAGGCCAGGAGCAGCAGGGCCGAGGGCAGCGTGAACCCCGCCCAGGCGGCGAGCCCGCCCAGGAGGCCGCCGCCGCGGAGCACGCCGAGCGAGAACCCGACCTGGCTGGAGGCGGGCCCGGGCAGGAACTGACACAGCGCCACCAGGTCGGCATAGCCGCGCTCGTCCAGCCACCGGCGCCGGGTGACCAGCTCGTCGCGGAAGTAGCCCAGGTGCGCGATGGGGCCGCCGAACGCGGTCAATCCGAGCTTGAGGAAGGCGCGGAAGACCTCTCCCACGGAACCGGGCGCGCGTGCGGACGCGGACTCGGGCCGCCCGGGCTCAGCGGACGATGAGGCGTCGGTCATGGGCGGCCTGGGTCCGGGCGTGTCGCGAAGGGGCGGGCGTGGCTGGCGTCCAACGACCGGCACCGGGCACCTCGGGGTCGAGCCGCGTCCGGATGCCGTCCGGGAAGAACACCGCCGGGCGTATTACCAAGCTTACCACCCGGCCTACCAGCAGGCGCACCAGGATGACCCAACCGGTTTCCGCGGTTCGCAGGCGGGCGTGCCGGGAGCGCGTCCGTCACGCCCTCGCGAACAGGCGGAGCGGCCCTGGGGCGTTCGCGGGACTGATCCGCTCCGCTCGAGGCCGGCGAGGCCGGGCGCGGGACGACCGGCGCAGGATACCATCCCGGCCGGGCGGGATGGCACCGGACGAGGCCCGGCCTGCGATGGGCGCGAAGCTGGGCAGATCTCGGGCCTTGACCTTCCAACGGTGGGAAGCCCCATCTCGTCCGGACACCGTCGGGAGGAGAGCCACATGGTCCGCTTCGAGGTCGGGAAGACGGGGCGCGGCGGCTGCGCCGGGTCCGTGACCCGCGCCGTGCAGGCCGTCGCGCCCGGCGCCCGGATCGAGGTCGACATAGAGGTCGACCTGGCGACGAAGCGCGTCACCGCGGCCGGCTTCCCGGCCGAGCCCCTGCTCGCGGCGGCCCCAGGGGACGCCGCAGCGACCGGAATCTCACGTCGGCATCCACGTCCCGGCCGCGGACATGGTCCCGCCGCCAGAACCGGTGTAATCCCGTACCCATGAGCCCGGACCGGCAGATCCTGCGCCTGATGGCGGCGATGATCCTCGCGATCGTCGCCTACGTCGCGCCGTCCGCCGCCCAGGCCCACGAGGGCCATGCCCACCACGGCCACCGCATGGCCGCGGCGCAGCCGCAGGCGGTCGCCCCGGTCGCCGCGTCCGTGCCGGTGACGCCCGCCGCCCGGTCGGCGGCGCCGGCATGGTCCAAGGTCGCCCGCGCCACCGTCGCGGCGGCGCGCGTCGAGCCGACCGAGGACGGGTGCTGTCGTCCGGGCCGCGAGACCCGCTGCTGCGGGACGATGGCCTGCTGCGCCACCGGCGTCCTCGGGGGGCCCCCTGGCCTGTCGCCGGACCTGTTCGGCGCCGTCACGCTGGTCCCGGGCGACGTCGCCGGCCGCACCGGCCTCGGCCCCGAGGCCCTGCCCGAGCCCCCACGAACCCGCGCGTGAGATGAGGCGCGCCCGAGGCGCGCGACGCCCGAGGTGCGCCCGCCCGTGGCCGCGCCCGGCATCCCCATCGCGAGGATACCGTTTCCATGTCGACCCGTCTTGCCGCCGCCCTCGGCGCGGTGGCGCTGCTCGCCGCCGTCCCGGCGGGGCCCGCCCGCGCCCACGAGGGCCACGACCACGGCGCCGCCCAGCCCCCCGTCTCGAAGACCGTCGCCCCGCGCGGCGAGGCCTTCTCCGACGCCTTCGAGCTGGTCGCCATCCCGCGCGACGGCACCCTGACCCTGTTCCTCGACCGCTTCCGGACGAACGAGCCGGTGACCGGCGCGACGATCGAGGTCGAGACCCCCGAGGGCCCGAGGACCGCCAGCGCCACGCCCGGGGGCGGCTACACGCTGACGGCCCCGTGGCTGTCGAGGCCCGGCCGGCACGACCTCGTCGCGACGGTCACCGCCGGCGACGCGGTCGACGTGATGCCGGTCACGGTGACCGTGCCGGCCGATGCCGGCGCCGCAATTCCCGCCGAGCCGGCCGCGGCACGGGCGGCGCTCGCGCGCGTCTCGGAGGCCGGCCGCGGCGTCCGCCAGCGCCTCGGCGCCGGGGACCCGATCCTGGTCGGCGCGGTCGCCGTCGCCTTCCTGCTCGGCGTCCTCGTCACCGCCCTCGCGCGGGGCCGCCGCGGCGTCCCGACGGCGGCGCTGATCGCCGTCGGCATCACCCTCGTTCTGGGCACCGCCGCCTTCGCGCACGGCGACGACGACCGCGAAGCCCCCGTGCAGGGGGCCGCGCTGACCGGGACGCGCCCGGCCGCGCCGTCCGCGTCAGACCTCGCGCAGCGCCTGCCCGACGGATCCGTCTTCGTGCCGAAGCCCACCCAGCGCCTGCTCGCCCTGCGCACGACGATGACCGAGCGGGGCAGCTTCCACCGCTCGGTCGAGCTGCCCGGCCGCATCATCCCGGACCCGAACGCCAGCGGCGTCGTGCAGTCCTCGGTCGGCGGTCGCCTGTCGCCTCCGCCCTCGGGACTGTTCCCGCGCCTCGGCACGCGGGTGCGCAAGGGCGAGATCCTGGCCACGGTCACACCGCCGATCCAGGCGGTCGACGTCTCCGACATGCGCCAGACGCAAGGGGATCTCGACCAGCAGATCTCCATCGTCGAGCGCCGGGTCGACCGCTACAGGCGGCTCGCCCTGACCGGCGCCGTGGCCCAGACCCAGCTCGACGACGCCCTGGCCGAGCTCAAGGGCCTGCAGGACCGACGGACGGCCCTCGACAGGATCAGGCGTGAGCCGGAACCGCTCGTCGCGCCGGTCGACGGCGTCGTCGCGCAGGCCGCGGCGGTGGCCGGTCAGATGGCCACCCCCGGGCAGATGGTCTTCCAAGTCGTCGATCCGAGCCGCCTCTGGGTCGAGGCTCTGAGCTTCGACGCCCTCGCGGCGGCGCAGGACGCCACGGCACGGCTCGCCGACGGCCGGACCCTCAAGCTCGCCTACCAGGGTTCGGGCCTCGCCGACCGCAACCAGGCCATCCCG
Organism: Methylobacterium sp. 13MFTsu3.1M2; assembly: GCF_900112625.1. Lineage (NCBI taxonomy): Bacteria > Pseudomonadati > Pseudomonadota > Alphaproteobacteria > Hyphomicrobiales > Methylobacteriaceae > Methylobacterium > Methylobacterium sp. 13MFTsu3.1M2. The sequence goes on from NZ_FOMM01000013.1 coordinate 70,108, forward strand.
GTGCAGTTCGCCGTCCAGGGCGACGCCTCGGGCCTGCGGGTCGGGCAGTTCGTCACCGTGCTCGCCGGGACCGACACCGAGCAGGCCGGGCTGGCGCTGCCGCGCGCGGCGGTCGTGCGCGCGGGGAACGGGCAGGACGTCGTCTACGAGCACACCACCGCCGAGCGCTTCGAGGCGCGGCCGGTCCGCGTCGAGCCCCTCGACGGCGGCCGGGTGCTGGTGGCGGAGGGGGTCGGGCCCGGCAAGCGGGTCGTGACGCAGGGCGCCGAACTCCTCGACCAGGTCCGCTGAGGAATCCGCCGATGTTCACCGTCCTCGTCGGACAATCGGTCCGCAACCGCCTGCTCGTCCTCGCGCTCGCCGCGGTGCTCGTGCTCTACGGCGCCTTCACCGCCACCAAGCTGCCCGTCGACGTCTTCCCCGACCTCAACAAGCCGACCGTCACCATCATGACGGAGGCCGAGGGCTACGCGCCCCAGGAGGTCGAGCAACTCGTCACCTATCCCATCGAGACCCGGATGAACGGGCTGCCGGGCGTCACCCGGGTGCGCTCGGTCTCGGGCGTGGGATTGTCCATCACCTACGTCGAGTTCGACTGGGGCACGGACATCTACCGGAACCGGCAGCAGGTCGCGGAGCGCCTCGCCCTGGTGCAGGACCAACTGCCCCGGAGCGTGACCCCGGTCATGGGCCCGATCTCCTCGATCATGGGCCAGATCCTGCTGGTGGCGGTCACGGGCGACACCGCGACCCCCATGCAGGTGCGCGAGGTCGCCGACTTCACCATCCGGCCGCGGCTGCTGACCATCCCGGGCGTCGCGCAGGTCATCCCCATCGGCGGCGAGGTGCGCCAGTTCCGGGTCAGCCCGAACCCGGCCGCCATGCGCGCGCTCGCCGTCACGAACGCGCAGCTCGAGGCGGCGCTCGCCCGGTTCGGCACCAACGCCGGCGGCGGATTCACCGACCAGAACGCGCGCGAGTACCTGATCCGGAACATCGGCCGGACCATGAGCCTCGACGACCTGCGCCGCCTGGTGGTCGCGACGATCAACGACGCGCCCGTCCACCTGAGGCAGGTCGCCGAGGTCTCGTTCGCCGCGAAGGTGAAGCGCGGCGACGCCGGCTACATGGCGCGACCCGCGGTCATCGTCTCGGTCGAGAAGCAGCCGGACGTCGACACGGTGCGGCTCACCCGCAGCATCGAGGCCGCCCTGAAGGAGATGGGACCGACCCTGCCGTCCGGCATCAGGGCCGACCGAGTCCTGTTCCGCCAGGCCGACTTCATCGAGACCTCGATCCGCAACGTCGCGCGCGTCCTCGTCGAGGCCGTGCTGGTGGTGGCGGTGGTGCTGTTCGCCTTCCTGCTGAACGTTCGGACGACGGCCATCTCGCTGCTGGCCATCCCGGTCTCGGTGCTGACGACCGCGGCGGTGTTCCACCTGTTCGGGCTGTCCATCAACACGATGACGCTCGGGGGGCTGGCCATCGCCATCGGCGAGCTCGTCGACGACGCGGTGGTGGACGTGGAGAACATCTACCGACGGCTCGGCGACAACCGGCGGGCGGGCAACCCGAGAGGCGTGCTCCAGGTGGTGGTGGAGGCCTCGAACGAGGTCCGCTCGGGCATCGTCTACGCGACGCTCATCATCATCCTGGTGTTCGTGCCGCTCTTCGCCCTGTCGGGCATCGAGGGTCGCCTCTTCGCCCCGCTGGGCGAGGCCTACATCATCTCCATCCTGGCGAGCCTGCTCACCTCCATCACCCTGACCCCGGTGCTGGCGTCCCTGCTGCTGCCCGGCCTGAAGACGCTGGAGGAGCACGACAGCCGTCTCCTGAAGCGGCTCAAACGCGGCAACGCCGCCCTGCTGCGGGTCGCGTTCCGGCACCAGGGCCTGCTCGTCGGCACGGTCGCGGTCGCGGTGGTCGCCGCCGGCGTCGCGGCCTGGACCCTGCCGCGGGCCTTCCTGCCGCCGTTCAACGAGGGCTCGTTCACGGTCAACATGACCTTCAACCCGGGCATCTCGCTCGCCGAGAGCAACCGGGTCGGGCTGATCGCCGAGAAGCTGCTGCTCGACATCCCGGGCGTGAGGACGGTGGGCCGCCGCACCGGCCGGGCCGAACTCGACGAGCACGCCGAGGGCGTCCATGCCTCCGAGATCGAGGTGGCCCTCGACGCGGGTGCCGAGCGCCCGAAGGAGGCGCTGGTCGCCGACATCCGCGGGCGCCTCGCGGCCCTGCCGGTCGCCGTCAACGTCGGCCAGCCGATCTCGCACCGGCTCGACCACATGCTCTCGGGCGTGCGCGCCGAGATCGCGCTCAAGGTGTACGGGGAGGATCTCGACGCCCTGCGGCGGGTCGCGAATGCCCTGCGCGACCGGATGGCGGCGATCCCCGGCCTCGCCGACCTGCAGGTGGAGCGCCAGGTCCGCATCCCGCAGCTCGAGGTCCGCGTCGACTACACGCGGGCGGCCCTCTACGGGGTGCAGCCCGCGGCCGTGGTCGAGCAGATCAGCCGCCTCTCGAACGGGCGCGTGGTCTCGACGGTGGTCGACGGCGTGCGCCGTTTCGACGTGGTGCTGCGCCTGTCCGAGGACCGCCGGACCACCGCGGGCCTGGGCGACCTCCTTCTGGAGACGCCCTCGGGCTGGGTGCCGGCGCGCCAGGTGGCCGACATCCGCGAGACGGACGGGCCGAACCAGATCCTGCGCGAGAACGCTCGGCGCCGCATCGTGGTGCAGGCCAACACCGACGGCGGGCGCGACATGGCGAGCGTCGTGGCGGCCATCCGCGAGGCGGTGGCGAAGGAGCCGCTGCCACCGGGCTTCTTCACCAGCCTGGAGGGGACCTTCCAGGCGCAGGAGGAGGCCAGCCGGACCATCGCGGTGCTCTCCGCGGTGTCCCTGGCGCTCGTCTTCGCCATCCTGTTCAGCCGCTACAGGTCGGCGGCGCTCGCCTTGATCATCATGGGCAACGTGCCTCTGGCGCTGATCGGCTCGGTGGTCGCCCTGTGGCTGGCCGGGCAGCCGCTGTCGGTGGCGTCGATGATCGGCTTCATCACGCTGACCGGCATCGCGGCGCGCAACGGCATCCTGAAGATCAGCCACTACCTGAACCTGTCGCTGCACGAGGGCGTGCCGTTCGGGCCCGACCTCGTGGTGCGCGGCAGCCTGGAGCGGCTCACCCCGGTGCTGATGACCGCGCTCGCCGCCGGCGTCGCGCTGGTGCCGCTGCTCTACGACCCGGCGAGCCCGGGCAAGGAGATCCTGCACCCGGTGGCGGTGACGATCTTCGGCGGCCTCGTCAGCGCGACGCTGCTCGACACCGTCCTGACCCCCGTCCTGTTCCTGCGCTTCGGCCGCGCGCCGCTGGAGCGGCTGCGCGCCCTCCACGCCGACACACCGGCCCACCCATCCCCGGACGGCGCGCGCCCGCGCCCGGCCGAGGCCTACTGACCCGCACAACCCAACTGACCCGCATAACCAAGGAGAACCGGGATGATCCTACCGAGACTGGCCCTGATCGCCGCCCTCCTCGCCGCGTCCGCCGTCTGCGCCCACGAGACCGCCGGCCAGCACGGCGGCCGTGTGACGGATGCCGGCAGGTTCCACGTCGAGCTCGTCGCCAAGGGCGAGGCCGTTGACGTGTTCCTGTCCGACGAGGGCCAGAAGCCGGTCCCGGCCGCCGGCTTCAAGGGCACCGCCATCCTCGTCGTCGGCGGCAAGCCGACCCGCGTGCCGCTCGAGCCCGCCGACGGCAACCGCATGACCGGAAAGGCCGCGACCGCGCTCGGCGCGAGCCCCAAGGGCGCGGTGCAGCTCACCGGCCCGGACGGCGCGACCGCCAGCGGCAAGTTCAACTGACCCCACCGGGAGAGAACGATCCATGACGCACCTCCGCACCCTTCTCGCCGCCGCCCTGCTGTCGACCGGGCTGGCGGGCGCAGCCCTGGCGCAGGGCATGCACGACCACGGCTCCATGTCCGGCAAGGACATGGGCTCGATGAAGCCGAACCCGAAGGACGACGCCGCGACCAAGGCGTTCAAGGCCGCCGACACGGCGATGATGAAGGACATGGACGTCCCCTACACCGGCGATGCCGACGTCGACTTCCGCAGGCACATGATCCCGCACCACAGGGGCGCGGTCGCCATGGCCAAGGTCGCGCTGACGCACGCCAAGGATCCGGCCACCAAGGCGATGGCGCAGAAGATCATCGACGATCAGGAGAAGGAGATCTCCGACATGGAGGCGTGGCTGAAGCGGCACGGCCAGTAGCCGCCCGCGCCGGGACCGGAGATCGGGGCGGTTCCGGCCCGCCCCGATGGAGGTGCCTCACGCCGCGCCGGAGCGGGGCGAGGCGCCCCCGCGCCTGACGCGGGCGCCGTTCCCGGTGAGGCGCGGGACGGGATGCCCGGTCCCGCCCTGGCGGCGCGACCGGGACCCGGCCGAGCGTCGACAGCCCGCGATCCCGGCCGCTTGACAGCGTGTTCTTTCTGGTCTGTTATTTCTGTCATGACAGAAATAACAGACATGCCGAGTCCCCTGCCGGCCGCGGTCGAGCGCTTCGTGCTGCACTGGGGCGATCTGGGCGGCCAGTGGGGCGTCAACCGCTCGGTCGCGCAGATCCACGCGCTCCTCTACCTCTCCGAGCGCCCTCTCGCCGCCGAGGACATCGCCGGCATGCTCGGCATCGCGCGGTCGAACGTCTCGAATTCCCTGCGCGAGCTGCTCGGCTGGAACCTGATCCGCCGCGTGCCGGTGATGGGCGAGCGCCGCGACCACTTCGCCGCCGAGACCGACCTCTGGGAGATGGTCACGCGCATCGCCGCCGGCCGCAAGGAGCGCGAGATCGATCCCGCCATCGCGGCCCTGCGCGCCTGCGTCGCCGAAGCGGACGCGGACCCGGCGCTCGGGGCGGTCGCCAAGCGGCGCCTGCGCGCGATGCTCGACTTCACCGAGTCGATGGAGCGCTGGTACGGCCAGATGCTCAACGTGCCCCGGGGCACGCTGGCCAAGCTCATCCGGCTGGGCGGCCGGATCGTGAAGTTCCTGCCGGCCAAGGCTGAGTGACGATCCGAGGGTCGTCTTCAGGGAGCCGAACCGATCGAGGGGCCCAGGTGACCGCGATGGGACATGTCCGTCGAGCCGATGCGGGGCCGTCCCGCGCGTTCTCCCCCGCCCGGTCGCTCACCGAGCCGGGCGACCTTCTGGACCTGCGCTTCCGGGCCCTGATCCCGGAACGCGCGTGGGCGAGCCTGTCGCCGGCCGTGCGCCGCCGCTTCGGGAAGCGGCTCGCGCAGGGAGCGAGCGCGGTCTATGTCGGCCACGTCGTCGCGATGGATGTCAGCCGCTTCGGCTGGCTCGTCGCGCAGGCGACGCGGCTGGTCGGCGGCCCGCTGCCTCTGGAACGCCAGACCGGCCGCGCCGGCGTCGTCACCGTCACCGAGGACCCGGATGGCGGCGGTCAGGTCTGGACGCGGCTGTACGCCCGCGCCTCCGGCTTCCCGCAGGTGATCCACTCGGCCAAGCGCTTCGCCGGTCCCACCGGCCTGGAGGAGCATGTCGGCGCCGGCGTCGGCATGAGCCTCACGGTGGCGGTCGAGGACGGGGCGCTGACGTTTCGCAGCCACCGCTATTTCATCGCCTGCCTGGGGCGCCGCCTGCACCTGCCGGGCTGGCTCACCCCCGGCGCGCTCACTGTCACCCACGCCGATGCCGGCGGGGACGCGACGCCGGGCGCCTTCCGCTTCATCCTCGACATCGCCCACCCCTGGTTCGGGCGGCTGATCCACCAGGAAGCGGTCTTCCAGGACGCCGAGCCGGCGGGGCAGGGAGAAGCGGCGTGAGCACGGTCCTGGTCTTCGGCGGGTACGGCGGCTTCGGGGCTCGCCTGTCGCGGCGGCTCGCGGAGGCCGGTCACGACGTGGTCGTCGCCGGCCGCCGCCTGGCGCGGGCCGAGGTGTTCTGCGCGGCCCATCCTCCGTGCCGTCCCCTTCAGGCCGACCGCAACGGTGCCGTCGCGCCCCTGCTGGACCGCGTCCGTCCCGACCTCGTGATCGATGCGGCCGGCCCCTTCCAGGGTAGCGGCTACGCTCTGCCCCGGGCCTGTATCGCCGCGGCGATCCCGTACCTCGATCTCGCGGACGGCCGGGCGTTCGTGACCGGCATCGGCCAGCTCGACGCCGCCGCACGCGCGGCCGGCGTCGCGATCCTCTCCGGTGCATCGAGCGTCCCCGCCCTGTCCGGTGCCGTCGCCCGGCGCCTGGCGCAGGGGATGGAGGCGGTCACCGCCGTGGAGATCGCGATCAGCGCCTCGAACCGCGCGACCGCCGGGACGTCGGTCGCCGCGGCCATCCTGAGCTACGTGGGCCGGCCGATCCGGCTCTGGCGCGGACAGCGCTGGTCGGCGGCTGTCGGCTGGCAGGCGTTGCGGCGCGAGCGCTTCGCCCTGTCCGACGGCGCGTCCCTCGGCCGCCGCTGGCTGGCCCTGGCGGACGTCCCGGACCTCGATCTCCTGCCCGATCGGCTTCCGGGCCGGCCGGCGGTCAGCTTCAGGGCCGGGACCGAACTCGCGGTGCAGACGATCGGCCTCTGGTGCGCGAGCTGGCCGGTGCGCTGGGGCTGGATCCCCTCCCTGCAGGGGCTCGCGCGCGGGCTTCTCCTGGCGCAGCGGCTGACCGCGCGCTGGGGCTCGGATCGGTCCGGCATGGTCGTCCGGATGTTCGGCACGGCCGCAGGGCGCCGCGTCGAACGGCGCTGGACCCTCCTGGCGGCCGACGGTCATGGCCCGGAGATCCCGGTGCTGCCGGCGGCGATCCTGGCCGAGCGGATCCTGGACGGTGCGATCGCGCCCGGGGCGCGCGACGCCGGGACCGCGCTCGACCTGTCCGATTTCGAGCCGAGCTTCGCGCGCCTGTCGATCCGCCACGACGTGCGGGAGTCGGGACAGGCCGATGCGCTCTACGCGCGCGTCCTGGGTCCGCGCTTCGCCGAACTCGCGCCGCGCGTCGCGGCTCTGCACGGCGTGCTGCGCGAGGCGGGGGCGCACGGCCGCGCCGTCGTGCGACGGGGCCGCCACCCTGTCGCGCGCGGCCTCGCGGCGCTCCTCGGATTGCCGGTCGCGGGCGCGCACGATCTCCACGTCGGCTTCAGCGAGACGCGCGGGGTGGAGCGCTGGACGCGCGCGTTCTCCGGTCGCCGGTTCACGAGCGCGTTCTCCGAGGAGCGCGGCTGCGTCGTGGAGCGGTTCGGCCCGCTCCGCTTCAGGTTCGACCTCGCGCCCGAGGGCGGCGGCCTGCGCATGGTGCTGCGCGGCTGGTCCGTCGCGCGGCTGCCCCTGCCGCTGGCGCTCGCACCCCGCACCGCCGCCCGCGAGTGGGAGGAGGCGGGGTTGTTCCGCTTCGACGTCTCGATCGCCCTGCCACGCGTCGGGCTGGTGGTGCATTACCGCGGCTGGCTCGACACGGACGATCGCGCGGGCCGTCGATCCGGCTTCGTCCCGGGCGCAGAGCCGGCCGCGCCGCCTCGGAGCGGACATCCGGCACAGGGCCCATCCCGGCCACCCGGCGGGGATCCCGGGCCGGTAACGGCCCTGCCGATCCCGTCATCGCGCGCCCACGCCCCGTCCCGCAGCGGGCGCGGTCCCGAGCCGCGTCACGGGCGGGTCTGAGCCGAGGCACCGCCATCGGCCGCGCGACCCTTCAGATTCGCGGCCGCCGCGGCATAGCCGCCACCGGCACCGTCGATGAAATGCATGTGCCCGCTGCCGGGGACCGGAGGGCTGATGCAGGTCAACTGCGCAGCCGACTGGCGCTGCAGGCCGAAATGGCAGATCCCCTGCGCCTCCGCGCCGGCGAGCTCCGCCTCGAGTCGATCGGCGAAGGCGCGGGTGCAATCCAGCGTCATCCGCAGCGCGTCATCGTACTTGCGGAAATCTGTGTTGCCCACGATCTCGCGCCGCAGAACGGCGGGATCGAACGCGCCGACCCGCGCGCCCGTGCGGTAGATCAGGTATTCCGGTATCGATCGCGCCGCGAGGCGGAGCTTGGCCCAGAAGCGGCTCCTGCGAGAGCCCGGCATCGCCCGCAGTTCGAGGTCCAGTCCCGCCCACGGTCCGCGCATCTCCGGTCCCGCGTCCTGCATCGGGCGCGCGACCTCGGCGCTGATCTCGAGCCTCTGCAGGAGCTCCTGCACGAGTTGCCGGAAGGCCGGCGCGTCGCCGCTGCGCTGGGGCACGAGCATGAGCGAGAGCATCAGCTCGTGCCGGGGACGGATCTCCTGCCAGCGGCAGGAGAGGCCGGTCAGGTCGGGCTGGGTGCCGGCCTCGGCCGGTGCGATAGCGTGGTCGCCGGCCTTCATGGCCGCCTCTGCCCAGGGCAGCCCACCTCCGCTGAACATGGCATAGGAAACGTGGGCGCTGGGCGCGTAGCGCGCCACGCGCACGTCGAGCGCGCGATCGCGCACGGCCGAGACCGGCACGAGAGCGGTGCGCAGCTCCAGTTGCAGCGCCTCGCGGACCCAGCTGGCCGTCGCCGCCAGCGCGTCTCTCGCGGCGTCCGCGTCGTCCGGGGCGACGGCGAAACTGGCCCCGTCGCCGCCGAAGACGAAGGGGAATTCGCGCCGGCCGAGTGCGTTGGAGACCGCCGTGATGATGGCTGCGCCGGCCGCATTCACCGCCTTGTAGCGGCCAAGCCCGATCTGCTGCCGAGAGCCGACGACATCGGCCACGCCGAGCCACCAATCCGCGGGCAGGGACCGGTAGAGGCCTGGATCCATGAGGCTGGAGAAGGCGGTGAACCGGGGCAGGCTGTCGTAGAAATCCGGGGCCGCGCGGCGTGTCGCCGGTTCGCGTTCCTGACCTGCACCCATCGATGTCCCCACCGCCATCGCCCTGCTCCTCGGCGCAGCGCCAGGGCGCCGTGACGCGCCCGGATCGCGTCACCGATACCATCCTCGGTGAGACAACCCTCACCACGCCCACGTGCCGCCCTCAAGCGAGGGCGGCACGTGAGGTCCGAATTCGCGGCCGCTACGAGCTGTCGCTCGATCCGCGGCCGATGCGGCTCGGATCACGAGAGTCGGGCGGCATCCCCGGGACGGATGGGGCTGGGGTCGCCGTCACGGATCCCGTCGTCGGAGCGAGGGGTTGCGGGATGGAGTCGGTCAGCCGGCCGCCGCCGCGCGTGCAGCGGCGGCCGATCGCGTGACGGAAACGCGATCCGTCGAAGATGGTCGCTCAGCTAGCCGCACACGCGCTCATGGCCGAAGAAGACAGGATTGTAGATCGCGCGGCAGTCGCCGAAGTTCGGGCCGAGGAAGGAGCTGTTCGCGGGATAGCCCCAGCTGAACCCGCCGAAGCGCCGACGGAATCCACGGTGGTAGAAATGGCGATGGTGACCGAACCCGCCGTGCCTGAAGCCTCCGTGCCCGAACCCACGATGGCCGAAGCCTCCGTGATGGCCGAAGCCTCCGTGTCCGAAACCGCCACGGCCAAACCCGCGGGCGTCGGCACTGGCGGCACCACCGGCCAATGTCGCGGCCGCGAGACCCGCCACCATCAACAACTTCGTCGAGATCATCTTCATCGTGCGTCTCCCTGTTGGAGTGAAGGCACTCTGCCGCCGACCGATGGACGGTCGCTGTGATCCCGGTCACAGAAGCCCGGACGCGGGGCTCGACGCGGGATCCCTCGCGGGGGCTCGGGTGCGCGCTTCGACCGAACCCCGACTGGTCGGGACGACCGCGAACTCCGACGCCGCGGCGGGCAGGCGGCCCGCGCCGTTGGCCGCGACGTCGGCCGCCACGTCGGCCGCGTCGGCCCCGCGCGTGCGATCGCTCTACGGGCGCTGTCCCATCACGAGCGTGACCGGCTGGCCCGCGAAAGTCTCGACCGCGGTGAAGGCGCGTGCGCGAAGTTCAGTCTCCATGGCCGCGCATTCCCACAGATGTCCGCCGCTGCGGGCCAGCCGCAGGGCAGCGAGCGCGGCGGCCGCGGGATCCGCCGGCGGAGCGTAGAGTCCGACCACCAGATACCCCCGCGGCTCGAGCGCAGCCGTGAGTCGGTCGAGCGCTGTTCGGGCCGCGTCCCGGGAGAGGAAGGGTGCCGGAAGCCACGTCAGCGAGTAGCCTGCCGAATCGTCGAACCGCGTCACATCCTGCAGACGGAGTTCGATACGGCCGTGAAAGGGGCTCGCCGCCACGTTCGCGCGCGCCAAGGCCAGGGCCGGCTCCCAGATGTCCAGGCCGACGACCCGCAGCGAGGGCCAGTGTGCCGCGGCCTCCAGCGCGATGCCGCCCACGCCGGTGCCGACATCCAGGAAGCGCCCGGTGAGTGCGGCCGCGAGCGACGGGCGCTCGGTCGACAAGGCCGCCAGGCGCCGCACGACGCTGCGCGACGCCTGGCCTTGAGCCTGCAACATCGCGGGATCGCGAACCTGCCAGACCGGCGGCCGCTCCGGGTGATCCAGCAGATCCCGCGCCTCCTCGAGCGCGTGGGTGACGGATGCCAGGAGCGCGGACACCTGCTCGGGTTCGAGCTCACCGAGGCCGCCCGGGATGACGGCGGCGACCACGTCGCGCAGTCGGCGCGCCACCTCGGGATCGACCGCCCTCGCGTCTTCCTTCGCACCTTCCTTCGCGTCTTGCCGCAATCGCAGGGCCGCACCGATCGCGGCCAGGCCTCGCGCCGCGTTTCCCATCGCGCGCAGCGTGTGTTCAATCGTGTCGATAGCCATCCGCGACCGCCGAAGTGATGATCGCCACGACGCGTCGTGGCACTCGAACAGGACGGCCCGGCATCCTCGGAAAGAGGCCGGGCAAGGATCCGCGGTGTCTTTCCCGGCCGTGAGCCCGTGGATCACCCACCCGGGCGCTCCTCGACAGCGGCTCAGGGGACCTCAGCGCTTCCGGCCGTCACACGCGGCCTGATCGGGCCGTCCGCGACGCGCGGTGCGTCGCGGTTCCGGGGACGGGATCGATGTCCCGATCGGCCGGTGCGATGTCCGCGCGACGGGGCGTCCTGAGCGAGCCCTCCGGTCCGCCGATCGTGCTCGCTGCGGCGACGGGCGTTACAGGCCGTGCGCCCGCTTCAGCATCTCGGCGGCCCGTTCGCCGATCACCGCGCACGGCGCCTGGGTGTTGCCGGTGGTCACGCGGGGCAGGATCGAGGCGTCGGCGACCCGCAGGCCGTCGATGCCGTAGACCCGGAGCGCCCCGTCCACGACCGCCAGCGCGTCGCGGCCCATCCGGGCGGTGCAGCTCTGGTGCCAGTAGGTGACGGCGGCATCGCGGATGTAGTCCGCCATCGCCGCGCCGGACAGCGGGCCCGGCATGGCCTCAGCGCGCACGTACGGGCGGAACGCCCGCGCGTTGCCGAGGGCGCGGCAGAGGTCGACGCAGGCCGCGGCCGCCGTCACGTCGGCCGGGTGGGACAGGAAGTTCGCCTCGATGACCGGCGGCGTCGCCATGTCGGCGCTCCGCAGCCGCAGGCGGCCGCGGCTGGCGGGCTGCGCGAGGCCGGCGAACATCGTCCAGCCGTGGGCCGGAACGCCGCGCGCCGCGGTCTGCTCGCTCGGAACCGGAAACTCGACCTGGCAGAACAGCAGGTCCGGCGCCGAGAGGCCGGGCCGGCTCGTCCAGTACAGGGTCGCCTCGCTGCCGCTGTTCCGCGGCGCGATCGGGTCGGCATATTCCCAGGTGCAGCCGAAGGACACGTGGTCCTGAAGGTTCTGTCCGACGCCGGGCAGGTGCTGCACCGACGGGATGCCGAGCGCCCCGAGCTCGTCCCGGTCGCCGATCCCCGAGAGCATCAGCACCTTGGGTGTGTGGATCGCCCCCATCGACAGGACCGTCTCGGCACGCGCGCCGACCGTCCGGACCGCGCCCGCGTGGACGAACTCGACCCCCGTGGCGCGGCGGCCGTCGAAGGTCACGCGGCGGACGAGCGCGTCCGTGAGGACGGTCAGGTTGGGGCGGTCGAGCCAGGGATGGACGTAGGCGCGGAACAGCGAGACGCGCCGGCCGTCGCGGACCAGCATGTCGGTGATCGCCGCGCCGCCGGGCCCCTCCATCATGCGCCCGTTGGGGTTGTCGAAGGTCGGGATGCCGAGGTCCCGCGCGGCGTCGAGCAGGGCGTGGGCCACGGGGCTGGGATCGGAGGCGGGCTGCACCCAGACCGGACCGCCGCTTCCGCGATGCGCCGGATCGGGGGCGCCGCGCCAGTTCTCGATGCGCCGGTAGATGTCGAGGACGCTGTCGTAGCCCCAGGCCGCGTCGCCGGCCTCGGCGGCGAAGGCGTCCCAGTCGCACCGGTGGCCGCGCGCCCAGACCATCACGTTGACGCTGGAGCCGCCGCCGAGGCCCTTGCCCATCGCCATGGAGAGCGTGCGTCCGTTCAGGTGGGCATTCGGCTCCGCGCGAAAGCCCCAGTCCCGCGCCCCGCCGAGATTGGTCGGCCAGAGGGCGGGATCGAGCACGGCCTCGGCGTCGTCCGAGCCGCCCGCCTCGAGCAGGAGCACCTGCACCTCGGGGTTCTCCGCCAGCCGCCGCGCGACGACCGACCCGGAGGCGCCCGCGCCGCAGACGACGAAGTCGTAGGCCGGTTTCAGGTCGGCGGTCAGCCGGGCCTGGTTCTCCCCCGCCCGCCGCGCGAAATCGGCCCGGTCGAGGGCGTCTGAAGTGCTCATGATCTGGAAGGTCTCACCTGTAGCAGCGGATCGGAACGATCTCGGTCAATCGAGGATCGGGCGGAACATTCCGACGCTCACGTCTCCGCGCTCCAGCAATCGCCTCGTCGGGATTGCCGGAACATCAGTGGCGCCGCGATCGGGCTGCCGCGCGAAGCGGCGCGCACCCGGCGTTCGACGCGCGGATCGATAACGCAATGCTTCTGTTACAGGTGGATTTCGGCGCGTGACCGCGCGCGTTACATGGGACACGGTTTTTCGTCCGCGCCGCCGAGCCGGCGAGCGGGCAGGGCGGATCGGCGGATCGAGCGGCAGGACACGCGAAAGCGGCGAGGCTCGCACCCCGCCGCTCGCGTCAGTCTCGTTGTCCGTTACCGGGTGGCCGCCGGCATCCCGCCGGGTTCACAGGCCCATCAGCACGCCGGCCGAGCCGACGACGGTCATCATGAGGCCGCCCAGGAAGGCGCCGATCATCGCGTAGGAGAAGGCCTTCAGCATCGTGTCCCCCGACCTCAGCAGCGGTTGCCGCCGGCGGTCTGGCCGTACTGCTTGACCGGGAAGTTCTGCTGGTTGGCATTGCCCTCCGCGGCCGAGCTCTGCGGGCAGGTCCAGGGGTCGCGGTCGTAGCGGCCGCCGAACGGGGCGCCGAACGAGCCCGTGGTTTCGACATCGTAGGGCGTGGAGCCAGTCCAGGCAGGACGATCGTAGGCCATGGCGGACGAGATCGGAGCTACGGCGAGCATGAGAGCGGTGACGGTAGCGGCGATACGGGTCTTCATAGGCTAATTCTTGCTCCTTTACGCAGTACAGTCCGAGATTTACGGCCCATTTCGTCTTGCGTGACCCTGATATGGGGGCGATTGTCTCGGAGCGACGTGCCGCTGCGCACGCGGCGTCCGGGATTAATCGCGCTGGCGGCGCAGCTGTGACCGCGCGTGACCAGGCTGTCTCTGCCGCCGGCGTCGCGGCCGCCCGGCAGACTGCGCTCACGAAGGCCCGCTCATTGAACCAGACGCGCGCTTCAGGTCTTCCCTCCATGCCGAGGCGATCCATCTCCGCCGAGGCATGGAGGAGCTCTATGCGCATTCTCGTTCTCGCCGCGCTCGCAGGTGTCGGCCTCGGCGTCCTGGCCGTCCCCGCCTCGGCCGTTCCCGCGGGCCCCGCGACCGGCCTCTCGTCGCCGTCCGACATGCTCACCGACGTCCGGATGAGGCGCCATCACGTGCGGCGACACTCGATGTCGCGGGTCCAGCGGCGCTATCCGGGTGCGAGCTTCGTCCGGAACAAGACCCCCGGCTCTGCGGGCGGCAGCAGCCGGGGTAACGGCGTTACCGGCAGCTACGCCGCGCCCAGCGGACGGTAGGCCCCCACGCTCGCGCAACGCGGCCCGCCCGGCCGCGGCGGGCTCCGCGCGCGCCATCGCCGTCACCGGATTCCCGCGCGTGGGACCGGGGGCGGCAGACGGCGCAGGCGGGATGAACTTCCGCGGCCGGCGATCCCGCCAGCTTCCGGTTCGAGCCGGCGCCCTGCCTGCGCGGGCGAATGGTGGCGGATGCGTCGGGCTCTCAGCGCGCCAGTCTCGCCGGGAGCACCGTCGGCGCCGGGCTCGACGCGTTCGACGCCGCGAACGACGCGACGAATCCGGCGAGGGAGCGCACATTGTCCGGCTGCCGCGGATCCCGAGCAACCGCGGCTGCCTCGCGTTCCAGCCGAAGGTTACAGGCCTTTGTCGGAAGTCCGATATCCGGCGTGCAGGCGTCGTGGCGGGCGCAGGCTGCGTCGAGGGCGTCGATAGGCGGCAGAGGCGCGTTGTTGCCGGGGCCGCAATAGTTGCCGTGAATGAGGAACTTCGGCCCGCCATTGGCGGCCGGCTGTGCCAGGGACGGCGTGGCCCACGCGGCGGCGAGGCAGACGGGGGCGACGAGGCCTATGACGGTGCGAGTCAACATGGTGGAGACCCTCCAGCACCTGCGCCGCACAAGTCCCATCGGCGATGACGGTGCGAGACACGATTAAGCACCACACATCACGGCGCGACGTGCTCCGGAGCACCACCCCTATTTGGATGACGTCCTACCCGCATCGCGGACATCGCGGTCGCTGCGTCACCGCAGCGTCCGCGACATCGCGCGGCATCACGGAGGTCGGGCCCCGCCGCACTCTCCCCCTCTGCCTCCTCTGCCGATCGCGTGTCGGCACCTCTGTCGTGCAGACACGCCTCGCTCGGCGCGAAGAGGCGGGGCATCGGGCTGCCGACTGTGGTAGACATCACCGCATGCTCGCTGGCGATCCAGCGTCTCACGGCCTTCAGGGAGAGTCTCAGTGGCGCGTCCGGACCTCGGCACGAAGCGTATCTGCCCGACGACGGGGAAGAAGTTCTACGATCTCGGCAAGAATCCCGTGATCTCGCCCTACTCGGGCGAGGTCGTGCCGATCGCTGCGGCGACATCGTATTCCAGGGGGAGTGCTCCCGTCGTCGCGCGCAAAGAGGCGCCGAGCGACGAAGAGGACGAGACGGAGGGCCCGGAACTCGTCTCGCTGGACGAGGTCGAGGCCGAGGAGGCCGAGAAGGACACGGACAGCAACGCTGAGGATGACGACGCGCTCGACATCGAGGACGACGGGGAGCAGGTCGACGACGACAACCTCGTCGTCGATGAGGACGATGACGACACCAGCGATCTCGTCGAGGTCAACGACGACGATGACGACCAGTAAACCCGCACGCCGCCGCCGGTCGTCCGGCGGACAGGCGCGGGTGGCCGCAATCTCAGTCGCTGTTTGATCGGGTGGTGGGGCGGCTCATGAGCAGGGCCGCCCGCACCGCCATGCGGCGCGACGGCTCGTCGGACTCGGTGTCGACCACGATCGCGGGCGCGGAGGGGTGGGCCGCGACGGCCGCCGCGAGATCGAGCACGTGGTCCGGACCGATGGCGTGATCCTGGGTGGTCGGTTCTGCCAGGTAGGCGTCGACGGCGGCGCCGACATCTTCGATGGCGATACGCTCGGCGGTCACCAGATCCCAGAGCGTGGCCTCAGCTGACATCCGCGGCGTATCGCACCTCGCGCGAGAGCATGCAACAATGTAACAACGGCTGGCTCGCGGCGCCGGCAGGCCGGCGCGTCCGCGGGATCAGGGCCCGTCGCGCAGGGGACCGATGCAGGCCGCAACCGGGTGGCCGGCCGGCGCGAAGTGATCCAGGAGCCGGTCCCCGGACCACAGCTCGGCCAACAATCCCTCGGCCAGCCTGTCGGCCTGATGCCTGGCCTCCGCGTCGTCGCGGGCTCGGATGAGGACCGTGCCGCGGTCGCTGCCGTCCGCGCCGAACCGGTGCAGCCGGTAGGCCGAGCCGGCACCTCGGCGTTTCCCGGGGAAATCGATGAGGTCGGCCATCGCGGGCTCACGGCTCCGTAGGAGGGGGCACGCGTCCCCCAGCCGCCGGAACCTGAAGTCTGGCCGATCCGGCGACGGATCGAGTGTAAGAGGGCCGGGACGCGAAGGATAGAGTGCGAAGGACGCCCGCTCGCTGCCGAGGCAAGGCCGTCAAGGCCGGAACGCGGCCCAATCAACGTTCAGGAAGGGTCAGACCGTCGGGCCGGCGGAGGTCGCGATCCACACCACGTGCCGCGGGCCGCTGCGCCCGTTCGCGTGGGGGCGAACCTCTTCGACGGCGAAACCCGAGCGCTGGAGGCGCGCCTTGAACTTGCGGTCGGGAATGGCCGACCAGACGCCGAGCACGCCGCCCGGCCGCAGCGCCCGCCGCGCCGATTCCAACCCGTCCTTGCCGTAGAGGCGATCGTTCTCCGGGCGCACGAACCCTTCCGGTCCGTTGTCGACATCGAGCAGGATCGCGTCCCAGGCGGCCGGGCCGCGCCGGATCAGGTGGTCGACATCGGCTTCGCGCAGATCGACGCGCGCGTCGTCGAGGCAGCCGGCGAAGACGCCCGCGAGCGGTCCGCGCGCCCAAGCCGCGACCGTCGGTACCAACTCGGCGACCGTGACGCGCGCCTCGGGCTCGAGGTTGCGCAGGGCCGCGCGCAGGGTGAACCCCATTCCGAGGCCGCCGACGAGCACCCGCGCCGCGCCCCGCCCGCGCACCCGGCCGCAAGCGAGGATCGCCAGCGCCTCCTCGGAGGCCCCGCGGGTGCTGTTCATCAGCTCGATCGTGTCGGCGACGATGGAGAACTCGTGGCCCCGCTGCATCAGGTGCAACGGGGTCCCGCCGGGAACGAGGCCGGTGTCGATGTGCATCCAAGATGTCACAGGCGTCCCTCTGTGGGCCGGCGCCATGGATATTCCGGCAAACGGGAAGGATGGGTTATGAGACGCGCTCCTGACCGCGCGTCGCGCCTGCAAGACGCAGGGGCCGCGACGGCGTTCGCCTCGTCCGAGAAGCCGGCATACCCCTCATGGCCAAGCGTACCAAGTCTCTGCCGAAGGTGCAGGGGTTCGTGCTGTTCGACGTCACCTACGCCGACGGCAGCCGCGCCTCGAATCGGCGCGTGCCGGCCGAGATCCTGGGCGGCCTCGACGGCGACGAGCCGGCACGCACTCTCATCACCGAGCAGGAAGAGGAGATCGCCCGCAAGTCGGGGAGGCCGATGCGGGAGATCGAGAGCCTGACGCGGTCTCCTGCCCCGAGTTCGAAGCCCGATCTGTGACGAGCGGCCCCGATCCAGGCCACTCGTCGCGCGGTGCTCAGCCAGCCTTCAGGTTGGCGGCGCTCTCCTTGCCGCTGCGGCGGTCCGCCTCGACGTCATAGGAGATCTTCTGACCCTCGTTGAGGGAGCGAAGGCCCGCACGCTCGACGGCCGAGATGTGAACGAACACGTCCTTGCCGCCATCGTCGGGCTGGATGAAACCGTAGCCCTTGGTCTCGTTGAACCACTTCACGGTGCCTGTAGCCATGGCTGTATCCTGGTCGTCACCGGCTCGCCAACGTGGCGGGCCGTGACGCCTGAACGAGCCGCCGCGGCCGCCTGTTCCAAGGCCCCCCCGATCAGGAGCCTCGGTTGAGACCCCCGCGCCCTCATCCGCCGACCTCAGGCCGAACGGTCCTGGGCCAGGCCCTGCCGAGCCGGCCAGCGCGGGCACCGGCCCGCTCCGCGGCGCGATCAGGGTCGCTCCGTGCGGGGCCAGACGCCGCCTTCCGTCACGATGATGTCCATGGCGACGTCGTGCGCCTGCGGGTGGATCGTCGCGAGCCGCGCGAGCTCGAAGCCGACGCCGATGACCCGCGGCTTCGTCGACCTGGACGCGATGGTCCGGTCATAGAAGCCGCCGCCGTATCCCAGGCGGTACCCTGCCTGATCGAAGCCGACGAGCGGCGCGATCAGGACGTCCGGGTCGACAATCTCGCCCTCTGCGGGAACGGGTATGTTCCAGACGCCGCGGATCATGCGCTCGCCCGGCGACCAGACCCGGAACTGGAGCGGGCGCGCCTTCTCGACGACGACCGGAAGCGCCAGTCGCGCCCCGCTTCCGCGCAGCTCCGTCAGGAGGGATCTGGCGTCGAACTCGCCCCTGAAGGGCCAGTAGAGACCGATCGATAGGCCCGATGGCGAAGGTAGAGCGGCTCGGAGACCCTGCTCGATCCGCTCGCTCCGGGCGGCGCGGTCCTGGGCGGAGATGCCGACCCGCCGCGCGATGAGCGCGGCGCGGGTCTCCTTTCGCCATTGCCGCACGCTCGGCCAGTCGGATGCGGCGCTCTCAGGACCGCAGGGTTCGGAAGGCCGAGGCTCCGCCGCCGGGCCGACGAAGTCGGGGCCGAGCTCGTGCATGAAGCAGGGTGGAGAGCTGTACGCGCCGAACGCGGAGTGTTCGGGCGCCGCGGGTTCCGGGGGCGTCTCAGGCCGCTCGGTTGAATGCCCGACCACGATGATCTCCCTCGCGACGGTGGACCCGCACAGTCCTGGGTGACCTCGGCCAAACGCGCGCTCGGCACCTCCGGTTCGGTGAAGCGGATCGCGACGTCCCGCGCCGTTCCGACCCGGCCGGCCATCGTCCCTGGCCGGTCTCCGAGCGGCACGATGGCGAATGCCGGCGAGATCCGCCGCCCACCCTCGCGGGTGCCCGGGACGGGCAGGCGCGCGCGTCGACGGCGGTCCGGCGCTTCGACCCGGGGATCCCCGGTCAGCGCGTCACCGGCGCGCCGGCGCTCGGGAAGAACAGCTGCTCGCCGCCGACCTTGTATCCCGCGATCGCCTGCTGCCCCTCCGGTGAGACGAGCCAGTCGATGAAGGCCTGTCCCTGCTTCGCCTTCACGCCGGGGTGCCTGTCGGGATCCACCAGCATCGCGCCGTAGGGGTTGAACAGGCTCCGGTCCCCCTGAACCAGGATGACCAGGTCGGCGCGGTTCTTGAACGCGAGCCAGGTCCCCCGGTCGGCGAGGATGTAGGCGCCGAGGGCCGAGGCCGTGTTGAGCGCGGGGCCCATGCCCTGGCCGACATCCCGGTACCAGGGGCCGCGCACGGCCGCGAGATCGACGCCCGCCTCCTTCCAGCTGCGCAGCTCGGCGCTGTGAGTGCCCGAGCGGTCCCCGCGCGACACGAACGCCACCTTGCTGGCCGCGAGCTTGGCGAAGGCCTCGCGCACGCCCAGGCCGCGCACGCCGGCCGGATCGGAGGCCGGGCCGATCAGCACGAAATCGTTGTACATCACGTCGTACCGCCGCTTCGCGAAGCTCTCGGCGAGGAACTTGTCCTCGGCCGGACGGTCGTGGACCAGGACCACGTCGGCATCGCCGCGGCGCGCCGCGTCGAGCGCCTGTCCCGTGCCCAGGGCGACGACCTTCACGTCGATCCCGGACGCCTCCCGGAAGAGCGGGAGGATGTGCTTGAACAGGCCGGACTGCTCGGTCGAGGTCGTCGAGGCGACGACGATCGACACCGGTTCGGCCTCGGCCGGCGGCAGGAGGGCAGCCGCGCTCAGGAGCGCGGCCAGTCCCAGGGTCAGGAGGCGGCGACGAAAGGCGTCCACGGCAATTCCCCAGCGAGGTAGGCCCGCGCCTCGGACGTCCGGGGCGAGAACAGGATCTGTCGGGCGGGACCATGCTCGACGGCGCGGCCCGAGGCCAGCACGATCACCGCGTCGGCGAGGCGCGCCACCTGCCCGAGATTGTGTGAGACGAGCACGACCGTGGTGCCCGCCCGCGCCATCGCGGACACCAATCCCTCGACGATCTCGGTCGAGGCCGGGTCGAGGTTCGCGGTCGGCTCGTCGAGGAGGAGCAGGCCGGGGCCGACCGCCCAGGCACGGGCCAGCGCCAGCCGCTGCTGCTCGCCGCCGGAGAGACGCGTCGCGGGATCGCGGGCGCGCTCGGAGAGGCGGACGCGGGCCAGCGCCTCCTCCGCCCGCGCGGCCCGCGCAGGACGGGGCAGGTCTCCGAGAGCCAGCGCGACGTTCGCGGCCGCGGTCGCGCGGATCAGCGCCGGCCGCTGGAACACGAAGGCCCGCCGGTGCGGGCCGACCTGCACCGTGCCGCCGTCGGGCCGCAGGAGCCCGTCGACGACCCTCAGGGTGACGCTCTTGCCCGCCCCGTTCGGGCCGATGACGGCCGTGACGCTGCCCGCAGCGACCTCCAGGCAGAGACGGTCGAGCACCGTCCGACCGTCGAGGACCAGGGTCACGTCCTCGAGGCGGATGGCCGGTGTCGCGCTCATCCGTACACCCGCGCGGCGTGCCGGCGGAGCAGGGCCACGGCGACGTTCACCACCAGAACGAGGCCGATCAGCACGAGGCCGAGCGCCAGGGCGAGGCTGAGATCGCCCTTCTGGGTCTCCAGCGAGATCGCCGTCGTCATCGTGCGGGTATACCCGTCGATGTTCCCGCCGACGACGAGGACCGCGCCGATCTCCGAGATCGCCCGGCCGAACGCGGCGAGCGCGGCGGTCACGAGGGAGAAGCGCACGTCGTAGATCATCGCCGCGGCCTGACGCGGTGCTGAGAGGCCGAGGGAGCGCAGCTGCTCCCCGAGATGCACCCGGGCGTCGGCGACGACCTGCTGCGTCAGGGCGGCGACGAGCGGGGTCGCGAGCGTCGCCTGCGCGGCGATCATCGCGGCGGGGGTGAACAGCAGGCCGAGCGGTCCGAGCGGACCGGAGCGGGACAGGACGAGGTAGAGCGCGAGGCCGACGAGCACCGGCGGCAGCCCCATGAAGGCGTTGAGCAGGCCGACCGCGGCGCCGCGTCCGGGGAAGCGGGCGACGGCCAGGAACGCACCCAGGGGTATGCCGAGCACGAGACCGATGCCGACGGCGGTGAGGCTGACACGCAGCGACAGCCACGCGATCGCCAGCACGTCCCGATCCAGGCTGAACAGGCGGGAGAGGATGTCCAGGAGCGTCTGCATCATGCGCCCGGGCCGGTCCTCGGGAATCGGACGAGGCGGATGGCGAGATCAGCCGTCGAGGCCGACCTCGTGACGCAGGTTCGGCGGAATGGACCTGTCATGCCTGTCAGCGGAGCGCGTGCGGATAGGCGGCGAGCATATCGCCCGGGGCGGCCGTTGTCGTGTCGGCGGGTCGGCCGCCGCGCCGGCCCTTGATCATCGAACCCGGATGGCGCATCGCCGCCACGATGATCCGGAATGCGTCCTCGGCGCTGATCCCGCTTCGGGAGGCGGCGATCCTGCTCAGCGGCGCGGCGGCTCCCGTCGAACCCGCGACCGTCCCGCTCGCAGCGGCGCTCGGACGCGTCGCCGCGCGAGCGGTCGTCGCGCACGCCGCCGTGCCCGCGGGCCCGACGGCGATGCGGGACGGCTTCGCGGTCGCGGCCGCCGCGGTGGGCGGCGCGTCGGCCTACGCGCCGATCTTCCCGGCGCGACCGCCGCCCTGGGTCGAGGCGGGACAGCCGCTGCCGTCGGGCACCGATGCCGTCCTACCCCCGGAGGGATTCGCGGACGGCATGGTCGTCGCGGACATCGCCCCGCGGGAGGGCGTGCGCGGGGCGGGAGACGACGTCGCCGCCAACGCGCGGCTGATCGAGGCCGGCACCCGGATCGAGCCCCTTCACCTGCTCGTCCTGGAGGCGGCCGGCCTGGAGGCGGTCGATGTCCGTCAGCCGCGCTTGCGCGTCGTCACCGCCGGGACGTCCAGCCTCGATACCGTGTCGCCCCTGCTCGGGCGTCTGATCGCGCGGGCGGGCGGGGCGACCGAGGCGGTTCGCGCCCGGGGGGGCGAGGAGATCGCCGAGGCGATCCGCGGCGGCACGGCGGACGCGGTGCTGGTGGTCGGGGGCAGCGGTTTCGGCCGCTCGGACCAAAGCGCGGCGGCCCTCGCCCGCGCCGGAGACGTCCGCGCGCACGGCATCGCCCTGCGGCCCGGGGAGACCACCGCGGTCGGCTCCGCGGCCGGCAGGCCGGTCCTCCTGGTGCCCGGGCCTCCCGAGGCGGCGCTCGCCGCGTTCCTGGCCCTCGGCCGTCCGCTCATCGCGCGGCTCGCCGGCGCGCGGGAGCGCTCGCCGCGGCGGCACGTCCTCCTCCGGAAGATCGTCTCGTCGATCGGTCTGTCCGAGGTCGTCTTCGTCCGGAGCGGGTCGGACGGCGTGGAGCCGCTGGGCGGAGCCGGCCTTCCGCTCGGTCGGTTGGTGCAGGCGGACGGCATCGTCGTGGTCGAGCCGGAAAGCGAAGGCTTCCGGGCCGGCGAGGAGGTAGAGGTTTGGGCCCTGTGAGCGCCGATGCAGACCGTGACGGGGCGGCGGATTTCGTCGCGCGCCTCGCCGCGGCCTCGAGCCAGGAGCAGTTTCTCCGGGTGATGAGCCGGGACGACGCGCTCGCGCGGTTCCGGGCGGCGGTCCCGCACGCGCGCCTGCCGTCCGAGACGGTGTCGTTGGACGACGCGCTCGGGCGCGTTCTGGCCCGCGACGTCGCCTCGCCGATGGACGTCCCGCCCTTCGACCGGTCCCTGGTCGACGGTTTCGCCCTGCGCGCGACCGACACGGAAGGCGCCGGGCCGGCGAGCCCGCGGCGTCTCACGCTGAACCGCGAGATCCTCGCCTGCGGCGTCGCGCCGACCGTCGTCGTCCAGCCGGGAACGGCGACGCCGATCGCCACCGGCGGCGTGATCCCCCGCGGCGCCGACGCCGTGGTGATGGTCGAGCACACGGAGTTCGACGCCCGGAGCCTCGCCGTCGATGTCCTGACCGCGGTGCGGCCGGCGCAGTTCGTGGGCTATGCCGGGGCCGACATGGCCCGCGGCGAGACGGTGCTGCGCGCGGGAACGCGGATCACCGCCCGCGAGATCGGCATGCTGGCGGCGTGCGGCCTGGCGGCCGTCGACGTCACAGGACGCCCGCGGGTCGCAATCCTGTCCACGGGGGACGAGCTGGTCGCACCGGGCGAGCCCCTGCCCGAGGGCGCGATCTACGATTCGAACGGCGCGATCATCGCGGCCGCGGTGACCGAGAACGGCGGGGAGCCGGTCCGGCTCGGGATCGTGCGCGACGAGGCTTCCGTCCTTGAGGCCGCCCTCCGGTCCGCCCTCCGGGACAGCGACCTCGTCGTGCTCTCGGGCGGCACGTCCAAAGGCGCCGGCGACGTGTCGCACCGGGTGCTGTCCCGCCTCGGCGAGCCGGGAATCCTGTTCCACGGCGTGGCCCTGAAGCCCGGGAAGCCGCTCTGCGTGGCGGTGGCGCAGGGAAGGCCGGTCATCGTCCTGCCGGGGTTCCCCACCTCCGCGATGTTCACCTTCCACGACTTCGTCGTGCCGTACGTGCGGGCGCTCGCCGGGTTGCCGCCGCGCGAGGACGAGACGATCGCGGCGCGGGTGTCCCAGCGGGTGCCCTCCGAACTCGGCCGCACCGAGTTCGTGATGACCTCGCTCGCCCACGGTCCCGAGGGGACGATCGCCCTGCCGCTGCCGAAGGGCTCGGGTTCGGTCACCGCCTTCTCGCAGGCGGACGGCTTCTTCGCGGTTCCGGCCGCGCGCGCCGGCGTCGAGGCGGGGGAGGACGTCGCCGTGGTCCGCCTGGGCGCCGGCGTGCGGGCGCCGGACCTGACGATCGTCGGCAGCCACTGCATCGGCCTCGACCGGGTGGTCGGCCTGCTCGGCGAGCGAGGGTACCGCGCCCGCACCATCTGGGTCGGGTCGGCCGGCGGCCTCGCCGCCCTGCGGCGCGGCGAGTGCGATGTCGCCGCCATGCACCTCTTCGATCCCGAGACGGGCCGGTACAATGCCCCGTTCCTCACCGAGGGCCTGTCCCTCGTGCCCGGGTGGCGCCGCCTCCAGGGCGTCGTGTTCCGCCGCGGCGACGCCCGGTTCGAAGGGCGCGACGCCGCGGACGCGGTCGCCGCGGCGCTCGCCGACCCCGACGCCGTGATGGTCAACCGCAACGCCGGATCGGGCACGCGCCTGCTCGTGGACGGGCTGCTGAACGGTGCCCGGCCGGCGGGGTTCTGGAACCAGCCGCGCTCGCACAACGCCGTCGCCGCGGCGGTCTCGCAGGGCAGGGCGGACTGGGGCGTGGCCATCGCGAGCGTCGCGGATGCCTACGGGCTGGGCTTCCGCCCGCTGACGGAGGAGGCTTACGACCTCGCGTATCGCGCGGACGCGCGGGAGATGCCGGCGCTCGCGGCCTTCCTAAGCCTTCTGGGCGAGCCCGAGACGGCCGCCGCGCTGCGCGCTCTGGGCTTCACGCCCGCCGCGGGAGCCGCGTGACGCGCGCACCGTTGGCTGGCCTCGACGGAACGGGACGGACGATCCTGTCGCCCGCCGGGATGATCGACACGGCCGTTTCGCGTAGGGACGCCTGCGAGGCGCTGGGGCCTCCAGCGAAGCGGCGGTGTGCGTTGGGCGAGGACACGAGCATCAGTTTGCGGATCGAGCTCGGCTCGGACACCCTGCTGGGACCGGGCAAGGCCGCCCTCCTGAGCGGCATCCGCGACACCGGCTCCATCGCCGCCGCGGGGCGCCGGATGGGCATGAGCTACAAGCGAGCCTGGTACCTCATCGACACGTTGAACAAGGCGTTTCAGGAGCCGCTCGTCTCCGCGAGCAAGGGCGGCCGCCGGGGCGGCGGGGCGGTCCTGACCAGCACGGGCGACGCCATCCTCGACAGCTACCTCCGCATGGAGCGGCTCGCCTCGGAGGCCGTGGCGGGCGAGCTCGACCTTCTCGCCTCGCTGATGAAGGTTGATTCGTAGGAGCGAGGCCGCGCAGAGGCGCGCCTCCGTGGGAAGCGGTCTCTCGACGGTCGGGCGTCGGCTTCGGTCTGTGCAGCCCGCTGCGTCATCGCGAGCGGAGCGAAGCAATCCAGTCGGCGCGACATCTGTCAGCGTCGCGCCGACTGGATTGCTTCGCTCCGCTCGCAAGGACGGCACCGGGCTGATCGACCGGAAACAGCATCAGCCCGCTGCGCTCGCAAAGACGGCACCGGGCTGATCAATTGGAAACAGTATCAGCCCGATGTCCGCCGCCAGGGGCCGGCGGCACGCCTGGGCGCGCCGCCGGAGATCACGCCGCCTACTCGGCGGCCATCGCCGTGTGGACGGCGGAGGCCCGGGCCGCGCAGAACTTGAACTCCGGGATCTTGCCCATCGGGTCGAGCGCCGGGTTCGTCAGCAGGTTGGCCGCGGCCTCGGCGTAGCAGAACGGCATGAAGATCATGCCGACCGGCACGTCGCGGTCGGAGCGCACCTTCAGGTGGACGGCGCCGCGGCGCGTCTCCAACTTCATCGTGTCGCCGGGCTCCAGCCCGAGCCGGTAGAGCTCCTTCGGGGCCATGAAGGCGACCGCCTCGGGCTCCAGCGCGTCGAGGACGCCGGCGCGCCGGGTCATCGATCCGGTGTGCCAGTGTTCCAGCACGCGGCCGGTCGACAGGACCATCGGGTAGTCCTCGTCCGGCAGCTCGTCCGGGGGCACCACGGCGGCCGGGACGATCTTCGCGCGCCCGCTCTCCGTGGGGAAGCCGGCGTAGAAGATGATCTCGTTGCCGGGCTGGTCCGGCGCGTCGACCGGGTAGGTCACGGCGCCCTCGCGCTCCAGGCGCTCCCAGGTGATGTTGTTGAACGACGGCATCACCATGGCCATCTCGCGGAAGATGTCGGCCGGGCCGTCGTAGTTCCAGGGCAGGCCGAGGCGCTTCCCCAGTTCCTGGATGATCCACCAATCCTGCCGCGCGTCGCCCGGCGGGGACACCACCGGCTGCGAGATCTGCACGCGACGGTCGGTGTTGGTGAAGGTGCCGGCCTTCTCGGCGAAGGCGGAGGCCGGCAGCACCACGTCGGCGTGGAAGGCGGTCTCCGTCAGGAACAGGTCCTGCACGACGAGGTGGTCGAGCATCGCCAGGGCGTGCCGGGCGTGGTTCAGGTCCGGGTCGGACATCGCGGGGTTCTCGCCCTCGACGAACATGCCCTTGATCTCGCCGGCGTGGATCGCCCGCATGATCTCGACGACGGTGAGACCCTTCTGCGGGTCGAGCTTCTGACCCCAGAACTCCTCGAACATCTCCCGCACCGCGGCCTTCTCGACCGACTGATAGTCCGGGTAGACCATCGGGATCAGGCCGGCGTCGGACGCGCCCTGGACGTTGTTCTGGCCGCGCAGCGGATGCAGGCCGGTGCCGGGGCGCCCGATCTGCCCCGTGACGAGGGCGAGCGCGATCAGGCAGCGCGAGTTGTCCGTGCCGTGGACGTGCTGGCTGATGCCCATGCCCCAGAAGATGATCGACGACTTGGCGCGGGCGTAGAGCCGGGCGACCTCGCGCAGGGTCTCCGCGTCGATGCCGCAGACCGAGGCCATCTTCTCAGGCGTGAACTCGACGATCTTCTCCTTGAGCGCCTCGAAGTTCTCGGTGTAGCCGGCGATGTACTGCTCGTCGTAGAGCCGCTCCTCGATGATCACGTTGAGCATCGCGTTGAGCATCGCGACGTCCGAGCCGGGCTTGAACGCGAGGTGCTTGTAGGCGTGCCGCGACAGCACCTGCCGGCGCGGATCCATGACGATCAGCTTGGCGCCGCGCTGCTTCACGGCGTTCTTGAGGAAGGTCGCCGCCACCGGGTGGTTCACGGTCGGGTTGGCGCCGATCACGATGATGACCTCGGCGTCGAGCGCCGCCGAGAACGGCGCCGACACGGCGCCCGAGTTCAGCCCCTCCATGAGGGCGGCGACCGACGAGGCGTGGCACAGCCGGGTGCAGTGGTCGACGTTGTTCGAGCCGAACCCGAGCCGCACCAGCTTCTGGAAGAGGTAGGCCTCCTCGTTCGAGCCCTTCGCGGAGCCGAAGCCGGCGAGCGCCTTTCGGCCATGGGTGTCGCGGACCGTCTTGAGGCCGCCGGCGGCGCGGTCGAGCGCCTCCTCCCAGGTCGCCTCGCGGAAGTGCGTCCACGGGTTGGCCGGGTCGACCTGGTCGTTGGCGTCCTTCGGGACGTTGTCCAGGCGGATCAGCGGCGCCGTCAGGCGGTGGGGGTGGTGGACGTAGTCGAAGCCGAAGCGGCCCTTCACGCAGAGCCGGTTGTGGTTGGCCGGGCCGTTCACGCCCTCGGCGTAGACGATCCTCTCGTCCTTCACCTTGTAGGAGACCTGGCAGCCGACGCCGCAATAGGGGCACAGCGAGGTCACCTCGCGGTCGGGATAGACCGTCCGGGTGTTGTGCTCGGCGTCGAGGTAGGCGGACGGCATCAGCGCGCCGGTCGGGCAGGCCTGGACGCACTCGCCGCAGGCCACGCAGGTCGATCCGCCCATCGGGTCGTCGAAGTCGAACACCACCTTCGCGTCGGCCGAGCGGTAGGCCATGCCGATCACGTCGTTGACCTGGACCTCGCGGCAGGCGCGGACGCAGAGGTTGCACTGGATGCAGGCGTCGAGATTGACGCTCATGGCCGGGTGGCTGAAGTCGCCGGTCCAGCGCTCGGCCGCGGGGAAGCGGCTCTCGGACACGTCGAGGAAGTCGGCCTGCACCCAGAAGTGCGAGGTCGGGTCGTGCGAGGTCGCGCGCTCGGGCTGGTCGGCCACGAGCAGCTCGAGCACCATGGCGCGGGCCTTGGTGGCGCGCTCGGTCGCGGACTTGACCTTCATGCCCACGGCCGGCGTGCGCTTGCACGAGGCGGCCAGCACGCGCTCGCCCTCGATCTCGACCATGCAGGCGCGGCAATTGCCGTCCGGGCGATAGCCGGGCTCGGGCTTGTGGCAGAGGTGCGGGATGTGGGTGCCGAGGCGCTTGGCGACGGCCCAGATCGTCTCGCCGGGGGCGGCCTCGACCTGCTGGCCGTCGAATTCGAACGCGATGGTCGGGGGGGCGGTCGGCCGCTCCTTGAGATCGTGCAGGCCCGACGGCTCCGGGGCCGCCTGGCCGCCCGCCTTCGCCCCTTCCGAGTAGGAGCCGCCGGCTCCCGGCTTCGGGCCCTGGGCGGGGCCGCCCGCATCCTGCAGCCCGTCGGCCCGGATCTCGGCCTTCTCGGTCTTGTCGCCGCGCTGTTCGGGGGCGTTGCTCATGCGGCCGCTCCTGGCTCGGACATCGGGGTAGGGTTCGCCGGTACCATCGGTTGCCTCACTCGGCAGCCGCGGCGCGCGGGGCGGGGAACAGGTCCGGGAAGTACTTGATGACGCTGCTGAGCGGGTTCGAGGCGGCCTGGCCGAGGCCGCAGATCGAGGCGTCCCGCATGCACTGGGACAATTCGCCCAGGAGCTCGGTGTCCCAGACGCCCTGCTCCATCAGGATGCGGGCCTTCTGGGTCCCCGAACGGCAGGGGGTGCACTGCCCGCAGCTCTCGTCCTCGAAGAACTTCATCAGGTTCAACGCGGCGCCGCGCACATCGTCCCGGTCGGACAGGATCACGACGGCGGCGGAGCCGATGAAGCAGCCGTACTTCTCCAGCGTCCCGAAATCGAGCGGGATGTCGTTCATCGACGCCGGCAGGATGCCGCCCGACGCGCCGCCCGGCAGGTAGGCCGCGAAGGTGTGGCCCTCCGCCATGCCGCCGCAATACTCGTCGATCAGTTCCTGGATGGTGAGGCCGGACGGGGCGAGCTTCACCCCCGGCTCCTTCACGCGCCCCGAGACCGAGTAGGAGCGCAGGCCGACGCGGTCGTTGCGGCCGTGGCTCTTCCACCAGTCGCCGCCCCGCTCGATCAGGTCGCGGACCCAGAACAGCGTCTCGATGTTGTTGATCAGCGTCGGACGGTTGAACAGGCCGACCTGGAACGGGAACGGCGGCTTGTGCCGCGGCAGCCCGCGCTTGCCTTCGAGGGACTCGATCAGCGAGGATTCCTCGCCGCAGATATAGGCGCCGGCGCCGCGGCGCAGGTGGATGCGCGGACCGCCCGCGGGGAGCTTCGCGATCTCGCGCGTCAGGATCTCGCGGGAGATGGGGTATTCGTCCCGCAGGTAGATGTAGACCTCCGGCGCCTCGACGACGTGGGCGCCGATCAGCATGCCCTCGAGGAAGCGGTGCGGGTCGGTGTTGAGGTAGAGCTGGTCCTTGAAGGTGCCGGGCTCGCCCTCGTCCCCGTTGACCGCCATCAGCCGGGGCCCGGGCTCGCCGCGCACCGAGCGCCACTTGCGCCCCGTCGGGAAGCCCGCGCCGCCGAGGCCGCGCAGGCCGCCGTCGTCGAGCACCTTCAGGACGTCGTCGACCGGAAGGTCCCCGCTGCGGAGCCGGTCGAGGGTCGCGTACCCGCCGGCGGCCCGATAGGCCTCGTAGTCGACGTAGTCCGGGATATGGGCGTGCGTGTCGCCGGCCTCGACCGCGGCCCGCACGGAGGCGAGGTCTGCCTTGTGCAGGAAGTTGTGCCCGACCTCGACGGCGGGCGCATGGTCGCACAGGCCGACGCAGGGCGCGCGCACGACGCGGACGGCGTCGGAGGCGAGTTCCCGCTGGAGCGTCTCCAGCAGCTCGTCGGCGCCGAACATCGCGCAGGTGATGCTGTCGCAGACCCGGACGGTCAGCCGCGGGATCGAGGCGTCACCCTCCTTCACGACGTCGAAATGCGCGTAGAAAGTCGCGGTCTCGAACACCTCGGCGAAGGCCAGGGCCATCTCGTCGGCGAGCGCCGCCAGGTGCTCGGCGCTGATCTGGCCGTAGGTGTCCTGGATCAGGTGCAGGTGCTCGATGAGCAGGTCGCGCTGGCGCGAGCGGGAGCCGAGAAGCGCCTCGATCTCGACCTTCGCCCGCGGCTCGACCTGGCGCCCCTTGGGGACGCTGCGCGCCTTGTTCCGCCCCCGGCCGGGATGCGAGAAAGTCCTGACTGTCCCCGGTGCCTCACTCATGCGGTATCTGATTTCCAACTGCTGGGACGGGTGGTCGCGGTGTCCTGAGGTCCGGTCGGAGGCTACTGGCCGCCGAAGGCCCGGAGCGGCTGGCCGGCCTCGGACCGCGGCTTCATCGTGGCCGCGCCCGTCGCCTCGTCCAGGGACGTGACCCTGGGTCCGACGACGGAGCGCAGCTCGGTCTCGAACGCGTCAAGGGCGTCGTTCAGGCGGTCCAACAGGGAGCCCGGCGCGTCTCCGGCCGGCGACGCGACCGCCTGGGCGAGCGCGTCGCGGACCCGGCCGGCGAGCTCCTGCGTGAGCGGCGGCTTCGCGTCGGCGCAGTAGGCGTCCGTCACGATGGCGGCCCAGTCCGCCGCGGAGGATGCGTCGCCCATGCTCAGGCCTGCGCGATCGAGGGACGGTTGAAGTCGTGCATGGCGTGCCCGTTCGGGTCCGTTGGCGTGGCGCTCGCTCGTGGCATACCAAATGGCAGCCGTTATAGCGGAGGTGTTATATCGTTTTTGAAGTCGTTTCAATTTGCGTGACGCCGGGGCCGCGCGTCCCGGCGGCGCGGCCGACGCTTGCCCTGAGCCCTCGCGCGGGGCAGTGGGAACGGCACGAGAGGGGCTGTCAGCGGTGTCCGGCATGCGCGTAATCGGACTCGCCGGGTGGAGCGGGGCCGGCAAGACCAGCCTGCTGGTCCGGGCCATCCCCCTGCTCGTCGCCCGCGGGGTGCGGGTGGCGACCATCAAGCACGCCCATCACGACTTCGACACGGACTGGCCCGGGAAGGATTCCTACGAGCACCGCAGGGCGGGCGCGAGCGAGGTTCTGATCTCGTCGGGCCGCCGCTGGGCCCAGGTCCACGAGCTGCGCGACGAGCAGGAGGCGAGCCTCGGCCAGCTCCTGCGGCGGATCAGCCCGTGCGACCTCGTCGTCGTGGAAGGGTACAAGCGGGAGCCCATCCCCAAGATCGAGGTCCATCGCGCCGAGAACGGCCGCCCGCCCCTCCATCCGCTGGACACCACCATCGTGGGCATCGCGAGCGACGTCGCGTTTCCGGCATCGGGCATTCCCGTCGTAGATCTGAACGACGCGGCGGCGGTGACGGGGCTGATGCTCGACGTGGCCGTTCCCTTCGAAGACGTCCTCGGGAGGCTCTAGCCGGATGGCCCAGCTCAGCGACGACTGCTTCGCGTTCGGCGGCCCTCTGATGACCATCGAGGACGCGCACGCGCTGTTCGGCGAGCGGCTCGCAGCGATCGTCGGCACCGAGGACGTTCCCGTCCCGGACGCCGACGGGCGCGTCCTGGCCGAGGATTGCGTCGCGCCCATCGACGTCCCGCCGTTCCCCAACTCGGCCGTCGACGGCTACGCGGTCCGTTTCGCGGACCTGCGCGCCTCCGATGCGACGATCCTGCCGGTCGGCGCGGTCGTCGCGGCCGGCGCCTCCCCCGAAGGCGTGTCGGTGGCGGGCTCGGCCGCCCGGATCTTCACCGGGGCCCCGATGCCGGCGGGGGCCGACACCGTCTTCATGCAGGAGGACGTCCAGGTCCTGCCCGACGGCCGGGTGTCCCTGCCGCTCGGGCTGAAGCGGGGCGCCAACAGCCGCGACGCCGGCGAGGACGCGGCGAAGGGCTCGACGATCATCGCGGCCGGCCGGCGTCTCCGGCCGCAGGACCTGGCCCTGGCGACCGCGGTCGGCCTGCGCACGCTGAAGGTCCGCCGCACCCTGCGGGTCGGCGTGTTCTCGACGGGCAACGAACTCGTCGAGCCCGGGTCGCCCCTGGGGCCGGGCGCGATCTACGACTCGAACCGCGTCCTGCTGCTCGCTCTTCTCCGGCGGATGGGCGTCGCGGCGCGCGACCTCGGCGTCATCCGCGACGACCCGGCGGCCCTCGCGGCCAGGCTCTCGGCGGCGGCCGCCGAGCACGACGTGATCCTGACTTCGGGCGGCGTGTCGACCGGCGACGAGGATCACGTGAAGACCGCCGTCGAGAGCATCGGGCGCCTCGTGTTCTGGCGGCTGGGGATCAAGCCGGGACGGCCGGTCGCGATGGGCATGATCGACGGCAAGCCGTTCCTGGGCCTGCCGGGCAACCCGGTGGCTGTCTACGTCACCCTGCTGTTCGTGGTGCGGCCGCTCCTCGCCCGGCTCGCCGGCGAGGCCTACGCGCCGTCGCGCGGATTCACCGTCAGGGCGGCCTTCCCCTATCGGAAGCGCGCGGGCCGCAGGGAGTTCGTCCGGGTCAGCCTCGCCCGGGACGCCGACGGCGCCTGGGAGGCCCGGAAGTTCCAGCGCGACGGCGCGGGCATGCTGTCATCGCTCACCGAATCCGACGGCCTCGTGGAGCTGGAGGATGACCGGACCGAGGTCGTGCCGGGCGACGCCGTGCGGTTCCACCCGCACGGGGCCCTCTGGTAGCGGGGCCGCGCTCAGGGCCTCACGCGACGCGGACCGCGCCCCAGCATTGCCGGGCTCGCGCATCCGTTATATCAAATCTGCTATATCGCTTGTGATGGGCCGTGCGAGCGGCCGCTCGATCGGCGGGCTTGAGCAACGATGTTCGATGGTGTCTGGCGGAGCCAAGCCGGCGCGGAACTCCGCCTCCTCCAGATGGGCGAGGCGGTCTCCGGGACCTACACCGCCGCCGATCCCGGCTTCGCGCAGACGCATCGAAGCCGCATCCTCGTCGGCACGGCCGAGGGCGACATCATCGGCTTCGTGACCAGCACGTCGTCGCCCCAGGAGATCACGGCCTGGACCGGGCGCCTCGTCCGGACCGACGAGAAGACGGCCGAGGCGATCCACGCAGTCTTCCACGCCGTCGAACGGTCTCCGCAGCCGAAGGCCGCGGCCGATCACGTCGCGCTCGAGACGACCATCTTCTCGAAGGTCGAGAACGCCTGTTCGTGAAGCCAGGGTCGCGTCCCTCCTCGATGGGGTCCTGAGGAACGGGGGCGACCGTGGCGCGAGGAGCGGTCGGCGCATGTGTGATCGGCGACGGCTCTAGATGAACGGAGCGTCGGCTTCGAGGCCCAGAAGGATGCGGCCGGTCGGCACGAGCAACCGGTCCTGATAATGCATGTGCTGGCAGGCCGCGTAGACATCGCGGAGCTGGCGCGCGAACGGCAGATCTTCGAGGACGGCGGAACTGCCGGCCGCCTCGTACATGCTCGTGACAACCTGCTTCCCGACATGGCCCGCGTACCAGCAGGCCCGCCGAAGCTTGGCCTGCCACGCGAGCGTTATCGGACGGCCGTTCTCGGCTTCCCACCAGAATTCGGAGACCGTGTCCCGCGCGAAGGCGCGCGCGGCACCGAGGCTCGTCTCGGCACGCGCGATCGCGACCTGGACATCCTCGCGAAGTCTCAGGGGCACCTTGCCGCCATGCGGTGTCTTCGTCTGCGCGAGATCGATGAACGCGTCGATCGACGCCCGGGCGATCCCGAGCGGAACACCGATGGCGGCGATCGCGGCCGCCGATGCCATGGGCAGCATGTAGAGGGGCCTTCTGTCGCGAGGCATCATGAGGCTCGCGCCGTCGATGGTCTGCTCGTTCGGCACCCAGATGTCGGTGCACGCGACGTCGTGACTCCCGCTCGCCCGGAGGCCCCCGGCATTCCAGTTGCCGACGACCTCGACATCCTTCGAGGCGATGAAGACGCCGCGCAGCGACGGCCGCCCGTTCTCGTCGAGCTTCGGCCGCTCGCCGTCGATCTCCACACACATGAGTGCGGACACGGAACTGTAGCGGCAGAAGCTCGCCCAGGACCAGCGTCCGTTGATCCGCCAGCCGGATCCATGGCGAACCGCTGTTCCCGTCGGCTGGCCGCTCCCGCTGCCCGCGAACTTCCTGCCGGCAGGGATGAGCGAACGCATCACGTCCGCGTCGATCAGGTCAGCGAAGCGTGACGCGCCCCCGGACGAGATCGCGGCGCACCAGGCGACCGAACCGTCGAGTTCCGCCAGAGCTTCGATCGCCGCCAGGACGCTCAGCGGATGCGCTTCAGGACCGCCCAGGCCCCGCGGAAGCCAGAGCTGCGCGAGACCGGCGTCGATGAGCGCCTCTGCGACCGGCTCCGGCAGGTCCGGGCCGACAGCGAGGGCCGACCGGTGCTCCGCGATGAGGGGCCGAAGCGCCGCGACGGTCGCGAGAAACGCCGCGTCCGGATCTCCGGCTCGCGCGGCAGGGCGGATCGAGGGGGCGACACCGTTCATTCTCAGACCTCATGACTGTCCGAGATGCATAGTAAGTTCGGTGATCGACCGCTTTCGTGTCTGTCGGAAGAGTTTTTGGTTACGATCGTAACTGGGGCGCCGTCAGACGATATTATCTGCCGGTCGGGACGCGGTAGATCGCGCTGTAACGGTTGTCGTTGAATTTTCTCGCGCTGGATCCGCGATGATGATGCTTGAATGCTTCGGGTGGACGGTCTCGTGTTCGCGGAAGCCGCTGACCAACGTTGACGGATCGCGCGCGCATCGCGGCCTTCGCGCAACCTAGGACACCGGCATCTCGATGCGGCAGCGCACGCCGTCGCGGTCCAGCGCGTACTCGACCGTGGCGCCCAGGGCATATGCCAGCGCCTCCTGGATCAACTCGGTCCCGTAGCCGCGGCGGGTGACGCGCGCCGCCTGCGCGGGCAGGCCGCTCTCGATCCAGCACAGGGCCAGTCGGCGGCGCTCGCGCCGGTCGCGCACGATCTCCCAGGTGACGCTGAGGTGGCCGGTCCCGGTCTTGAGCACCCCGTGCTTGACCGCGTTGGTCGTCAGCTCGTGGACGGCGAGGGCGAAGTTCTGCACCTGTCGCGCGGTCAGGTGCACCTCGGGGCCGGCGACGGTCATGCGGTCGGTCGCGCCGTCGACGTAGGCGGCCAGCTCGGCGCGCACCAGCGCGCCCACCTCGACCGAGTCGCTGCCGTACTGGCTGAGCAGGCCCTGCGCGCGGCTGAGCGCCTGCAGCCGCGCCTCGAACGCCTCGACCGAGCTGCCCTGCCGCAGTGTCTTGCCCGCCACGGCGCTGACGACGCCGAGGAGGTTGCGCGTGCGGTGCTGCAACTCGTTGATCAGCACTTCCTGGCGCGCCAGCAGCCTGTGGTGGTCCGTGACGTCGATGTTCACCCCCGACCACTTGCGGATCGACCCGTCGGGGTTCGTGATCGGCACCGCGCGGACGTTCGACCACCGCCAGGACGCGCTCGGGGCGTGCCACAGGCGATACTCGTGATCGACCGCCGTCCGCGTCGCGACGGCCTGCCGCCACTTCGCTTCCGTGAGCGCCCGGTCGTCCGCGTGGATCGCGCGGATCCAGCCGCGCCCGAGCCACTCGTCCGGGCGCTGCCCGGTGAACGCGCGCCAGCCCGGGCTGTCGACCTCGATGAGGCCCTCGGCCGAGGCCTCCCAGCTGAACTGGCCGAACCCCTCGACCAGCCCGCGGAACCGCTCCTCGCTCGCGCGCAGATCGTCCTCCACCCGCTTGCGCGCGGTCACGTCGCTGGCGGCGCCGAACCATTCGCGGATCTCGCCGTCATCGTCGAGCAGCGGCACGGCCCGGGACAGCGCCCAGCCCAGGCTCCCGTCCGCCTGCCGGACGGGGTGCTCCAGCTCGAACATCGTCTTGGATCGGATCGCCCGCTGGATGGCCTCGCGCAGGCGCGGCTGGTCGGCCGGATCGATGTAGGCGCTCAGCCAGTCGTCGTTCGGGGTGACGGTGTCGGCCAGGAAGCCGCGGCCCTCCAGGACCCGTAGCTCGCTCCAGTCCGGGCTCATGCGGTAGATGACGTCCGAGCTGGCCGTGACGAGGGCGCGGAACCGCTCCTCGCTCGCGCGCAGCCGATCCTCGGCGCGCTTGCGCTGGAGGATGTCCTTGAACAGGACCGCCACCTGCCGCCGTTCCGGCGCCCCGATGGGGAAGGCGTAGACCTCGTACCAGCGCCCGAGCGCGTCGGCGCGGTCCTCGAAGCGTTCCGCCTTGCCGGTTCGGACGATCCGGCCGTAGGTCTCGAACCAGTGCGGCTCGAGGTCGGGCGCCAGCGCCCGGACCGTCCGGCCGACCGCGTCGCGGAGCCCGGTCTGCTGCTCGAAGGCCGCGTTCACGGACAGGAAGCGGTAGTCGACCGCCCGCCCGGCCGCGTCGAACAGGACCTCGATGGTGCAGAAGCCCTCGTCGATGGCGTCGAAGAGGTGGCGGTACTGGGCCTCGCTCGTGCGCAGCTTGGCCTCGGCGCGCAGGCGCTCACCGATCTCGAAGCCGGTCATGTGGACGGCCATGACCTTCCCGTCGGCGTCGCGCACGGGCACGAGGAGCGCGTCGAAGACGTCCTCCGCGGCGCCCTCGCCGCGGGTGTCCAGCGGCTGCCCGGCCACCTGCACGGCCTCGCCCGCGAAGGCGCGCGCGTAGAAGTCCGCGACCGTCGCCCACCCCTCCGGGAACGTGCGCGCGAGCGGCCGGCCGAGACCCTCGGGGTGCCAGGCGCCGTAGAGCCGGGCGGCGGCGTCGTTGTAGATCAGGAGGCGCTCGGGCCCGCAGACGAGGGACGCGACCAGCGGGCTGGCGAGCACCTGCTCGACCATCACCTTGAGGCGCTCCGGCCAGCGGGCGGCCGGCCCCAGCGGCGTCCGCTCCCAGCCGAAGTCGCGGATGCGCGCGGCCATCTCGCCGTCGCCCTGTGGCCATGCCGACACTGATACGCCGCCTCGGTGATGTCGCGCGCCAGCATGTCCGCTCGCGGTGCGCGCAGCAACGTTCAAGCCCGATCGGACGACGAAATCTTCGTTCCGCCGGGCGATGACAGCATTCGCGGAGACCGGCTCAGGCCGTCTCGGATCGCGCGAGGCCCAGCTGCTCCTCCACGCACCGACGCATCACGAATTTCTGGATCTTTCCGGAGACCGTCATCGGGAAGGCGTCGACGAACTGGATGTATTTCGGGATCTTCTGATGCGCGATCTGCCCCGCGCAGAACGCGCGCACCGCCGGCTCCGACAGGGTCTCGCCGTCGCGCAGCCTGATCCAGGCGCACAGCTCCTCTCCGTATTTCGGATCGGAGACCCCGAAGACCTGGACATCCTGGATCTGCCGGTGCCGGAAGAGGAACTCCTCGATCTCGCGCGGATAGATGTTCTCGCCGCCGCGTATGACCATTTCTTTGATCCGGCCGACGATGTTGCAGTAGCCCTCCGCATCCAGCGTCGCGAGGTCGCCGGTGTGCATCCATCCGGCGTCGTCGAGGACCTCCGCGGTCCGCGCGGCATCGCCCCAGTAGCCCAGCATGACCGAGTAGCCGCGCGTGCACAGCTCGCCGCGGGCGCCCCGCGGCGTCACGCGTCCCTCGGGATCCACGATCTTGACCTCGAGATGCGGGTGGATCCGGCCGACGGTCGTGACGCGCCGCTCCAGCGGGTCGTCGCTCGAGCTCTGGAAGCTCACCGGGCTCGTCTCGGTCATGCCGTACGCGATGGTGACGTCGCGCATGTGCATCTGCTCCACGACCCGGCGCATCACCGCGATCGGGCACGGCGCGCCCGCCATGATCCCGGTCCGCAGGGAGCGGAGATCGAACTGCGCGAACTCGGGATGGTCGAGCTCGGCGATGAACATGGTCGGCACGCCGTAGAGCGCGGTGCAGCGCTCGGCCTGCACGGTCTCCAGTGTCGCGCGCGGGTCGAAGCCCTCGCCCGGAAACACCATGGCGCAACCGTGGGTCAGGGCCGCGAGATTGCCCATCACCATGCCGAAGCAATGGTAGAGCGGCACCGGGATGCAGATCCGATCCTCGGCGGTCAGCCGCATCGCGCGGCCGACGAAGTGGCCGTTGTTGAGGATGTTGTGGTGGGTCAGCGTCACGCCCTTCGGGGCGCCCGTCGTGCCGCTGGTGAACTGGATGTTGGCCGCGTCGTCGAACTGCATCGCGTCGGCGAGGTCGCGCAGGGCGCCGGTGCCGGCCGCGTCGCCCCGGGCCGCGACCGCGTCGAACGGGACCGTCCCCGGGGCCGGCGGTCCGCCGATCTGGATCACCGTGCGCAGGTGCGGCAGACGGGCGGCGGACAGCCGGCCCGGTTCGGAGGCGGCGAGTTCGGGGGCCAGGGTGCCGAGCATCCCGAGATAATCGCTGGTCTTGAACGCCGTCGCCGTCACCAGGGCGGTGCAGCCGACATTGTTGAGCGCGAATTCCAGCTCCGACAGCCGGTAGGCCGGGTTGATCGTCACCAGGATCAGCCCCGCACGGGCGGCGGCGAACTGGGTCAGCACCCACTCGGCGCGGTTGAGCGACCAGATCCCGATACGGTCGCCGGGCCGGAGTCCGAGGGCGAGCAGGCCGGCCGCGAAGGCGTCGGCTTGGTCCCTCAGCTCGCGCCAGGTCCATCGGACGCCCTGGGCGTGCGCGACCAGCGCCAGGTGATCCGGCCACGCCGCGGCGGCGCGATCCAGGGCCTGGCCGATGGTCAGGCCGAGCAGGGGCTCGCCGATCGCCCCGTGGACATAGCTCACCGCCCGGTCGCTCATGTCGTCCTCCCTCGTTCCTCCGAACGCGCGCGCCGCCGCGGCGCTGTCCGAGGCCGCCCTTCGATCAGGGTGTCGGCGGCGGCGCGGCGGCCAGCGCGCGGGCGACCTTCGAGGCCGGCTCCCGGCCGAGCTGGGACGCGATCGACCGCCCGGCCGCGGCGAGAGCATCGAGATCGATCCCGGTCTCGATGCCCATGCCGCGCAGCATGTAAACGACGTCCTCGGTGGCGACGTTGCCGGCGGCCCCCGGCGCGTAGGGGCAGCCCCCGAGGCCCGCCACCGCGGCGTCCACGGCCGACACGCCGAGTTCGAGGCAGGCGAGGATGTTGGCCAGGGCCTGCCCGTAGGTGTCGTGGAAGTGCAGGGCGATCGCCTGCAGCGGCACGTCGGCAGCCACCCGCTCGACCAGCCGCCGGGCCGCGCGCGGCGTCCCGGTCCCGATCGTGTCGCCGAGGGCGATCTCGTGGCAGCCCATCGCGTGGAGGGACGCGGCGACGCGGGCGACCGCCGCCGGCGCGACGTCGCCCTCGTAGGGGCAGCCCAGGACGCAGGAGACGTAGCCCCGCACCCGCAGGTCGTTCGCGCGCGCCGCCTCCAGCACCGGGGCGAAGCGGTCGAGGGTCTCGGCGATCGAGCCGTTGACGTTGCGCCGGGAGAAGCTCTCGGAGGCGGCGGCGAACACCGCGATGTCCCGGACGCCGGAGGCGAGGGCCCGCTCCAGGCCCTGCAGGTTCGGGACCAGCACGGAATAGCCGACCTCGGGCCGGGGGCGCAGCCGCGCCAGAACCTCCGCGGTGTCGGCCATCTGCGGCACCCATCGGGGCGACACGAAGCTGCCGGCCTCGATGCGGGTCAGCCCGGCCTCGGCCAGGGCCTCGATCAGCGCCACCCTGGCGGCGATCGGCACCGGCGCGGGCTCGTTCTGGAGCCCGTCGCGCGGCCCGACCTCGACCACCTGCACCCGGGCCGGATAGCTCATGCGGGCCGCTCCTCCGCCGCGAAGGTGACGATCTCGGTGCCCTCCTCGACCATGTCGTCGACGGCGTGGCGGGTTTCGGCGACGGTGCCGGCCTGCGGCGCGCGGAGGGTGATCTCCATCTTCATCGCCTCGATCACCGCGAGCGGCGCGCCCTTCTCCACGGCATCGCCGGGCCGCACCCAGAGCTGGGTCAGGCGGCCCGGCACGGGCGCCGTCACCCGGTCGCTGCCGGACGCCTCGGTCCGGGGCGGGGCGAGGGGATCGACGTGGACCAGCGTCGCGTTCCGGCCGCCGACGATCACCGTCAGCTCCGCGCCGCGGCGGACCGTGCGCAGCCGGCGCCAGACGCCGTCCAGCATCAGCCGCTCGCCCTCGGCGTCCTCGGCGAGCGCCGCCAGGACGGTGCCGCCCGGCAGGTCGAGGCGGGCGCTGCCGTCGGGGAGGGGGCATGCCCGCAGGGTGACGGGCGGCGCGTCGCCGTGGCGGAACTGCAGGTCCTGGTAGCCCGCCCCGTTCATCCGCCACGCATCCGGATCGGCCCAGGGCGACCACGGGTCGCCGCTCGCCCGCGCCTGCGCCGCGACGGCCGTGCGCCGGTCGCGCAGGACGGTCAGGGCGGCGGCGGCCCAGAGCGCGGGATCGACCGCACCGGTCGCAAGCGGCGCCAGCAGGTCGTCGGCGTGGCGGGCGATGAAGCCGGTGTCGAGGTCGGCCGCGCGGTAGGCGGGATGGCCGGCGACGGCGCGCAGGAGACTGAGATTGGTCGTCACGCCGACCACCTCGTAGGCGGCGAGGGCGGCCGCGAGCTGCCGGATCGCGGCCGCCCGGTCCTCGCCCCAGACGACCAGCTTGGCGATCATCGGGTCGTAATCCGGGGTGATCCGGTCGCCCTGCACGATCCCGGTCTCGACCCGCACCCGCCCCGGCACCTCCGGCGGCTGGCGCAGGTGGGCGAGGGTGCCGACCGCCGGCAGGAAATCGCGCGCCGGATCCTCGGCGTAGACCCGCGCCTCGATCGCGTGGCCGCGCAGGGCCAGATCCGGGGCGCCGAGCGGCAGCCGCTCGCCCGCGGCCACGCGCAGTTGCCACTCCACCAGGTCGAGGCCGGTGACCATCTCGGTCACCGGGTGCTCGACCTGGAGCCGGGTGTTCATCTCCATGAAGTAGAAGGTCTCGCCCTCGGCGATGAACTCCACCGTGCCGGCGCCGACATAGCCGACCGCCCGCGCCGCCGCGACCGCGGCCTCGCCCATCCGCGCGCGCCGGACCGGATCCATCCCCGGGGCGGGCGCCTCCTCGATCACCTTCTGGTGGCGGCGCTGGATCGAGCAGTCGCGCTCGAACAGCGAGACGATGTTGCCGTGGCTGTCGGCGAAGACCTGGATCTCGATGTGCCGGGGGCGGGTCAGGTACGCCTCGATCAGCACCCGGTCGTCGCCGAAGGACGCCCGCGCCTCGCGCTGGGCGCCGGTCAGGGCGGACTCGAACGCCGCGGCCGCCTCGACGACGCGCATGCCCTTGCCGCCGCCGCCGGCCGAGGCCTTGATCAAGACCGGGTAGCCGATCCGGGCGGCCGCCTCCTTCAGCGCCGGGACATCCTGCGCGGCGCCGTGATAGCCCGGCACCAGCGGGACCCCGGCGCGCTCCATCAGCGCCTTGGCCTCGGCCTTGGAGCCCATGGCGCGGATCGCCGCCGGGGGCGGGCCGACGAACACGAGGCCGGCCCCGGCGCAGACGCCGGCGAAGTCCGCGTTCTCCGACAGGAAGCCGTAGCCCGGATGGATCGCCTCCGCCCCGGCGCGCCGGGCGACGTCGAGGATCCGCTCGGCCACGAGGTAGCTCTCGCGCGCCGGGGCGGGCCCGATCGGCCACGCCTCGTCGGCCATCCGGGTGTGTCGGGCGCCGGCATCCGCCTCCGAATAGACCGCGACCGTGCCGATGCCGAGGCGCCGGGCAGTGGCGATCACCCGGCAGGCGATCTCCCCGCGGTTGGCGATGAGGATCTTGCCGAACATGGCCGCCCCCTCAGTCCCGCCGCCACGGGGCTAAGCGCTTGTCGAGGAAGGCGGCGATGCCCGCCTGCCCCTCGTCCGAGGCCCGGCGCCGGGCGATGCGCCGGCCCGTCTCGCGCCCCAGGTCGGCGTCCACCGGCCGCCCCTCGCACAGGAAGACGAGGTCCTTGGCCTCGGCCTGCGCGCCCGGGGCGCCCCGGAGGATGTCGCGCAGCACCTCCGCGCCGGCCGCCTCCAGCCGGTCGTCGGGCACCACCTCGTGCACGAGGCCGATCGCCCGGGCGCGCTCGGCGGAGAAGACCTCCGCGGTCTGGAACAGGCGCCGGGCCCAGCGCGCGCCGATCGCGTTGACCACGTAGGGGCCGATCGTCGCCGGGATCAGGCCGAGCCGCACCTCGCTCAGGCAGAACCGCGCGCTCTCGGCCGCGATGGCGACGTCGCAGCACGCGGCGAGCCCGACGCCGCCGCCGTAGGCCGCCCCGTGCACGAGGGCGAGCGTCGGCTTCGGCAGCCGGTCGAGACTGTGGATCAGCCCCGCGAGCCCGGCGGCGTCGGCGAGGTTGCTGTCGAAGGACTGGCCGGCGATCCGGCGCATCCAGGCGAGGTCGGCGCCCGCCGAGAAGCTCTGGCCCGCGCCCGCCAGGACGACCGCCCGGATCCCGGGGGCGGCGCCCAGCCGGTGCAGGGACGCGGTGAGGGCGGCGATCAGGCCGTCGTCGAAGGCGTTGTGCTGCTCCGGACGGTTGAGGGTCAGGGTGGCGACCCCGCGTTCGTCGACCGTCTCCAGCAAGGTGCCGCTCATCCCGCGCCTCCTACATCCGGAACAGGCCGAAGCGGGTCTCGGGAATCGGCGCGTTGAGGCTCGCCGAGAGACCGAGCGCCAGGACGCGGCGCGTGTCGGCCGGGTCGATCACCCCGTCGTCCCAGAGCCGGGCGCTGGAATAGTAGGGGTGGCCCTGCTCCTCGTACTGCGCCCGGATCGGCGCCTTGAACGCCGCCTCGTCCTCCGCCGACCACGTGCCGCCGCGGCCCTCGATACCGTCGCGCCGGACCGTGGCCAGGACCGAGGCCGCCTGCTCGCCGCCCATCACGCCGATCCTCGCGTTCGGCCACATCCAGAGGAAGCGCGGCCCGTAGGCCCGCCCGCACATGCCGTAATTGCCGGCCCCGAAGCTGCCGCCGATCAGGACGGTGAATTTCGGCACCGCCGCGGTCGCGACGGCGGTGACCATCTTGGCCCCGTCCTTGGCGATGCCGCCGGCCTCGTAGCGCCGGCCGACCATGAAGCCGGTGATGTTCTGGAGAAACACCAGGGGCACGGCGCGCTGGGCGCAGAGCTCGACGAAGTGGGCGCCCTTCAGGGCACTCTCCGAGAACAGGATGCCGTTGTTGGCGACGATCCCCACCGGGTAGCCCCAGATATGGGCGAAGCCGCAGACCAGGGTCTGGCCGTAGAGGCGCTTGAACTCGTCGAAGTCGCTGCCGTCCACCAGCCGGGCGATGACCTCGCGCACGTCGTAGGGCGTCCGGCGGTCGGCCGGCACCGCCGCGTAGATCTCCTCGGCGGCGTAGCGCGGCGGCTCGGGCTGCCGCGGCGCGGGCGCGGGGCGCTTCACCGCGTTCAGGTTGGCCACGATGCGGCGGGCGATGCCGAGGGCGTGCGCGTCGGTCTCCGCCATGTGGTCGGTCACGCCCGAGATCCGGGCGTGCACGTCGGCGCCGCCGAGTTCCTCGGCGCTGACCACCTCGCCGGTCGCGGCCTTCACCAGCGGCGGCCCGCCGAGGAAGATCGTGCCCTGGCCGCGGACGATGATCGACTCGTCGCACAGCGCCGGCACGTAGGCGCCGCCGGCGGTGCAGGAGCCCATCACCACGGCGATCTGGGCGATGCCCTGCGCCGACATCGTCGCCTGGTTGTAGAAGATGCGGCCGAAATGGTCCCGGCCCGGGAAGACCTCGTCCTGGCTGGGCAGATGCGCGCCGCCGCTGTCGACGAGGTAGAGGCAGGGCAGCCGGTTCTGCTGCGCGATCTCCTGCGCCCGGAGGTGCTTCTGCACCGTCATCGGGAAGTAGGTGCCGCCCTTCACGGTCGCGTCGTTGGCGACGATCACGCACTCGCGCCCCGCGACGCGGCCGATGCCGGTGACGATCCCGGCCGAGGGGACCTCGCCGCCGTAGAGGCCGTGCCCGGCGAGCTGGCCGATTTCCAGGAAGGGCGAGAACGGGTCGATCAGCGCACGGATCCGGTCCCGGGGCAGGAGCTTGCCGCGGGCGCGATGGCGCTCCCGCGCGGCCTCCCCGCCGCCGAGCCGGACGCGGTCGGCGGTCGCGCGCAGGTCCGCCACCAGGGCGCGCATGGCCTCGGCATTGGCGCGGGCCTCGGGCGCGCGCGGATCCAGAGCGGATTCGATCACCGGCATGGGGCCCGCTCCCCGCTCAGGCCGTCTCGGCGAACAATTCGCGGCCGATCAGCATCCGCCGGATCTCGCTCGTGCCGGCGCCGATCTCGTAGAGCTTGGCGTCGCGCAGCAGCCGGCCGGTCGGATAGTCGTTGATGTAGCCGTTGCCGCCGAGCGCCTGGATCGCGTCGAGGGCCACCGTGGTCGCGCGCTCGGCCGCGAACAGGATCGCGCCCGCGGCGTCCCGGCGCGTCGCCCGCCCCCGGTCGCAGGCCCGCGCCACCGCGTAGACGTAGGCCCGGGCGGCGTTCGTCGCCGTGTACATGTCGGCGATCTTGCCCTGCATGAGCTGGA
Organism: Methylobacterium sp. 13MFTsu3.1M2; assembly: GCF_900112625.1. NCBI lineage: Bacteria > Pseudomonadati > Pseudomonadota > Alphaproteobacteria > Hyphomicrobiales > Methylobacteriaceae > Methylobacterium > Methylobacterium sp. 13MFTsu3.1M2. Next base: position 114,230 of record NZ_FOMM01000013.1, read on the forward strand.
ACTCGCCGATCGGCCGACCGAACTGCCGGCGCTCGTGGAGGTAGGGCAGCACGACGTCGAGGCAGGCGCGCATGATGCCGAGCGGCCCGGCGGCCAGCACGGCGCGCTCGTAGTCGAGGCCCGACATCAGCACCCCAACGCCGCGCCCGACCGCGCCCAGGACGTTCTCCTCCGGTATCTCGCAGTCCCGGAACAGCAGCTCGCAGGTGTTCGAGCCGCGCATGCCGAGCTTGTCGAGCTTCTGCGCGGTGGAGAAGCCGGGAAAATCCTTCTCGACCAGGAACGCCGTGATCCCCCGCGGGCCGGCCTCGGGATCCGTCTTGGCGTAGACCACCAGGACGTCGGCGTCGGGACCGTTGGTGATCCACATCTTGGTGCCGTTCAGGACGTAGCGATCGCCGCGCCTGTCGGCCCGCAGCCGCATGGAGACGACGTCGCTCCCGGAGCCCGGCTCGGACATCGCGAGCGCGCCGACATGCTCGCCCGCGATCAGCTTCGGCAGGTAGCGCCGCTTCTGCGCCTCGGTGCCGTTGCGGCGGATCTGGTTCACGCAGAGGTTGGAATGCGCGCCGTAGGACAGCCCGACCGAGGCCGAGGCCCGGCTGATCTCCTCCATGGCCACCGCGTGCTCGAGGTAGCCCATGCCGGCGCCGCCATAGGTCTCCTCGACGGTGACGCCCAGAACGCCGAGGGCGCCGAGCTTGCGCCAGAGGTCCGCGGGAAACGCGTTGCTGGCATCGATCGCCGCCGCGCGGGGGGCGACCTCGGCGCGCGCGAAGCGCTCCACCTCGGCGCGCAGGGCGTCGGCCGTCTCGCCCAGGCCGAAGTCGAAATCCTGCAGGCCGATGGGCATCGCGCGTCTCCTCGCCTGAGAATCGGGCACTCGCCTCTTTGAAACGAACGTACGTTCGTTAAGCGGTGCTGGCAAGGCGATTTACGAACGGTTGTTCGTTAGCCTATAGCGGGGGTCGGCGTGAGCATTCCCCGGTGTCTGTTGCGCTCTGAACTGTCTTCGGAGTGTCTTCGTGGGTCGCACCGCCGGATCGAACGGGCCGCGCACGGCCGCCGCCATCCGCCGGGCCGGGCTTCGGCTCATCTATCGCCACGGCTACGAGGCGATGACCCTGCGCGCCCTGGCCGCCGAGGTCGGGATCCAGGCGGCCTCGCTCTACAACCACATCCGCAGCAAGCAGGATCTGCTGTTCGACATCGTCCGCGACCACATGGAGACGCTGCTGGCGCGGACCGACGCGGCGCTGGCGACGGCGACCGGCACCCCGACGGACCGTCTCCGCGCCTTCGTGGCGCACCACGTCACGTACCATCTCGAGAAGAAGCAGGAGGTCTTCATCGCGAATTTTGAGCTGCGCTCGCTCGACCCGCCGCATTACGCGGCGATCGTCGCCCTGCGCCGGGCCTACGAAGACCGATTGGTCGCGCTGCTCGAGCGGGGATCGGAGGCGGGGGAGCTGGACATCCGGGATGCGCGGGTTGCCGGCTACGCGATCCTCGGGATGCTCACCAGCGCCTGCACGTGGTACCGGCCCGACGGCCGGATGACCAAGGCGGAGATCGTCGCCCTGCACACCGACATGGCGCTGCGGGGTTGCGTCAGGCGTCAGCCATAGACCCCGTCGCGCCGGGGAACGGCGGTCGCCTCAGATCAGGCCGCCCGGCGGTGCGGCGGTGAGGGTCCTGCCGGCCCGCGTGACGAGCTTGGCGAAGGCCAGCGCCGCCGCCGAGGCCTGGGCTTCCGAGGGGAAGGTGCGGTCCGATGTCAGGACGGGCATCTGCGTCGCATCGAGGAGGACCCAGGTCCACAGACGGGTGTCGGTCGCGCGGATCTCGAAATGCATGGCGAACTCGTCGGGCAATGGCACATGCCCGCACAATGCGGCGCGAAAAGGCCTGACGCGTTAAGAGCTTGACCAGCGCAACAACCTGCGTCGGCGCGCACCGGCCTTGCCCCCGACATCCTCGCAGATCACAGGCGGGAACCTGCGCCGCCCAGGGCGGATCTCGCCACGATCTGCCCCGACTTGGCATGCCAGCTTGGCTTTATCCGGCCATTCGATGCTACCCTCGCGCGGTCGGCATGCCGTGCCGACGGCGTGAGCAGGAGCGACATGGTAGAGCGGTACCATTTCCGCCTGAGGGGGCCGGACGAGGTCATCGAGGACGAGGAGGGCGTGCTGGCAAACTCGATCGAGATCGCCGTGGCCGAGGCGACGCAGCTGATCGCCGAGATGCACGCACGGGGCGAGTTGCCCGATCCGGACGAGCGCTGGTGCGTGGAGATCCACACCACCGACGGTGTCGTGCTTCGTTCCCTTCAGCTGTACTGAGCGCTGGGCGCGGGGCGCGGGAGCTTGCGCAGGATCAGGCGGATGTGTTCGCGGAGGGTGATCGCCTCAGGCGGCGGACCGGCACCCGGAGGCTCGACCGCTATCTCCGGACCACCCAGCACCGAGGCGTACATCGAGCTCTCCACGCTTTTCGCGAGCAGTAACCATCAGCCGTAGCAAACCGTTGCAAGCATCATAAGTCAGGTTTCGCCCTACAGGACGCGGCCGCTTCTACGTCGACAGGGGCACCCGGCTCGATGGGCGACTTCCGGATATGAAGTCTCTCGCAGACGAGGCACATATTTCGGCGGCCGCGAGGCCGGCTGAGTCAGGTATTCGCCTGGACAGGTCGGCACGGCACTGGAGGCGCGTGCCGCATCGGTCGAGGACGAGGCTGCGGCGGCGCACGCTGATCTCGGCGACGGCGCCCGGAAGCCCGGCAAGCGCGGCGATGACTTGCCGGATCGGTGACCGAAGCGTCCGGCTGGGGTCGCGCAGGGTTGGCCTCGTGCGCCGCGTGCGCGGTCGGGAGGTCGACAGCGCCGCCGGCGAGCCGGATCTGTCGAAAGGGTCGCAGGCGTCGGAAAATCCCCGGCCACGCTGAAACAGGCGACCCGGCGATGCAGTTGCCGCTGCATGTCAGGACCTCGCCCCATCGCCGTCCTCGCCGAGGACGAAGAGTTCAGCCGCCTCGTCGCGGCCGACATGCTGACGGCGTTGGGGTTCGAGGTGCTGGAGGCGGAACACGCCCAGGGCGCGCTCCAGCATCTGGAGGCATGTGACGGGGCCGTCCTGCTCTACACCGACATCAACATGCCCGGCACGATGGACGGCCGCGCGCTCGCGCACGCCGTCCGGGCACGCTGGCCGGAGACCCGGATCATCGTCTGCTCGGGCTGCGATCCGCGCGAGGCGACCGCGCTGCCCGAGGAGGCCCATTTCATCGCCAAGCCCTGCGGGGAGAAACTGGTGCGCAAGGCGCTCAAGGCCCTGCACCTGCACTAGGGCCGCTCCCGACCGGGTCGGGCGAGGGGGCATGTCGCGGCTGTCTCGACCGGCGACACCTGTCCTCCAGCCGTCGCAGCACGGTCGAGAACGGCCCGCGCTGCGCTGTCTGGGCGGCCTCAGCTCGCGAGGAAGGCGGCCAGCCCGGCCAATCCCGAGAGGGAAGCGCGGCTTTCCTCCAGGCACCGCGCGTTCAGGTCCGCGGCCAAACCGTCGAGCTTGGCCTGGAGCAGGCCGATGCTGGCCGGGGACAGGTTGCCGGGGAGCAGGACGATCACGTCGCCTTCGTCGAGGTGTATCGTCTCGCGGATCGCAGCATCAGCCATCGGAGCCTCCACCGGGAATACTGATCTCTCGGCCTGTCGGTAAGCTCTCACGGGCCGAGGCCGCCGACCGTGCTCAGGCACACGCCCTCGAACACTGACTCGCGTCCGTGGCAATCCGGGGAGATCCGCGCCGGCGTCCCGCGGGCAGGACCGTCCGGCTACGCCCGAGCGCGCCGCGCCAGCGCTCGCCCGACCTCGAACAGCGCCAGATCCGACACCTGTTGCAGCCGCTGGTGGCCCATCGCGACGATCGCCGCGCGCGCCTGCAGGAGGTGATCGACCGCGATGACCATCGGGTCGTCCGCCGGCAGATCGCCCGCCGCGCTCGGAAGGAAGGGGCCGCGGTGGCTGTCCGTGGTGTCGATGATGATGCCGCGACCGCGCATCCGTCCCGCCGGATCGGGCGTGAGGCTGCCACGGTCGAGAACCCATCGAACCTCGCCGCCGTCCGTGAGGACGCGGTACTCGGCCGAGACGGGGCCGCCGGTCTGGCGCACCCGGGCGATGCGCGCGAAGACCCAGTCGCGATCGTCCGGATGGGTGCATCGAAGGGCGATCTCGATGGGCAGCGGGCGCCCGGCCAGGGTCGCATCCCCGGCGAGCAGCGCCGCCGTCCCCTCGTCGAGGAGGGATTGTCCCGCCGACACGTCCGCTGTCCAGGCGCCGACATAGCCGGCCGCGCGCAATGCAAGATCAGCCGTAGTCTGCAACAGCCTGGCCTCCTCCGGCGCAAATCGGTTCGCACAAACCCGATCTCTGGTAGCGATATACCAAAATCGATATTCGGTACCAGTATCATACCGCCCGTACCGGAAATTTGGCAACTTCTAGTATCTGCATGACCCGCAGATATACAACTCTCTGCAGCAGATCGTGTCGGCCAGGATCGGCGCGACGCGCGGCAAGAACTCCTCGGCGCCGCCGCAACAATGTGTGAGTGCTCCCGGCGACCCGACAGCGCCGTCAACGATCGAAGCGCGCCGCGGCACCCCGCTCTGCTATGTCGGCGGGACAGGTGATCGCGGGCCGCCTAGCAGCCTTCACCCCGTCGACGGGACGCGGGTCCGCTGCGGGCGCGCCGGGTGCATCCGATCGGATCGGCCTGTTCCGGGGGCGCGCCCACGGGCCTCCTTGTGGCAACGCCCGAACTTCGACAAACCCGGACGGAGCTATCGAGGACGGGCGCCCATGATCATCCGCCACACCCGCAGGCTGCAGCGATCGGGCGAGGCGGTCGCGAGCCGCGATGGTCGGCTCGTCGCGCCTGCCCCGACGGAGCCCGACTGGGATGTCCTGAGTCTGATCGATCTCGGCGGGCGCGTCACGGTGGTCGCGCTCCTGGGTCCGAACGACGCGCGCGCGTTCCGATTCCTGAACCCGGACGGCACACCGCTGGCGTTCTGCGCTGCGGATTTCCTCGCCGCGCCGTGGGACGGCGCCGGCCCGCTCGACTGGCAGGCCGAGGCGCTCCACACCGACGACGGCGACGCGTCGCACACGCGGGCCATGATCGAGGATCTCCACCTCCTGATCGAAGCCCTCGCGCGCGCGGCTGCCGCGAGCCCGGAGCACGCTGTCCGGGTCGTCACGGGCGGCGGTTCCGATCCGCGGGCGCAGGCGATGCACGCGGCGCTGGCACGCCTCAACGCCGCACCGGCGGGGGCTCCGCCCCACCTGCCCGAACTGGTGACGAAGGCGATCGTCGCGCGCGGCGGCCAGGAGACGGCCCATCCGGACGGCGGCGATCTGCGCTTCTCGATCTACCTGCCCATGCCGGGCTTCCGCTTTGTCGGCTACGCGGCGGACAGGAACGAGACGCTGTGCACGCTGATCGGCAAGAACTCGCGCCTCGCGTCGGCCCTGCTGGACGTTCGGGCGAACACGGCCTACGCCCGGCCGAACCTGGGAAGCGTCGGGTTCGACGCCGCGACCCTGGTGCAGGTCCGGTTGTGGCGGCAATACCTCCTGCCGGCGCTGATCGACGGCGCGGCGCGGTCGACGCGCGTCGGGGTGGTCTTCGAGCACGCGCACATCAGTCACGCCATCTGGAACGAGCTGGCCGCGGTCGACGACGTGCTGTCGCTCGGTCGCGCGCCGGCGGTGTTCCTGTTCGCGAGCTGCAACGAGCCGATCTCTCCCGTCGACGCCGTCTTCCCGGAGCTCGCCGGGCACGTGTATCGCGGGATCGAAGGCCCGCTGCCCCTGCTGCAGGCCGCCGTCGCCGGCGCGGCGACCTTCCTGCCCTTCCGGTCCTACCGCGTGAGCCAGCGATTGGCCGATCGTCTCGCGGCCCTGGCGCGGAGCGCGGAACCCGCGCTCGATGCCCGCCTGACGGACGCGGCGCGCCGGGCCACGATCGTCCTGATCGGGCTGCGCCTGGAGAACCGCCAGTGGGTCCGGCAGCTCGACGGCTACGTGGCGCTGATCCGACGCCTCGGCCGGCGGCGCGGCGAGAGATTCCTCGTCATCGTCGACGGGCACAACACGCTCGCGGGCACTGCGGGCGGCTACGTCGAGAGCTACTGCGAGAGCCTCGTGCCCGCGGAGGGGACCGTGCCGTCCATCGTCCGGAAGGAGCTCGACCTGATCGGGGCGCTCCGCGCACGGGTCGCCGATGTCTCGAACGTGGAGTTGATGCCGCTCGTGCCCTGCTCGATGGGGGCGAGCCTCGTGGCCGCGCTCCACACCGACCTGTTCGTGACGCATTTCGGGGCCGGGCTCGCCAAGTATAAGTGGGTCGCCAACGCGCCCGGATGCGTCATATCGAGCCGATCCGTGCTCAGCGGGAAGGACGATCTGCGCATCTACGACACCGAGATCTTTCGCGAGAACGTGTCGGCCTGTCACTACTTCCCCGCCGAGCGGGTGACGGACCTCGACACCTCGACCAACGCCCTGCATGTCCCCGGCAGCCGAGAGCGCGAGGATTTCGATCTCGACCTCGAAGAGTTCGCCAGCTTCGTCGAGCGGAACCTGCCCGAGCGGCGCGCCGCGCGCCCGCACTGGCTGAGACGGCTCACCCTCTTCGGGACCCGCGCCGCCACCGACGCGGCCAGGCTCTGAGCGCCGGGAGCATCACGGATGAGCGATCGGATCCTGATCACCGGCGGCGGCGGCTTCATCGGCTCGCACCTCAGCGAGCGCCTGCTGGAGCAGGGCCACGAGGTGCTCTGCGTCGACAATTTCTTCACGGGCCGGAAGAGCAATATCGCCCACCTGTTCGACAATCCGCGCTTCGAGCTCATACGGCACGACGTCACGCACCCGCTCTTCGTCGAGGTGGATCGGATCTACAATCTCGCCTGCCCGGCATCCCCGATCCACTACCAGTTCGACCCGGTCCAGACGACCAAGACCAGCGTCATGGGGGCGATCAACATGCTGGGGCTGGCGAAACGGCTCCGCGTGCCGATCCTCCAGGCCTCGACCTCGGAGGTTTACGGGGATCCGCTCGTGCACCCGCAGCCCGAGGGCTACTGGGGGAACGTCAATCCCCTCGGCCCGCGCTCCTGCTACGACGAGGGCAAGCGCTGCGCCGAGACCCTGTTCTTCGACTATCACCGGCAGCACCGCGTCCCGATCAAGGTGGTGCGGATCTTCAACACCTACGGCCCGCGCATGCATCCCAGCGACGGGCGGGTCGTCTCCAACTTCGTCGTCCAGGCCCTGCGCGGCGCGCCGATCACGATCTTCGGCGAAGGGCATCAAACCCGCTCGTTCTGCTACGTCGACGACCTGGTCCTGGGGCTGCAGGCGATGATGGCCACGGACGCCAAGATCACCGGCCCTGTCAATCTGGGAAACTCGGACGAGTTCACCATCCGGCAGCTCGCCGAACTCGTCGTCGACTTGTCGGGCTCGCGCTCGAAGCTCGTGCACGCCCCGCTGCCGGTGGACGACCCGCGCCAGAGGCGGCCCGACATCGCCCTGGCCGCGCAACTCCTCGACTGGCGCCCGACCGTGCCGTTGCGGGACGGGCTCATGAGAACCATCGCGTATTTCGAGACGCTGCTGGCCTCGGAGCCGATCGGGCCGCGCTGATCCGGCGCGCGTGACGGCGAGATCGGCCGTCCCGCCGTGTCTCGGCGGGATCGGTCCTGACCGACCGCCGGCCGCTCCGGGCGAGCGGCCGTGCGCGCTCGAGGCGCCCGCGGCGGCCGACCCGGGCCGGGCCCCTATCGCGGTCCGGCAGCCTCTGCGGCGGGGCTGGCCTCCGCCGCGTAGGCGTTGATGATGCCCATCAGCAGGCCGGGAAAGCGCGCCTCCACCTCGGCCCAGCGGGAATGGTTGCGCACCTCGACGCCGTGACGCTCGCTGCGGATCAACCCGGCCTCGCGCAGGACCTTGAAGTGGTTGGACAACGAGGATTTCGGGATGACGCGGTCCCCGAGCGCCGACACGGCCGAGCAGGCCTCGACGCATCCCGCCCGCATGATCCTGGCGAAGATGGCCGCGCGGCTCGGGTCGGCGAGGGCGTGCAGGATGGCCTCGGGTCGCACGTCCTCGATGGCGGGGTGAAACAGCGGTCTCATCTTTCGTCCATATGGGGTCTTGAACGACACTCCGTTAGTTCCGAAGTTCCGAACTATGGGACTCAGGCCGCCATCCCGCGGCCGGCCCATGTCGGAGATAGGACACATGTCGAAGCTTGCGGGCAAGGTCGCCGTCGTGACCGGGGCATCGAAGGGCATCGGTGCGGGGATCGCCAAGGCGCTGGCGCGGGACGGCGCCGCCGTGGTGGTGAACTACGCGTCCAGCAGGGCAGGGGCCGACGCCGTCGTGGCCGCGATCACGTCCGCCGGCGGCCGGGCCGTCTCGGCCCAGGGCGACGTGTCCCGAGCGTCCGAGGCGCAGGATGTGATCGAGGCCGCGATCCGCGCGTTCGGGCGGCTCGACGTGCTGGTCAACAATTCCGGCGTCTACGAGTTCGCGGCGATCGAGGAGGTCACCGAGGAACACTATCGCCGCCAGTTCGACGTCAACGTGCTCGGCGTCCTGCTGGCGACGCGGGCGGCGGCGAAGCATCTCGGCGAGGGCGGGAGCATCGTGAACGTCTCCTCGGCGATCACGCACGTCCACACGCCGGCGGCGGCGGTCTACGCGGGGACCAAGGGGGCGGTGAACGCCATATCGGGGGTGCTCGCCAACGAGCTGGCCCCGCGCAAGATCCGCGTGAACGTCGTCAGCCCGGGCTACGTGGTCACCGAGGGCACGCACGCGGCCGGGATCTCCGGCTCGGAGATGGAGGCCGGGATGGTCGCGCAGACGCCCCTCGGCCGGGCCGGCGAGCCGGACGACATCGCCACCGTCGTGGCCTTCCTCTCCTCGGACGACGCGCGCTGGCTCACCGGCGAGAACATCACGGCCAGCGGCGGCATCCGCTGATCCACGGCGCTGCGCCTGCGCGCGTGTCGGTGCCCGACCGCGCGCCGGGGCAGCGTCGCGGAGACGATGACGCGACGACGATGACGCGACGACGATGGCGTCTTCGTCCACGGGGGCGGCTAGGGTGGAGCGCCGCGCCGTCCATGTCGGTCGCGGTGCCTGCCGCGGGCAGAAGGGGAGGGGAGGGATGATCCGATCGAGATGGGGCCTGGCCGTGCTCGCGGCGGCGCTCGTGACAGCGCTCGCGGCGGCATCGACCGCCAGAGCCGATCCCGCCAACCAGGTGCTGGGGACGTGGCGCATGGTGTCCGCGCGGCTCGATCCGGAGGGGCGCAACGCGCCGGCCTACGGCGCGCGCCCGAGCGGGCTGCTGGTGTTCACGCGCGACATGCACTTCGTCGAGGTGCTCACGGACGCCGACATTCCCCGGTTCGCCTCGAGCGCGCGCGGTCAGGGGACAGCGGAGGAGAACCGGGCGGCCATGGCCGGCAGCATCGGGTTCTTCGGCACCTACACGGTGGACGCCGACGGCGCGTTCAGCGGCAACCGCGTCGAGGGCTCGACCTTCCCGAACTGGGTCGGCGACGTGCGCACGACCGAGCAGCTTCGCCTGACCGTCGAAGGGGACCGGCTGAGCGAGAGCTTCCGGCGCCCGGACGGCACGCGGATCGCCATCACGTGGGAGCGCGTCCGCTGAGCCGAAGCCGTGCGCGCGACCCGGGGCTTCGGCCCGGGAGGGCCGCGCAGGAGGGCCGCGCAGGTGGGCCGCCCCGACCGGGGGCGGGGCGGCCATCGGCGGATCGACGCGACGGAGCCCGCGTCCGGCGGTCCGCCGCGGAGGTTCACGCGTTGGCGCCGCCGTCGACCGTGAGGGTGGTGCCGGTGATCTGGCGCGCGGCCGGGCTCGCCAGGAAGGCCACCGCGGCCGCGATATCGTCCGGCGTTCCGTAATGGCCGAGGGCGGTCATCGCCCGCTGCATGTCCGCCTGCGCCCCGTCGGACGGGTTCATGTCGGTGTCGGTCGATCCCGGCTGCACGAGGTTCACCGTGACGGCGCGCGGCCCGAGTTCGCGCGCCAGACCCCGCGTGAACGAGAGCAGGGCGGATTTCGACATGGAGTAGACCGTCACCCCGGGGAACGGGACCCGCTCCCCGAGACAGGAGCCGATGGAGATGATCCGGCCGCCCTCCTTCAGGTGCGGGATGGCCGCCTGCGACGCCAGCACGACGGAGCGGACGTTGACGTCTAGGATGGCGTCGATGTCGGCGAGGCTCATCTCCGTGACGGGGCCGCCGCGGGCGATGCCGGCGTTGTTGACGAGGATGTCAAGCCCGCCGAGGCTCTCGGCCGCCTCGTCGACCGAGCGCTTCACCGCCGCGGCGTCGGCGCTGTCGGCCTGGATGGCGCGCCCGCGGCGGCCCTTCGCCTCGATGGCGCGGACGATCTCGGCCGCCCGCTCGGCGGACCGCTCGTACGTGATGGCGACGTCCGCGCCCCGGTCCGCGAGCGCCAGGGCGATGGCCGCACCGATGCCGCGTGATGCGCCCGTCACCAGGGCGCGCTTGCCTGCCAGCTCACTCACGTCCGCCTCTTTCTGTAATGAACGACACAGAAATGGCTAGATGCGTTGCCGGCCCGGGTCAAGCGGTTTATATAACGATCGATGCAAAAATCCGCTTCGATCCAGGCAGGGGACCAGGCAGGGGATCAGGCAGGGGACCGGGCCGCGCCCGCCCGCGGTCGCGGCCGGCCCCGCGCCTTCGACCGGGAGGCGGCGCTCGATCAGGCGATGCAGCTGTTCTGGCGCCGCGGCTTCGCCGCGACATCCATCTCGGATCTCACCGCGGCCATGGGGATCGGGTCGCCGAGCCTCTACGCGGCGTTCGGCTCGAAGGAGGCGCTCTACGCCGAGGCGCTGCGCCACTACGGCGACCGGTACGGCGGGATGGTCTGGGCCAACTTCGACGCTGCCGCATCGGCGCGCGAGGCCGTCGAGGCGCTCCTGATGGATTCGGCCGCCGCGCTCACCGGCGCCTGCGGCCGCATCGAGCCGCTCGGCTGCATGGTGACGCTCTCGGCTGCCGGCAGCGAGGGACAGCCGGAGCTCGGCGCGTTGCTGCGCGCGGCCCGCGCCGAGGGACGCCGACGGGTCGCGGAGCGGCTCGCGCGCGCGGTCGCGGCGGGCGAGATCGGCGCCGCCGTCGACGTCGCCGCACTCACCCGCTTCGTGCTCACGGTGCAGAACGGCATGTCGCTCCAGGCCCGCGACGGCGCGACCCGGGAGGAGCTCGAGGCCGTCGCCCGGCTGACGATGGCGGGGTGGGACGCGCGGGTCGGGGGTGAGGGCGACCGTCCGCTCCGGTGACGGTTCGGCACGCGCGGCCCGCCGGCGGCCCGATCGTCTGGGGGAGGGCGTGCGGCGTCCTCAGGCGTCCGGCGGGAAGTCGGCGATGCCGTCTTCGATGAGAAGCTTCGAGCCGCTGAAAGATATTCGCATAACAAACATTATGGAATGCGGCGATGAACGCCGCATTATAGGCACTTATACTACGATCTGACCCCCGGAGTCATCGCGAAGTCATCGCGAAGTCATCGCGAAGGGCGGCTGCAGCCCGCGACCAGGGCGGCGAGACCGGTCCGGGCGCCGGCCAGAGGGATCCGCTGCGTGTCGCCAGAGAGCGTCACGCGAAGGGTCTTGCCGGACAGGATCCGCACCCAGTCTTGCGTCAACGTTGTCGTGGTCTGGAGCACGATCTGGTCGTCGAGTTCCAGCTGTTTCGCCCGCATCGGCAGCGAGAGCGTACCGCCCTCCGAGGCGAACTCGACCTCGGCCCGGGTGCCGTCCCGAGCGCGGTCTCTGTCGTCGTAGTAGTCGACACTCAGCTGTCCGCCCCGCGTGTCGCAGGTGAGCGCGAGGCTCTGCGCGCCGCTGTCCGGAATCTCGTAGGCAAGATGGACGCGACCGTCCCCTTCCCGCTTCTGCCAGCGCATCTCCTGCGCCATTGCAGGGACTCCAAGACAAGACCCTAGAATTGCCACGGTAAGAAAAGTGATCTCACGGCGCATGGCCTTCGATGTCCTCACGCTTCGTCCATGGAGATGCTGCATGATGGGTGGATTCTGTTCCGAGCGTGTATCCGGCCGGTGGCGCGTGCTCGATGATGCTGCGTGCCAGGACGGAAGGCCGTGGAAGCCCCCGGCGCTGTCGGGCGGCCTGTCGTCGCCCGACATGTGACCGTCTTCGTCGACGCCGGGTCGAGCGCCAGCCCTTGTCCGCATGGTCGAAGGCGTGTGCCTCGGGCGATCCGGGGGCCGCCGTCGATCGCGCGGAGCGCCAGAGCCGTCACGATCGCGTCCGGGAATGCGCCGAACCCGTCTTCATTCCTGTCACACGCGCCCTGCGGCCGTACGGCTGCGCGCCGGCGTTGCCTCACGGTGGCGCTCCCTCTGTCATGCGAACCGCAGCCAGCAGAACAGAGCCACGGTGCCCAAACCTGTCCGATGGCATCGTCGGAGCCGGTGGCCCTGTCCAGAGGACTAGCTCATCGCCGCGCCGTGACGTTCGCTGCAGCGCGGGGTACCATACGAGGGCGCTAGACATGGACAAGCCCCGTGCTCTTCCGGCGCAACACCGGCCGGACCCGGAGCCGACGGCACGGATGCTGCCGGCGCGCTGTGCGAGATGGATGAAGTCTTTGGGAAGCGTCCGGGACGCGTCGGCGGGATCTCGACAACGGTGCAGGACCGGCTCGACCGCCCGCCCCTCGATCCGTGCGAGGCACGGGGAGATGCGGGTCACAGCGCCCTCCCCTCTCCGCGGCCATCGGGCGTCTCCGGAGGGCGGCGTGCCCGCCGACCGAACGTTCCGGCGCTGACGAGGATCGAGCATGCCCCGTTTGGCGATCACCGGCACTGAGCAGCGATACAACACGGTCGCGGCCGTCGAAGACGGCGGGCGGTGGCGCATGATCCTGCCCTTTCCGCAGGACTCGATCCGGGCCGCCGCCCTGGTCGGCGCCGCGGGGCTGGTCTGCCTGTCCGATGACGGGGAACTCTGCCTGATCGACTGGCGGGCGGGCCGGGATCGCGTGCGGCGCCGCTTGCCGGGCGAGGGACCCTTCAATCACAAGCTGTTCGTCACCCGCGATGCCGACCGGATCGCGGTCTATCGGAGCCATGGTCCGAAGAACGACGAGCAGTACCTCGACGACATCGTCGTCCTGCGGGCGTCGGATCTCGAGATCCTGCAGCACGGGCGCGGACTCGTCTGGCATGCCGATGGCCCTGTCGGGTCCCTGTCGCCCGAGGAGGCCTATCCGCCGCGCCCGGACGGGCCGACCATCCTGACCATTCACGGCGACCTGTTCGAGGATCCCGGTGGGCGACTGGCCTTCATCGGCTTCCGGTGCGGGCCGGGCGGGTCGGCCTACGGGCTGTGTCGGCTCGAACGGGCCGGCGCGACGCTGGGCTACGACCCGCTGCCGGACGCGGTGAAGCCCTACTGGTTCAGCCCCAGCGGCCGCTACGCCGTTACGCCGCACTCCGATCCCGCGCGCGGGGGCCCACCGGAGGCAGCGGCCGATACGGGGGACGCCGGCCCTCCCCGCCTCGGACAGGCCGTCGAACTCTGGACGACCGGGCCCGTCGCCCGCGCGGCGACGCTCGTCGCGCGGCCCGGCTCCGAGCCTCCGCGCGCGATCACCGAGGTGGCCTGGGAGCCCGACGAGCGGGCGTTCTGGATCAAGTCGGGGTATTTCTGGGATCGGACCACGGACTTCCAGCGCATCGGCCTGGACGGCACGCGCTCGCCCGTCTTCTCCTTCGCGCGCTACGACGGCGCGAAGGCCGTCTCCGCCTTCGCCGACGTGGCGGATGCGGAGCGGGTCGAGATCCGCTTCTTCAGCGACTCCGTCTACATCCCGCGCGCTCGGTGCGCCGACGCGGCGCCCGCCCGGACGATCACCCCGGAGGAGGACGGCTATCGGCCCCGGCCGTCGGCAGGCCCGAGCGCGTCGGCGGTCCGGCGCTTCCTGGCGCGCTCGCAGCCGGTGGTCACCGTCGCGGCGTTCTCGGCCGCCGCCATCGCCGAAGCCCTGGACGCGCTCACCGGCCGGATCCGAGCGGATCTGGGGGGGCTCCTGCGGGGTGACGTGCTCGCGTTGACCTTCGAGGTCGGCGGGCGGGCGATGACGGAATCGGCCTTCTTCGCGCGCATCGCCCGCGAGCGCGTTGCCGTGGTTCCGGCGCTGCGCGCACTCCTCACGACTTATCTCGCGGTCCAGCCGGGGGTGGTGGAGGCCAGGAAGCTGTATCGCCAGCTCTGGGGGCCCGAGGACGATCAGGGTGCGCTGGCACCGGCCATGCAGGCGCTGCTCCACCTCGATCCGACGGCCCACGACGTCTTCCGCGACTACCTCGCCCAGCGCGACGGGGAGCACGAGGTCTACTCCACCGACGTGATGATGAGGACCTACATCGCCGAGGCGGGCTGGCGCGACCGGGCCATGATCCGGTTCGGCGTCTATTTCGCGCTGATCCGGTACAGGGATGGCCTGATCACCCTGAGTGGCGGATTCCTGGAGGAGTACGGCGTCCTCGATGCCGCCGAGGGCCTGCTGGAGCCCGCCGAATTCGCCGCGCTCATCCTCGAGGAACTCGACGGGTTCGCGGCGCGCCCGGATCTCGACTGTCGCCTCGGGAGGGACGACCTCTACCGCGAGCTCCGCGCGAGCCTCGCGACCACCGCTTACGGGCGAACGGTCCTGACGGCGCTCGCGGCCCGATCCGCCGCGTCGTCCCGCCTCGCGTGAACGACCCGCGCGCATCGCGCGGCGGTCCAGCACCCGCGGGGCTGCCGGCCGAACCGACCTGTCCCCACTGACGTCCGGGCCGACAATCGATACGGTGGCGGGCGATGTACAAGCTCCCGCCCGGCAGCCTCTACCGGCTCCGCACCCTCGCGCAGACCGGCGCCCGCTTCTATCAGGTCAGCGGCTACATGCGGCGCATGGAGGTTCTGGGACTGGTTCTCGCGACGGGTCGGACGGATCCGGACGCGAAGACCGTCGAGTACCGCATCACCGAAGCCGGCCGAGCCGAACTCGAGGAGCGTCACGGTCCGGCCTGGCCCGGCTCGGCCGAGGACGAGGCCTGACGCGCGGCGACGATGCGACCCGAGCGCGATGGCCGGTGTCGCAGCCGCCGCGCGGCGCGAGCGGTTCAGGGAGAGGCCGCCGGCAACGGGGCCGTGACCGGGGCCGTGCCGGCGGATCGTCGACGGCTATCGGCTGCTGCCACCGCTGCCGCCCTGCGGCGACGGGCGCTCCGGCTGGTTGGCGTTGCCCGCGGCTGAGGAGCTGTTGGAACGCGTGTCGGCGGCTTGCCCGGTCGGCGACCCCGTCACCGCGCCCGGCGCGCCGGTCGCGCCCGATTGAGGCGTGACGACGCCCGAGGAGGTCGGCGGCGCGCCCGGCGCGGTGGCCGGCGCCTGCGCGTAGGCTGTCCCGGCGAGGACGGCCGCGAGCGGCGCAGCGGCCGAGAGAGTACGCAAGAGAGTACGGTGTTTCATCGGGACCTCAATCATGGATTGAAGTCTTCAACGCCGGATGCGGGAAGAAGGTTCAGGGCGGACGAGAGCCGCCTTCGCGGATCTCGGTCCTGAAACGGCCCCGTCCGGCGATGAGCCGGACGGGGGCTCGCGGGTCGCCCCCGGATCAGGCGGCTCGGACGGTGGCCATGAAGCGCCCCACCTCGGCAGCGAGATGCTCGGATTGGCGCGACAGCTCGGAAGCCGCTCCCAGAACCTGGCTCGCCGCCGCGCCCGTCTCCTCGGCCGCGCCGGCCACGCCGGCGATGTTGCTGGTCACTTCGCCGGTGCCCATCGCGGCCTGGCTGACGTTGCGGACGATCTCCTGCGTCGCCGCGCCCTGCTGCTCCACGGCCGCGGCGATCGAGGTGGCCACGTGGCTGATCTCCTGGATCCGCACGGTGATCGACCCGATGGCCGATACGGCCTGACCGGTGGAGGCCTGAACCCGGGCGATCTGCCCGGTGATCTCCTCGGTGGCCTTGGCGGTCTGCTCGGCCAGAGCCTTCACCTCCGTCGCCACGACCGCGAAGCCGCGGCCGGCGGCACCCGCGCGGGCCGCCTCGATGGTGGCATTCAGGGCGAGCAGGTTGGTCTGTCCCGCGATGGTCGAGATCATGCCGACGACGTCGCCGATGCGCGCGACCGACGCGCTCAGTTCCTGCACCAGCGCGCCGGTCTGGTCGGCCTCGTTGACCGCCACCCGCGCCATGTCGGCGGAGCCGTCGACCTGCCGGCCGATCTCCTGAACCGAGGAGCCGAGTTCCTCGGCGGCGGCGGCGACCGTGTTGACGTTGCTGGCGGCCTCCTCGGCCGCGGCCGCCACGGTGGTCGACCGGCCAGCCGTCTCGGTGGCCGTCGCCGTCATCGTCTGCGCCGTGGCCTGGAGTTCGGTGGCCGAGGACGAGACCATGCCGATGATCCCGCCGACCGCGCGCTCGAAACCGTCGGCGAGCTCGACCATCGTCCGCTTGCGTTCGACGGCCGCCGCCGCGTCGGCAATGCGCCGGATCTCGGCCTGCTCGGCGGCCTTCTGGGCCACCATGGCCTTGATGCCCTCGACCGCCTTGCCGACGGCACCGATCTCGTCGCCGCGGGCGGCCTCCTTGATCTCGGCGTCGACCTCGCCCCTGGCCATCCGCTGCAGCACGCCGACGAGGCTGGCCAGCGGCCGGTTGATCCCGAACAGCACGATCCCGCCGAGAATCCCGAATGCGACGAGAAGGCCCGACGCGGCGATGACCGTGAGCGTCAGCTTGATCTGCTCGGCGACGGCGACGGCGTGGTCCCTGGAGGCTCTGAGCTCCCTGGCGTTCGTCTCGGTCCGCATCTGGACGCCTTCCAGCACTTTGGCCCGCGCGGGGCGGCCCTCGTCGACCGAGATCGTCCGCGCCCCTTCGGCATCGTTCTTCATGCCCAGGGCGATGGCGCGGTCGGCCGCCGCGAAATACGCGCCCATATCGACCTTGATGGCTGCGTTCGCCGAATGCCGAGCCGGGGTGTCCGCGAGGGTGATGAGGCGGTCGATCGCCTCGTAGGCGAGCGTCCGCTCGCGCTGGAAGTGCTGACGCTCGGCAGCCATCGTGGCCGCATCGGTCTGTATGATGATGTTCTTCTCGGAGATCGTCGCGTTGCTCATGGCCAGCGCCATCTGCAGCGCTGTGACGGCACGAACGGCGGCCACGTCGACGATCTGCTGGGTGTTCTTCTCGAGCTCGTCGATCGCCGACCGCGCGAAGAAGACGATGCCGACGGCGGTCGCGAGCAGTAGGGCGGCCGGTATCGCGATCTTGGTGCCCAATCGCAAATTGCGAAACCGACCCATGACATCCCCTCCAGTGTTCAGGATCGCAGAGAGCTCCGCAGCTTGCTCAATGCGGAAGGCGTTGAGCCAAGATGCGGGTGCGAAACTAAATGCAGGTTAATGATCGCGGTCTTCTTGCCAGGGATATCCAATAGTGATTTGAGGTTGCGCGCTCGGCGTCAGAGCGTGATCAATAAAAACCGCGATCGTCCGGGATTAAAGTTCCGCGGCGTGCTTCACAACCACTGGATGAACTTCCGTCGAGCGCGTGACCGCACGCACGGACACCTCCCGCGGCGGTGTTCCAACGTCGCGACCCTTGCGCAGCGACGCTGTCGGAGGGTGACCATCCGGACGAACCGGAGAAGCACTGCCGGCGGGCCGGGCGGCTGGCTCGGACCGTTGGCGGACCGTCTGCCCGGATGCGGAGGCGATGGGGCGCCACCCCGATCCGATCACACGGTTCCGATGGACGCTCCGACTCGCCGCGGCGGGTGATGCCGGGCCGCAGGTCCGCGCGATCGCGCGCCGTTCCCGACCTGCCGCGGAGCGGGAACGTCCCGTCCGCGCGTGGACCGTTCGCGAGGCACGCAGCCCACCCTCCTCCACGTAGCGGGGAGGCCCGGGCCGCGCCGCATCGGTCAGCGTCTGATAACCCTTTCTTATCAGACGTAGCGTCACGCTCAGGCGCGACCGAGGGAGAGAGCCATGACGCTGCCCGCCACGCTTGCCGCCCGCGCCCGCGCCTTCGCCGACGAGGCCCTCTCGGAGAATTCCCGTCGGGCCTACCGCGCCGACTGGCAGCACTACGCGCGCTGGTGCAGCGGCCACGATCTCGCGCCCCTCCCCGCGGGTCCAGATCAGGTGGCGAGCTACCTCACCTCCATGGCCGAGACCCACAAGCGCGCGACGATCGAGCGTCGGCTCGTCACGATCGGTCAGGCGCACAAGCTCCAGGGGTTGCCGTGGGTCCCGGCCCATCCGGCCGTCCGGGCGGCGCTGCGCGGGATGTTCCGGCGCTACGGCAGGCCGAAGAAGCAGGCCGCCGCGCTCGGCGTGCCCGAAACGCTCCGGATCGTCGCCGCCTGCGAAGGGACGGTGGCCGCGCTCCGGGACCGCGCCCTGTTCCTGTTGAGCTTCGCCGGCGCGTTCCGGCGCTCCGAGGTCGCGCGGATCCGCCGCGAAGATCTCGCGTTCCGGGACGGCGCCGTCGATGTCTTCCTGCCGCATTCGAAAGGTGATCAGGACGGCGAGGGCACGGTCGTGACCGTCCTGGCGGGCGGGAGCCCCGCGACCTGTCCGGTTGCCGCGCTCCGGCGCTGGCTGCAGGCGGCGCCAGCCGACGGCTACGTCTTCCGGGCCGTCCGAGCGGACGGCACCGTGATGGACGACGGGCTGCATCCGGACTCGGTGGGCCGCATCGTTCAGAAGCGCGCGGCGGAAGCCGGCCTCGTCGCCGGACCGCGCGAGCGCATCTCCGCCCACGGGTTCCGCGCGGGCTTCATCACCGAGGCGTACAGGCGCGGATCGCGCGACGAAGAGATCATGGCGCATTCCCGCCACCGGGATCTCAAGACGATGCGGGGCTACGTCCGCCGGGCCAAGCTCGCCGACGCGCATCCGGGCCGCAACCTCGGCCTCTAGCGCCGGGGCGGCGCTTCGGGCCTTCGGGAAGCCCGCGGTCGCCGCCGCGGCGGCCGTCGACCGTTTCACGGCAGGGAATGGTGAATTGCGACGACTCGCTGTTCCGGAGCGCGCCGCGTCCCTGCATCATGGTCGCGCCGTCGGGTTCGCGCGTCCGGGCCGCGGCCCGGTCAGACCGATCGCCGTCCCGCACGACGGTCGCGCCGTCCGACCCGGCGGTGACGATCCCGACGCATGCCGTCCCGCCAGGATGAGGCGCGCCATGACGCGACACACGCACGGAGACGAGATGACGGGGCGCGGACCGGCCCGCGCGACGCGGCGGCGTGTGCTCGCCGGCGGCGTGCTGGCGACGGGCGCGGCGGCGTCGGGCACCGTGCGGGCGGAGGTCCACCCCGCGCGGGCCGGAGAGGTCCGCCACGGCACGGTCCGGGCCGACGGCGTGGACGTCTTCTACCGGGAGGCCGGTCGCCCCGACGCCCCGGTCATCCTGCTGCTGCACGGCTTCGCCAACTCGTCCTTCTACTTCCGGCACCTCATGCCCAAGCTGGCCGATCGCTTCCGCCTGATCGCGCCGGACCTGCCCTCCTTCGGGTTCACGCACGTCCCGGAGGATCGCGCCTACGCCTACGACTTCGCGTCGCTGTCTCGCACGACGGAGGCGTTCGTCGGCGCGCTCGGCCTCGACCGCTACATCCTCTACACGTTCGATTACGGGGCGCCGGTCGGATGGGATCTGGCGCTCGCCCATCCCGACCGCGTCGCCGGCATCGTGTCCCAGAACGGCAACGCCTATCTCGACGGGCTCGGCGACGCGGCCTGGGCGCCGCTGCGGGCCTACTGGGCCGCGCCGAACGCGGCCGCCGTCGCGGCGATCCGCGCCCGCATGACCCTCGACGGCGTCAGGGCCGCCTACGTCCAGGGTGTGCCCGACCCGTCCCGCATCGAGCCCGAGGCCTACACGCTCGACGCGGCCATCCTGGCGCGGCCGGGCAATGCCGACCGGCAGGTCACGCTCAAGCTCGACTACAAGCGCAATCTCGAGCGCTACCCGCTGATCCAGGCCTTCTTCCGCGCCCGCCGCCCGAAGCTCCTCGCCGTCTGGGGGCGCAACGACGCGTTCTTCATCCCGCCCGGCGCCGAGGCGTTCCGGCGCGACATCCCGGAGGCGCGCGTCACCTTCCTCGACACCGGGCACTTCGCCCTGGAGACGGACGGCGACGCGATCGCGGAGGAGATCCGGCGCTTCTTCTGACCCTCTCCACCGGGCATGGCGCGGACCGGATCGGACCGCCGCATCCGACACTATCCCCGGCCTGATCGTGACCCTACGGTCGCGGACCTGGATCACGGAGATCGGGCGGGTCGCGCCCGTCGAAAGGGAGATCGCGGTGCCGCAACCCCAGTCCGCCTCGTCGGCCATGCTGTTCCACATGGTCTCCGGAGGGCCGCAGCCGGTCGCCCCCTTCAGCCACGCGGTCGAGGTCGACGGCTTCGTCTTCGTCACGGGTCAGATGCCCGACACGCCGGACAGGCCCGGCGTCCTGCCCGACGGGATCGAGGCGCAGACCCGCAACGTGATGGCCAATCTCGCGACGGTCCTGGCCGGCCTCGGCCTGGGCCTCGAGAACGTCGTCGTCGCGCGCGCGTTCCTGACCGAGTTCAAGCGCGACTACGCCGCCTTCAACGCCACCTACAGATCCTTCTTCCCGCCCGACCGGCTGCCGGCCCGCACCTGCGTGGGCACGACCGGGCTCGCCTACGACGCCCTGGTCGAGATCGACCTGATCGCCCACCGCGGCGGCGCGACGTCGCCGTCGTCGGACGCGCGATCGGGCTGAGCCGCGTCCTCCGCGCCCGGGCCGATCGGACGCGTCCGCGCTCAGCCCCGCAGCTGGCCGCCGCCGCGCACGACCAGGCCCAGGCCGACACACGCGGCGGTCAGGCCGAACACGACGACGTAGAGATGGTCGACCTGCAGTCCGGCAGCCGGGTAGTAGGCCGACCTCATCCATTCCGCCACCTGCAGGGCCGGATTGAACTTGGCCCAGTAGTATAGCCGTTCCGGCAAGTAGCTCGGCAGGAAGAGGACGCCGCTGGACACGTAGAGGATGATGCTGAACAGGGCGTAGCCGATCAGCCATCCGGGGAAGAAGCCGATGATCGCGACGTTGATCGTGCCGATCCCGATCCCGAGCGCGATCGCGGCGAGATAGCCGCCCACCGCCGTCAGCGGGTCCGCCGGGACCGGGTTCGTGCCGAGCGCGACCAGGACACCGCTCACGACCAGCAGGGCCAGGAAGCCGGTGACGATCTCGACGAGCACGCGGGAGAACACCAGGTCGAACAGCCTGACCTGCGGGTAGTAGGTCAGCGGCCGGTTGACGATCACGGACTTCATGACTTCGCGCGAGATGTACTGGAAGACGAGCACGGGCACGGCGCCCGTCGCAAAGAACAGGGCCCTGTCGTCGCCGAGCGGCGCGGGCAGCTTCTGAACCGTGTAGATCGTGATCAGCACGAAGACGTGCACGCACGGCCAGAGAACGACGACCCCGTAACCCCACATCGACGCGCCGAAGCGGGTGCGCATGTCGCGCAGCATCAGCGCGTGCAGGACGTGGAGGTAGGCCTCGACCGCGTTCCTCCGCGGCTTCACGCTCGTTCGCGCGCCCATGGAGCATGGCCTCTGCTGTCCGACGGCGGTCGGGAGGGGACGACGATGCGGATGTCCGGGGGCCGGGGCGATGATCGAGGTCGGATCCGCCCGGCCGCACCGGCGCCTAGGCGGCGCGCGCCCGCGACGCGTCCCGCAGGCGCGTCGCCGTCAGCCAGGCCGCGGAGACGAGGAAGTAGAAGGCGCCGAACGCCGCGTAGGGCGCGACATCCACGATCCCGGGGACCGCGGCGCCGGCCGCCTGCCGGATGAAGAAGCCGCCGGCGAGCGCCGATTGCGCGCCGCTCAGGACCATGGCCCACTGGGCGCCGGCCCGCCAGCGGCGCGCGCCGGTCAGAAGCTGGAGCAGTCCCGAGAGGATGGCCCAGGCGCCGAACACCGCGAGCACCGCGTTCGGGCCCCGTCCGAGGGCGACCGCGACCGCGAGCGCGGTCGCCGCGCTGATCGCCGCGTTGAGGGCCTGGCTGGGACTGCCCGCGAGGCCGCCGTTGCGCCGGGCGTCGGCCAGGTTGGCGAGCGCGTCCCAGGCGGGATAGGCGACCAGGAGCGTCGCGGCGACCGCCGGCATGCCTCTCCCGAGGCCGAGCGCGGCGGCCACCCAGGCGGCGGCGACGCCGGCACGCACGAAGTAGTAGGCGGTGAGCCAGGGCAAGGCAGGACCGCGATCGCGCTGCGGGTCGGTTCTCATCGTCGGCTCCTTCGTGTACTGAGCGCGGCTCGACGGACCGGATCTATTCGTGAACAAGGTAGATGGACACGATAGATGCCGATTTATAGCTTCGTAGATCCGGACGCGCCGAGCGAATACGCGCTTCGATGGGCCCACGTTTAGGATCGGGAGCCGGGGCCAGCCATGTCGGAAACGCTGGAAAACTTGACCGATCTTCCGGAGGGCGGGCCGCGCAGCGCCGCGTCCGGCGACCTGCTGTCCCACGTGCTCGCGCAGATCCGCCTCACCGGGGACCGCGTCGAGTCCCGGCCGGTCGCGCCGGGCGAGCGCCTGGATCTGGATGCCGGCGCAGGCCACGTCCTCGTGGTGATCGCGGGCGCCCTCATCCTCGAAGGCGACGGCGAGTCCCTCGCGGTCGGCGCCGGCGACCTGCTGTTCCTGCCCCACGGCCTCGGAACCGGGCGGTTGGTCGCCGCCGAGGGCGCGGACGTCGTCGCCTGCCGGTTCTGGTTCGATCCCTACACGCTCCGCAGCATGATCGCGCTCCTGCCGCGGCACATCTGCATCCGGCGCGAGGAGGGCGCCGGATGGCTCGACGGCCTCGTGCATTTCCTGCTGGTCGAGACGACCGACGCCGAACCCGGCGCGGCCCTGATGATCTCGCGCATCATCGACCTCGCGGTCATACGCACGCTGCGGACCTGGGTTCATCTCGGCCGGACGTCGGGGTGGCTGGCCGGCCTGGCCGATCCCCGCATCGCCCGCGCCCTCAAGGTCATGCACGAGAGGCCGCTGCAGCGCTGGAGCGTGGAGGCCCTGTCGGACGTCGCCGGCATGTCGCGGTCGAGCTTCTGCGAGCGGTTCAACGCGCTCGTCGGTCGCTCACCCCTGCGCTACCAGAACGAGTGGCGCCTGAACCTCGCGCGGGACATGCTCGCCGCGGGCGACGCCCGCGTCGGCGAGATCGGCCTGCGCGTCGGATACGAGTCGGAGGCGGCGTTCAGCCGGGCCTACAAGGCGCTGTTCGGCCACTCGCCCCGGGAGGCGACCGGTCGCGCCGCCGGGGCGCGGCCGGAAGGCTGAGGTCCGGCGCTCCGGCAGGCTCCGCCCGGGCCGATGCCGGCCGATCCCGTGTCAGCTCCCGCGATAGGTGGAGTAGCTCCACGGCGTGATGAGCAGCGGGACGTGATACTTGGCGTCTGGGTCCGAGACGCAGAAGCGCACCGGCACGCGGTCGAGGAACGGCCGCTCGGCGCCGGCACCCGTCCCGGCGAAATAGGCGCCGACGGCGAAGACGAGCTCGTAGGTCCCGGGCGTCAGGGCGTCGCCCGCGAGCAGGGGGGCGTCGGTCCGCCCGTCGCCGTTGGTCGTGGCCGACGCGACGGTCTCCCCGGTGCCGTCCCCGCTGCCGTCCCCGGCGAGGCGCCGGAGCTCGACGGTGACCCCGGCCGCCGGCTTGCCGGCGGCCGTGTCGAGGACGTGTGTCGAAAGATGGCCCATCGGCGTCCTCCCGGACGGAAAGGCCCGCGCCCGCGGCCCGAGGCGGGCGAAGGTCTGTCGGGCCGAAGGAGACGGTGGAGACGAGCACGGGGCGGGGGGCTCGGACAACCCGGAAAGCGTCCGGCATTTCCCGAATGATTTTGAAGGTCCTTGGCGCCGCGGCGGGTCGCTGCCGGCCGCGGTTCGGGGCACACCCGGGGTCGCGGCTCGGGCCGAACCACGAGCCGACATCGAGGCCGAACCCGGCCCCACGACAGATCGCGGAGGATCCGTCCCATGTATCCGATCCTGCACGAATGGGGCGGGTTCCTCATTCGATGGACCCACGTCGTCGCCGCGATCGCCTGGATCGGCGCGTCGTTCTACTTCATGCATCTCGACGCCAGCTTGCGCGCCATTCCGGCAATCCCGACCGGCAAGGGCGGCGAGGCCTGGGAGGTGCACGGCGGCGGCTTCTACCAGGTGCGCAAGTATCTCGTCGCGCCCGACCGGATGCCGGAGCACCTGATCTGGCACAAATGGCAATCCTACGCGACCTGGCTGTCGGGCTTCTCGCTGCTGTGCTGGGTCTATTACGGTCAGGCCGACCTCTACCTGATCGATCCGGCGGTCCGCGTGATCACGCCGATGACCGGGGCGGCCATCGGCCTCGGCGCCCTCGCCCTCGGCTGGCTGATCTATGACGGGCTCAACCGCTCGCCCCTGGCCAACCGGCCGCCGCTGCTCGCGGCCGCCGTGTTCCTCACGGTCGTCGCCTTCGCGTACGGCTTCCAGCAGGTCTTCTCCGGCCGGGCCGCGATGCTGCACACGGGCGCGGTGATCGCGACCTGGATGACCGGCAACGTGTTCTTCGTCATCATGCCCAACCAGCGCAAGGCGATCGCCGAGCTGGTCGCGGGCCGGGTCCCGAACCCCGCCTGGGGCAAGCAGGCGAAGAACCGCTCGTCCCACAACAACTACCTGACGCTGCCGGTGCTGTTCTTCATGCTGTCCGGCCACTACCCGATGGCGTGGTCCTCGCCCTACAGCTGGACCATCGTCGGCCTCGTGGTGATCGCGGGCGGCGTCGTCCGCCACTACTTCAACGTGCGCAATGCCGGCGGGGGCGACCGCTGGTGGACCTGGGGCGTCGCGACGGCCTGCGTGGCGGTGGCGGTCGCGATCAGCGTCGCCTCGTCGCCGGGCGCCCGCGAGCGGATCGGCCTGTCGGCCGCCGCCGAGGCGGCCCCGGCTCCGGCCCCGGCGATCAGCCTCGCGGCGGCCGGGACGGGCGCGCTCGAGGGCCCCGCGGTCGACGACGCCGTGATGGCCGTGGTCGGGACGCGCTGCGCCATGTGCCACGCCGCCGAGCCCCTGTGGCCGGGCCTGACGAGCCCGCCCAAGGGCGTGCTCCTCGACAGCCCCGAGCATGTCGCGCGCTTCGCGCCGGCCATCCGCCTGCAGGCCGTCCTGACGCACGCGATGCCGCCGAACAACATCACCGACATGCAGCCCGAGGAGCGCGCGGCGCTCGCCCGCTGGCTCGCCGCGCGATAACCGTCGGACCCCGTCTATTCGCGCCAACGCAGGATCCCGCCCGTGACCGCACCGGATACAGACGGCCCCCCGCGCGACTTCGTCGGCTACGGCGAGGCGCCGCCCGACGCCCGCTGGCCCGGCGGCGCCCGCGTCGCCGTCCAGTTCGTGCTGAACTACGAGGAGGGCGGCGAGCGCTCCGTCCTCGACGGCGACCCCCACGCCGAGATCTTCCTCTCCGAGATCGCCGGGGCCACGCCCTTCCCCGCGCGGCACATGAGCATGGAGAGCCTCTACGAGTACGGCGCGCGCGCGGGCGTCTGGCGGATCCTGCGCCTGTTCCGCGAGCGCGGCGCCCCCCTCACGGTCTTCGGCGTCGCGCAGGCGCTCGCCCGCAATCCGGCCGCCGTGGAGGCGTTTCTCCGCGACGGCCACGAGATCGCCGGCCACGGCTGGCGCTGGCTGCCCTACCAGGACGTCCCGGAGGCGATCGAGCGGGAGCACCTCGCCCGCGCGGTCGAGACGATCCGGAGCCTGACCGGCGAGATGCCGCTCGGCTGGTACACCGGCCGCGACAGCCCGAACACCCGGCGGCTCGTGGTCGAGCAGGGCGGCTTCCTCTACGATTCGGACAGCTACGCCGACGACCTGCCCTACTGGGTCCGCGTCGCCGGCCGGGACCACCTCGTGGTGCCCTACACCCTCGACACCAACGACATGCGCTTCTCGATCCCCGGCGGCTTCCCGTCGGGCGAGCAGTTCTTCGCGCACCTGCGCGACGCCTTCGACTGCCTCTACGAGGAGGGGGCGAGCGCCCCGAAGATGCTGTCGATCGGGCTGCATTGCCGCCTCGTCGGGCGCCCGGCGCGCCTGCCGGCCCTCGCCCGGTTCCTCGACCACGTCCTGGCCCGTCCCGACGTCTGGGTGACCCGGCGGATCGACATCGCCCGGCACTGGGCGGCCCACCATCCTCCCGGCGCCCCGGCGGCGGGACCGACCCCGGAGAGGACAGGTCCGTGATCACCATCGCCGCGCTCAACGCGCTCGCGCGCGACGCCTTCGTGGACCTCCTCGCCGAGGTCTACGAGCATTCCCCCTGGGTCCCCGAGGCGGCCTTCGACCGCGGGCCCTTCGCGGGGCGCGCGGACCTGCACGCGGCGATGGAGGCGACGGTGGCCGGCGCCGACCGGGTCCGCCAGCTCGCCCTGCTGCGGGCGCATCCCGAACTCGCCGGGCGGGCCGCCCAGCGCGGCGAGCTCACCGCGCATTCCAGCCGCGAGCAGGCGGGAAGCGGATTGCTAGGCTGCCCCTCCCCCGCGGTGGCGCGGCTGCAGGACCTCAACCGGGCCTACGCCGAGCGCTTCGGCTTCCCGTTCATCATCGCGGTCCGGGGCCTCGACCGCGACGCGATCCTCGCCCGCCTGGAGCAGCGGCTCGGCAACCCGCCGGAGACCGAGCGGGCCGAGGCCCTGCGGCAGGTCGGACGGATCGCCGCCCTGCGCCTGGAGGCCCTCGTCGCGGCCTGAGGCGCCCGCCTCAGACCGCCCGGCCGCCGACCAGGGCGAGCTGCTCGCTCACGTGCTGGCGCAGGGCCTCGTGCGTCATGTCGACGAAGGTCTTGGTCCGGGCCGACAGCATCTTGCGGGACGGGTAGAGCAGGCCGAGCGTCACGCTGGTCGGCGGGGTGTGCTCCAGGACCGGGACGAGCCGGCCCTCGGCGAGGTGCGCCGCGACCTCGAACAGCGGCTTCAGGACGATGCCCTCGCCGGCCAGCGCCCAGGCGGTGAGCGTGTCGCCGTCGTCGGCGTCGATGTGCCCCGAGACCGGCAGGGTCACGGTCTCCTGGCCGTCGACCAGGGTCCAGCGGAACTGCTCGGCGCCGGGATAGCGCAGCAGCAGGCAATCGTGCTGCAGCAGGTCCGCCGGCTCGGCGGGCGCGGGGTGCTCGGCCAGGTAGGCCGGCGCCGCGCACAGGACCCGCTCGATCTCCGCGACCTTGCGCAGGGTGAAGGTGGAATCGCGCATCTGCGACAGGCGGACCGCGACGTCGACCGCCTCCTGCACGAGGTCGAGGAGGTGCTCCGACAGGCGCAGCCGGACATCGGTCTCGCCGTGGCGGGCGCGGAAGCGCGGCACGAGCGGCGCGACGACCCGGCGGCCGAGACCGAGCGGCGCCGTCACCTTCAGCACCCCGCGCGGCACCGCGCCCGCGGTCTCGACGCTCTTCTCGGCTTGCTCGACCGCCGCGGTGATGTCGAGGCAGCGGTCGTAGAAGATCCGGCCGGCCTCCGTGAGGCTCATGCGCCGCGTCGTCCGGGTGAGCAGGAGGCAGCCGAGATGCTCCTCCAGGGTCTGGATCCGGTAGCTCACCACCGACGGTGACAGCCGCAGCGAGCGGCCGGCGGCCGAGAAGCTCCCCGTCTCCGCCGAGCGCAGGAAGATGCGGATGCTTTCCAGGGAAATCATGAGCGGGGATCGTCAGGAGCAGTTCGGACCTGTCAACGGACTGTCCCGACAATGTGAACTCGGCGTCCGACCCGATCATCCCCCGCGGCGTGACGCGTCGGTCGGTGCAGCCCGCTCCGTCATTGCGAGCGCAGCGAAGCAACCCAGGGCTGCAGGACATCGGGGAACGTGGTGCCGGCTGGATTGCTTCGCTCCGCTCGCAACGACGGCGGAACCGATCTGATCAACCGAAACGGCATCAGAAGACGTGGAACGCGACGCCGGCGAGGAAGCTCTTCTCCTCGGTGCCCTTGAAGGTCGCGGTCTCGACGTTCCCGAACTTGTTGTGCCAGTATTGGAACCCGACGAAGACATCGACCCGGTTGGGCTGGTCGTAGACGAGCTTGCCGAGATCGAGCACGAGGTTGGTGCGCGACAGGAATTCGAGCCCGCGGGGCGGGTTGAAGGCGAAGGCGGCCGGGTTGCTCACGCCCCGCCCCTTCGGCAGCACGATGTTGTTGAAGCCGACGAGGCTGAGCGGCAGCCCCGTGAAGGTCAGGGGAAAGTTGTAGACCAGCTCGAATTCCGGGACCGTGTCGAAGCTCTGGTCGCGGTCCGGCTGGAGATTGAACCCGTTCCGGTTCCACTCCTTGTAGGCTTGCACGGAGAGGTTGAGAAAGCCCGCCGGCACGTCGAAGGCGAAGTTCAGGCCGCCGACGATGTCGCGCTTCTTCGAGCCGAAGGCGTCGTTCTGGGCGTTGGCGTCGAAGCCGAAGGCGAGCGACACCTCCTTGACGAGGCCGGGAACGGTGAAGGCCTTCGTGCCCGTGAGCGCGTTGAGGCTCAGCGTGCCGCGATACAGCCCGTAGGCTTCGGTGTTGCCGAAATCGGCGAAGAACGGGGCGGCGACGGAGCCCGGCGCGTTGGTGGTGCCGGCCGGGAACTGGGACCCGGACTTGAGGATGTCGAGGGAGAAGAAGTTCGTCCCGTAGGCCCAGGCATCGGCGTGGGAGATATTCAGGATGTGCTTGGGCGCCGCGCGGGAGACGAAGCTGCCGTCGGGGCGCTGGATCTGGATTCCGGGCGAGACGGTGGGGAACTGGTAGCGGTAGCTGATCTGGGTGTCGGCGAAGAGGAAGAACGGGCCGTCCTCCACCACCGTCGTGGCCTCGGGGGCCACCGGCGCCGAGGAGGCCGTCCCGAGGTCCTGCGCCCCCGCCGCGCACGTCATCCCGAGCGGCAGCAGCGCGGCCGCGATCCGACAAGCCATGGTCATGTCCGCCCCCTCCTCCCGGCCGCCTTCAGTGCGAAGCGTCGGCCCGCAAACCCGCGCGCTGGCGCGCGACCTCGTCCGGCGTGACCGCCTGACCCTGCCCGCCCCATTCGGCCCGCATCCAGGTCGCGAGGTCGGCGAGCGCCGCGTCGTCGATCAGGGCGGCGAAGGGCGGCATGGCCTCCATCCGCTCGTTGCCCGGGAAGCGCTGCGCCGGGAGCCCGACGAGGATCGCCCGCAGGAGACCGCCCGCGCCCGCGACCCGCATCGCGGTGTTCGTCCGCAGCGGCACGGAGACGTGGGGGATCCCCTCCCCCGCCCCGCCGTGGCAGCCGGCGCAGAGGCCGGCGTAGCTGGCCCGACCCCGGGCCGCGACCGCCGCCGGGATCGCCGCGGGGGTGGCGGCGACCGGCGTCTCGGGCTCGGCCGGCAGGGCGTCGCGGTCGAACAGGTAGGCGGAGAGCGCCGTGAGGTCGGCCGCGTCCATGTGCTGCGTCGAGAAATGCACGACGTCGAACATCTGGTGCGTCGCGCCGCCCTGGGCCGAGAGGCCCGTGCGCATGAACCCGACGAGCCCGTGCGGGGTGAAGCCCATCCGCGCGAGGCCCGCGGGCGTGATGTCGGGCGCCTCGACGCCCTCGATCGTGGCGCCGTGATAGACGGCGTCCGGGCGCATGGCTTGGAGCGCGTTGCGCGGCGTGTGGCACTCGCCGCAATGGCCGAGGGCGTCGGCGACGTAGCGGCCCCGGTTCCACAGGGGTGAGCGGCCCGGATCGGGCGCGGCGACGGTCGCCGGCAGGCTCAGGAGGTTCCAGGCCGCCAGGGTCCAGCGCTGGTCGAACGGGAAGGCGAGGGTATTGGCCCTGTTCTCCACCGCGACCGGCGCGCGGGTCATCAGGTAGGCGTAGAGGGCGTCGACATCCTCCGGCGTCAAACCGCGATACGACGTGTAGGGCATCGCCGGGTAGAGGTGGCGGCCGCCCGGCGCGATCCCGTCGCGCAGGGCCCGGTGGAAGTCGGCGCGGCTCCAGCCGCCGATGCCCTGCGGGCTCGGAGAGATGTTGGTGGCGTGGATCGTGCCGAAGGGCGTCTCCAGGGGCAGTCCCCCCGCCCAGGGGGCGCCGCCCCGGGCCGTGTGGCAGGCGAAGCAGTCGGCCGCGGCGGCGACCTTGGCGCCGCGGGGGGCGAGGCCGCGCACGGCCTCCGCGCTCAGTGGGGTCTCGACGTCGCGCGCGACGACGCTGCGCTCCAGGGCGCCGGAGGCGACGAGGCCGGCCGCCGAGACGGCCACCGCGAGGGCGGCGGCGAGCCCGGCGCCGACGCGCCGCGCGGGGGTGGTGAGGGACGGGATCCGCACGGCGCGCCTCAGGCGGTCACGAGACCGGGGGTCGCCAGCACGAGGTCGCGCACCGCCTGATGGTAGCGGACGTAGCCCGTGCAGCGGCAGATGTGGCGGTCGAGCGCCTCGGTGACGACCCGCTCGACCTCGTCGCGGCGGATCGGCTCGCGGCGCAGG
Organism: Methylobacterium sp. 13MFTsu3.1M2; assembly: GCF_900112625.1. Taxonomy (NCBI): domain Bacteria; kingdom Pseudomonadati; phylum Pseudomonadota; class Alphaproteobacteria; order Hyphomicrobiales; family Methylobacteriaceae; genus Methylobacterium; species Methylobacterium sp. 13MFTsu3.1M2. The sequence goes on from NZ_FOMM01000013.1 coordinate 144,922, forward strand.
CGCTCGATCAGCACGCTCGCCCCGGTGACGAAGCCCGGCGTGCAGTAGCCGCACTGGAAGGCGAAATTCTCGATGAAGGCCTGCTGGACCGGCGAGAGCACGACGGTGCCGTCCGGCGCGGTGCGGGCATGGCCCTCGACGGTGCGGATGCTCCGCCCCTCGAACCAGTGCGCGCCGGTGATGCAGGCGCGGATCTCCCGCGGGCCGGCCGCCTCCTCCAGCATCACCGTGCAGGCGTGGCAGATGCCCTGCCCGCAGCCCATGCGGCTGCCGGTGAGGCCCAGCCACTCGTGCAGGACGTCGAGCAGGCTCGTGCCGACGGGGACGGGGATCGGACCGACCGCCGCGCCGTTCACGCGGAGCGAGAGGTCCTTGATCTCGATGGCGGCGCTCATGCCAGTGCCTCGCGGATGCGCTCGGGCCGGATGGGGAGTTCGTGGAAGCGGTGGCCGATCGCGTGCGCGACGGCGTTGGCCAGCGCCGGGACGACGGCGATCATCACGACCTCGGCGATGCCCTTGGGCGGGTCGGTCTCGGAGAGCGGCGGCAGGATCTCCACCGTCTGGTTCCACGGGGCCACGTCGCGGGCGCGGGGGAGCTCGTAGCGGTTCCAGTTCCACGTGCCGTCGCCGGGGCCGTCCTCGTAGAGGGGCAGCACCTCCTTGAGGGCGTGGCCGATCCCCATGGCGAGGCCGCCCTGCACCTGGCCGGAGACCAGCTCGGGCACGATCTGGCGGCCGCACTCGAGGATCGAGTGGTGGGACAGGATCGTCACGTCGCCGCTGGCGGTATCGACCGCGACCTCCGCCAGGGTGGCCATCGGCGCGTAGTAGGTCGTGCCGACATTGTTGCGCTGGGTCGGCGGGTAGAAGACAGCCGCGCGGGGCACGAAGTGCCAGCCCGCATCCGCCATCAGGGCGCGGCGCTCGGGCGGGGCCCCGGCGCCGTAGCGCACCGCCAGGGCGTCGATCGGCAGGCGCGTCCGGCCCGTTGCGGGCAGGTCGAACTCGGCCTCGGCCCATTGCCAGCGGTTGAAGGTGTGGAGGGTCACGCCCACCGGCAGCCCGAGCCGGTGCGCCTCGGCGGCCACCGCCTCCAGGGACAGCGGCGGCAGGCCGCCGCCCAGCACTTGCCCGTCCACCAGCCGCAGCTCATCGCGGGCGACCACGTGGTAGGAGGCCAGCGCCCCGCCGCCGCCGCCCCGCGCCCAGAGCGCGCGGGCGGCGGGCCAGACGGCGTGGTCGACGAGGAACCGCGCGGCCGTCCGGGTGGCGTGGCCGAGGTAGTAGGCGGAGTTGGTCGCGCTCATCGGCGAGGTGAAGCGCGGCGTCCAGCGGGGGTTCTGCGCCCGGCGGTCCTCCTCTTCCTGGGACGTCGTGTAGGGCTGGTCGGAGGTCTCCAGCGGCATCTCGGGCCAGCGCACCACGCCGAACGCGGTCTCCGAAGGCACTCGGCCGAGGATCTCGGCCACCATGACCGCCTGCGAGGTGGTGACGCCCGGGCCCATCTCGTGGGCGACGTGGCGCAGGCTCAGGCGGCCCCGCGGGTCGAGCTCCAGCGACGCGACCGCCGCCTCGGCGCCCGTGCCGTAATCCTTGTGCACCTGCGCGAAGCCGACGCCGTAGCGGCGGCCGGGATGGGCGGCCTCGTAGGCGGCCTTGCGCGCCGCCCGGTCCCGCCAGAGCGGGTGCGCGGCGGCCTTCGTCAGGATCTCCGCGCTGCGCAGCGCCCCGGCCGGGACCGCGCCCTGGCTGTTGCGCTGGCCCGAGCGGAGCACGTTGCGCAGGCGCAGGTCGATCGCGTCGATGTCCAGGAGCGCCGCCGCCTCGTCGACCATCATCTCGGTGGCCGACATGGTCTGGAGCGTGCCGAAGCCCCGGGTCGATCCGGCCTCCACGGCCCGCGAGGCCAGGGCGATCGCCTGGAAGTCGCTCTTCGGCAGGTAGTAGATCGACTGCGCCGCGGTGGCGCCGACGAAGGAGACCGCGACGGAGTAGTTGGGGCGCCCGCCGCCGTCGCAGGCGAAGCGCCCGGTCATGGCCCGGAACCGGCCGCTGGCCCGGTCCACCAGCAGGACGTTGTCCATGCGGAAGGCGTGGCGCTTCAGCCCGTTCTGGAACTGCTCGAACCGGTCGTTGGCGAGGCGCACCGGCCGCCCGCCCGCGTAGAGCGCGGCGACGACGCAGAGGAACGGGAAGATGTGGTGGTCCTTCGTCCCGTACCCGACCGTGTAGCCGACCTTGAGATCGACCTCCCTGAGCGGGAACCGGGATTTCGAGACCAGCGCGGCGGCGGCCTCGGCCACGTCGTAGGGCGACTGCGTCGCCATCATCAGGCGCAGCGTGCCGGTGGCCGGATCGTACCAGACGTTGCCGTTGTCGGCCTCCATGGCCGAGGCGTCCGTCGACTGCGACCGGTAGGTCCGCCGCATCACCAGGGCGTCCGCGCCGGCGCCGTCGATCTCGGCCGCGATGGCGGCGGCCGCCGCCATGCCCCGGGCGAAGGGGCCGTCGTCGCCGGCCTTCGGCCAGGCGGGCTCGTCCCCGGAGAAGCCGGCGAAGATCGGGGACTGCGCGAACGGCGAGAACCGGTCGGGCGCGTCCGGCGCGTCGCCCTCGATCCGCACCCAGCGCGAGGCGCCGTAATGGGCCGGCGGCCTGGGACCGGTCTCGGCGCCGTACTGCACGACGTCGTCGGCGAAGCGCAGGGCGCGCTTGGCCGCGGCGAAGCGCGGGAAGTCGGCGTAGATCAGGATCGCCACCGGCTGCCCGAGCAGGCGCGGCGTCTCGCCCTGCGGCACGAGGAACCAGTCGCCGAAGAAGTCGGCGTGCGGGACCGAAACCCCGTCCGCCACCAGGTCCTCGTGCCGGACGATCCGGTCCGGCTGCAGGGCGGCCGGGAGCCGCGACAGGTCGATGCCGGTGAAGCGGCGGTCGGCGCGGGTCGCCGCGACGAGGAAGGCGTGGGCTTGGCCGTCGGGCCAGCCGGCGAGGTCGCGGGCCCGGTAGTCGCGGGAGAAGGTCTTGGCGCCCGTGACCTTGGCGACGGCGTCAAGGCGGTAGCGGGGCCGGCCCGGCGCGGCCCACGGGGAGCCGGCGGACAGGCCGGTCTCGGCGAGCTGCGCCCGGGCCGGGGGCGCCAGGAAGGAGACCTTCACGGCGACGCCCGCCGCCGCGCCGGCCTTCAGGAAGTGGCGCCGCGAGAGCGCCTTGGTCGCTTCGGCCGACATGGCTTCTCCCCTCAGGCCCGGTCCAGGACGGCCGCGTGCGGGAAGGCGGGCTCCGCGTCGGCGACGCGGTGCTCGGCCCCGGCACCGAGACGGTCCGAGTTCAGCAGCAGGTTGAGGACGATCGCCCCGATGGCGCCGAGGGTGATCCCGCTGTGCAGGATCGGCCCGGCCCAGTCCGGCGCCGTGGCGGCGAAGAGCTTCGGCGCCGCCATCGGGATCAGGCTCAGTCCGATGCTGACCGCGACGACGATCTGGTTCCGGCGATCCCCGAGATCGGCGCCGCCCACGATCTTGAGCCCCGCCGCCGCGACCATGCCGAAGATCACGATGCCGGCGCCGCCGAGCACGGCCGGCGGGATCGACGCCACCGCGAAGGCGACCTTGGGCAGGAGGCTGACGCCCAGGATGATGAAGCCCGCCGCGACCGTGACGTAGCGGCTGCGCACCCGCGTCATGTTCACGAGGCCGACGTTCTGGGAGAACGAGGTGTGCGGGAAGGTGTTGAGGCAGCCCGCGATCAGCGTCGAGAGCGAGTCCGCCATCAGGCCGCGGGTCAGGGTCCGCTTGTCCACCGGGCGCCCGACGATGTCGCCCACCGCCAGGAACATGCCGGTCGACTCGACCAGCGTGACCATCATGACGATGCACATCGCCGCCACGGCCGTCAGGTGGAAGGTCGGCCAGCCGAAGTGGAACGGCGTGACGAGGGCGATGAGCGGGCGCTCGGCCAGCCCGTCGAGGCGGAACAGGCCGAGCGGCCAGGCGAGGCACAGGCCCGCGACGAGGCCGATCAGCACGGCGACGTTGGCGACGAAGCCGGTGGCGAAGCGGCTGACCACCAGGATCACCGCCAGGACGAAGGCCGCGACGCCGAGATGGACCGGGGCGCCGAAATCGGCGGCCCCGAAGCCGCCGCCCGCCCAGTTGATCCCGACCGGCAGCAGCGTGACGCCGATGATCAGGATGACCGTGCCGGTGACCAGCGGCGGGAAGAAGCTCGCGAGCCTGGAGAAGAACGGCCGGAGCAGCAGGCCGAACACACCCGCCCCGATGGTCGCGCCGAAGATGCCCGGCAGGCCGATCGTCGGATCCTGCGCCATCGCCACCATCGGGCCGACCGCCGCGAAGCTGACGCCCATGATGACCGGCAGGCGGATGCCGAAGATCCCCAGGCCGAGGGACTGGATCAGGATCGCGATGCCCGTCACCAGCAGGTCGCAGTTGATCAGGTAGGCGACCGTCTCGGTCGGCAGGTTCATCGCCGCGCCGAGGATGAGCGGCGGCGCGACAGCCCCCGCGCTCATCACGAGCACGTGCTGCATGCCGTAGGCGAGGAGCTTGGGAAGGGGCGGGATCGCGTCGACCGCGTCCACCTCGCGCGTTGTCCTGTCGTGAGACGTCATGGGCGTGTCCTCCGCCAGCCGGGACCTGTCGAGGCGTCGTCCCGTGATGGTGTCGTCGGGGACCCGGCAGCGGTGGCCGGACCTCTTCCGGGTCCGGGCCGCCAGGAGCGGGTGTGGGGCCAGTCGCAGGGCGGGCCGTGGCGGCCCACCCGGGGGCGGGGGAGCGGGCTCTCGGCGGCCGCTCCGGGGTCATGCGCTGCCGACTTGGCTGGCTCTCAAACCTTGCATGGCTGGCCGCGAATGCCATGCCGGGATTTCGGAAGCACTTTGCGAAAAATCGCCAAGGTGACCGGTGGCGGCTGCCGTATGCTGCGGCCCGCTGACGGCCCCGAGACGGTGCGCCCGGCACGGCGTTCCTGCTGCCAGAGGGCGGCATCTGGCCGTGGGGAGGCGTCGCGGCCCGTCCGGCGCGGCCTCCAGGGCGTACCCGGAGAGACGCGATGACCTCCCTGCTGCTGACGAACGCCGACATCCTGGTGACGATGGACGCGCAGCGCCGGGAGATCCCCGGCGGCGCGGTCTACGTGGAGGACAACCGCATCGTCGCCGTCGGCCCCGCCGCCGAGGTGCCGCAGCGGGCCGACACCGTCCTCGACATGCGCGGCCACGCGGTGATGCCGGGCCTCGTGAACACCCACCACCACATGTACCAGACGCTCACCCGCGCGGTGCCGGCCGCGCAGGACGCCGAGCTGTTCGGCTGGCTGAAGGCGCTCTACCCGATCTGGGCCCGGCTCACGCCCGAGATGGTCCGCGTCTCGACGCAGACCGCGATGGCGGAGCTGATCCTCTCGGGCTGCACCACGTCGAGCGACCACCTCTACATCTACCCGAACGGCTGCCGGCTCGACGATTCCATCGAGGGTGCCGAGGAGATCGGTATGCGCTTCCACGCCGCCCGCGGCGCGATGAGCGTCGGGGAGAGCGCGGGCGGACTCCCGCCGGACTCGGTCGTCGAGGACGAGGCGGCGATCCTCGAAGACACGCGCCGTCTGATCGAGCGCTGGCACGATCCGGAGCGCTTCGCCATGCGCCGGATCGTGGTGGCGCCCTGCTCACCGTTCTCGGTCAGTCGCGGCCTGATGCGCGATGCCGCCGAGCTGGCCCGGCACTACGGCGTCTCGCTCCACACCCACCTCGCGGAGAACGACGACGACGTCCGCTACAGCCTGGAAAAATTCGGGATGACGCCGGCGGAGTACGCCGCCGACCTGGGCTGGACGGGCCCCGACGTGTGGCACGCCCACTGCGTCAAGCTCGACCGCGCCGGAATCGCGCTGTTCGGCCGGACCGGGACCGGGGTGGCGCACTGCCCCTGCTCCAACATGCGCCTCGCCTCGGGCATCGCGCCCGTCCGGCAGATGCGGTGCGCGGGCGTGCCGGTCGGGCTCGGCGTCGACGGCTCGGCCTCCAACGACGGGTCGCACATGCTGGGCGAGGCGCGGCAGGCCATGCTGCTCGCCCGCGTCGGTTTCGGACCGGCGGCCATGAATGCGCGGGAGGCGCTGGAGATCGCGACGCTCGGCGGCGCGAAGGTGCTGAACCGGGACGATATCGGCGCGCTGGCCCCCGGCATGGCGGCCGACATCGTCGCCTTCGACCTGCGCGGCCTCGGCATGGCGGGGGCGCTGCACGACCCCGTCGCCGCCCTCACCTTCTGCGCGCCGCAGACGGTGGCCTGGAGCGTCATTAATGGGAAGATCGTGGTGCGCGAGGGCCACCTGACGACCCTCGACACCGGGGCGCTGGCCCGCCGCCACAACGCCCTCGCGGCGGCCCTGGTGCGGGGCGAGGCGTAGGCCACACTACTCATCCTCCGCAGAGGGGCTCGCGGATCCAGACATCGAGTTCGGCGGCGCGGCTCTAGGATCGGGCGCGCGTCCCGATCAGCGTCGATGTCCGCTGGAGATTTGAGAAGATCCTGGTACGCAGAGATAGAGGCTGGAGTAATGCCCTCTTATAATCCCTTCGATTGATAATTCATGCGCGGCCGTCTTTGCGAGCGGAGCGAAGCAACCCAGAGCAGCGCAACGCCTATAAAGGTCGCGCGACCCTGGGTCACTTCGCTTTGCTCGTGATGACGGCGAGGAATGCGTCGGCCGCAGCTTTCGGCCGGAAACTGTATTGCCCTCGGGCCGCGCCCGTCGAGCCTGTCAGACATCCACCTCCGTCGCCAGCCCCTTGGCCACCGCGCGGTCGACCGCCACCGCGGCGACCGCGAGGTCCTGCAGCCCGACCCCGGTGCCGTCGAACAGGGTGATCTCGGACTCCGAGACGCGGCCGGGGTGATCGCCGTTGATCACCGCCCCGATCTCCACGATGGAATCCGCGGCGAGGAGCCCCCGCGCGACGGCGTGCTGCGCCTCGCCGATGCTGACCGACTGCGCGACCTCGTCGGTGAAGACCGTCGCGCCCGCGAGCAGTTCGGCCTCCACCTCCTGCTTGCCGCGCGTGTCCGTCCCCATGCAGGCGAGGTGCGTGCCCGGCCGGACCTGCGCGGCCTTCAGGATCGGCGCGAACGAGGACGTGATCGTCACGACGACGTCGGCCTCGGACCCGAGCCGGTCGAGGTCGACCGCCTCGAACGGCACGCCGTGCTCCCGCGCCACCGCCTCCATCCGGCCGAACATGCCGGGATGCAGGTTCCACGCGAGGACCCCCTCGAACGGCCGCTGCGCCAGCGCGGCGCGCAGCTGGAACGCCGACTGGTGGCCCGCGCCGATCATGCCCAGCACCCGCGCATCTTTGCGGGCGAGGTGCCGGACGGAGATGGCGCAGGCCGCGGCCGTGCGCAGCGCGGTGAGGAGGTTCCCTCCGACGACGGCCCGGCAGCGGCCGGTATCGGCGTCGAACAGGAACACCGTCGACTGGTGGTTGGTCAGGCCCTTCGCGGCGTTGCCGGGCCAGAAGCCGCCGGCCTTGAGGCCGAGCGCGAGGCTGTCCCGGTCGAAGCCCGACTTGAAGCCGTAGAGCGCGTCGGCGTGGCCGATGGCTTCCCGGACGACCGGGAAGTTGCCGGCTCGCCGCCGCGCCATGGAGGCGAAGACCTGTTCGACGGCGGTAAAGCACTCCGCCTCGGTCAACAGCCCGTCGATCGCGTGCTCGGGAACGATGATCATCGCGGATGTGTCCTCAATTCGTGAGCCGGCATGTCGTCCCCGTCATCGCGGGCGTCGCGAAGCGACCCAGGGCAGCGGGCCCCGTCGAGGCGCGTCCTCGGATCGCTGCGCCGCGCTCGCGATGACGGACGGCGTGCAGGGTGCGTCAGTAGGCCTTGCCGCGGGCCGAGACCGGCCAGAGCGTCTCGACCCGGCCGTTGCGGACGCCGACATACCAGTCGTGGACGTTGCAGGTCGGATCGCAGTGGCCGGGGACGAGGCGCAGACGGTCGTTGACCTTCAGCCGGCCCTCGGGATCCTCGATCACCCCGTGCTCGTCCGAGCACTTGATGTATTTCACGTCGTCGCGGCCGAAGACGAAGGGCAGGCCGGAATCGACCGACTGCACCTTCAGGCCCGCGTCGCAGATCGCCTTGTCGGCCTTGGCGTGGCTCATCACGCTGGTGAGGATGAACAGGGCGTTCCTCCACTCGCCCGCGTCGATGCGGTTGCCGTCCCGGTCGCGGATGCGCCCGTAATCGGCGTCCATGAACGCGTAGCTGCCGCATTGCAGTTCGTTGTACACGCCGGATCCGGCCTCGAAATAGTAGCTGCCGGTGCCGCCGCCGCTGACGAGCTCCGGCTCGAGGCCCTCCCGGTTCAGCGCCGCGACGGCGTCGCGCACCTGGGCGATGGCCGCGTCGAGCTTGGCCCGCCGCTCCTCGTAGCCGTCGATGTGCTGCATGGCGCCCTGGTAGGCCTGGAGGCCCGCGAAGCGCAGGTTCGGCGCGGCCGCGACGGCCTGGGCGATCGCCACCACCTCGGGGGTCGTCCGCACGCCGCAGCGGCCGGCGCCGCAATCGATCTCGACGAAGCAGTCGAGCTGCGTGCCGTGCCGCTGCGCCGCCGCCGAGAGGTCGGCGACGTTCGCCACGTCGTCGAGGCAGACGATGATGCGGGCACCGTGCAGCGGCAGCCGCGCCAGCCGGTCGATCTTGCCCGGGTCGCGCACTTGGTTCGAGACCAGGATATCCTTGATGCCCGCGCGGGCGAAGACTTCCGCCTCCGAGACCTTCTGGCAGCAGACGCCGCAGGCGCCGCCGAGGCTCTGCTGAAGCTTCAGGATGTCGACGGACTTGTGCATCTTGCCGTGGGCGCGGTGGCGCATCCCGTGCGCCTTGGCGTAGTCGCCCATCTTGCGGATGTTGCCTTCCAGCGCGTCGAGATCGACGATCAGGCAGGGCGTCTGGATCTCGTCCTCGCGCATGCCGGGCAGCGCGGGGACGTCGAAGCCGACCTCGAGATCCGCGGATCGAGCGTTCATGTGCATCTTGGGCCTCCCGTTATTGCCAGGGCAGCGCGTCGAGATCGACGTTCCCGCCGGTGATGATCACGCCCACCCGCTTGTTCGCGAAGACGGGGCGATTCTTCAGCACTGCCGCCAGGGCGACGGCGCTGGACGGCTCCATGACGATCTTCAGCCGCTTCCAGATCAGCTGCATCGCCGCGACGATCTCGGCCTCGGAGACCGTGAGGATATCCGCGACGTGGTGGCGGACGAAGTGCCAAGTGAGGTCCTTCAGCGGCACCTTCAGGCCGTCCGCGACCGTCACCGGCGCGTCGTCGGCGATGATCCGTCCGGCCTTCAGGCTGCGATGGGCGTCGTCGGCCTGCTCGGGCTCCGCCGCGTAGACGGCGATGTGCGGGGCGAGCCCGGCCAGCGTCAGGCAGGTGCCCGACACCATGCCGCCGCCGCCGATCGGGGCGATCACCGCGTCGAGATCCGGGACCTGCGCGATCAGCTCGCGGGCGCAGGTCGCCTGCCCGGCGATGACGCGGGGATCGTTGTAGGGATGCACGAACTCCGCGCCGGTCTCGGCGACGACCTCGGCGAACACGGCCTCGCGCGATGAGGTGGACGGCTCGCACTCCACCACCCGGCCGCCGTAGCCGCGCACGGCGTCCTTCTTCGCCTGGGGCGCGGTGCGCGGCATCACCACCGTGCAGGGGATGCCGCGCCGGCCCGCCGCGTAGGACAGGCAGGTGCCGTGGTTGCCTGACGAGTGGGTCGCCACGCCCCGGGCGGCCTGCGCCTCGGTGAGGCTGAAGACGGCGTTCGAGGCGCCCCGCGCCTTGAAGGCGCCGGCCTTCTGCAGGTTCTCGCACTTGAAGAACAGCTGCGCGCCGGCGGCTTCATCGATGATCCGCGAGGTCAGGACCGGCGTCTCGTGGATGTAGGGCCGGATGCGCTCGTGGGCGGCCAGGACGTCGTCGAGGGTGGGCGTGATCAGGGCGCTTTCCATGGCGCGCCCCCTCAGGCGGCGGCGCGCAGGGCGGCGGCCGGGGCGCGGCGGTACACCGCCTGCGCGGCCGCGACCCCCGATCCCAGCGCGATGCGCAGGCCGAGATCGACCATCGCCATCTCGGCGGCTGCGATCCCCGACAGCGCCATCACATCCGTGAGGCTGCCGAGGTGGCCGATGCGGAAGACCTTCCCGGCGACCTCGCCGAGGCCCACCCCGAAGGCGACGTCGTAGTGGCGCGCCGCGTGGGTGACGATCCGCGTGGCGTCGAAGCCCTCCGGGGTGCGGATCGCGCTCACCGTGTCCGAGTAGAGGTCCGGGCGCGCGGCGCAGAGTTCCAGGCCCCAGGCGGCGACGGCGGCGCGGATCCCGTCCGCGATGCGGCGGTGCCGGGCGAAGACGGTCTCGAGCCCCTCGGCCAGGAGCAGTTCCGTCGACAGCTTCAGGCCGTTCAGGAGGCCGACCGCCGGCGTGTAGGGATAGGCGCCGTTCGGGTAACCCTTCGCCATGTCGCGGATGTCGAAATAGGTCCGCGGCAGCGTCGCCGTCGCCGTGGCGGCCATGGCCTTGGGCGAGAACGCCACGATGGCGAGGCCCGCGGGCAGCATGAAGCCCTTCTGCGAGCCCGTCACGGCGACATCGACGCCCCACTCGTCCATGCGGAAATCCATGGACGCGATCGAGCTGACGCCGTCGACCAGCAGCAGAGCCGGGTGGTTGCTGGCATCCAGCGCGCGGCGCACGGCGGCGACGTCCGAGCGGACGCCGGTCGCCGTCTCGTTGTGCGTGACGAGCACGGCCCGGATGCGGTGCGCCTTGTCGGCCGCGAGGGCCTCGGCGAAGCGATCCGCCGGAAGCCCCTCGCCCCACGGGGCTTCGATCATCCGGACATCAAGGCCGTGGCGGCGCGTCATGTCGATCCAGCGGTGGCTGAACATGCCGTGGCGCGCCGCCAGCACCGTGTCGCCGGCGCTGAGCGTGTTGGAGAGCGCGGTCTCCCAGCCGCCCGTAGCCGTCGACGGGAAGATGAACACCTCGGCGTCCTCGCTCTTCAGGACCTTCTTCACGCCGGCGAGCGCCGGATGAAGGATCTGCGCGAAGAGCGGCGACCGGTGATCCAGCGTCGGCATGTCGGCCGCGCGGCGAAGCACTTCCGGCATGTTGGTCGGGCCGGGAATGAAGACGGGATTCTGTGCGAACATCGGCGGCGCTCTCCTCCAATACGGGAACGATAGCACCGCCGATCCCGTATTGATATTTTCTTGAAAAACTTTTTCATACGGGGTCGGAGCGCGGAAACGCGCGCCGCGACAACGCCTTACCTTTTTCCGTTGTGAGAAAAATTTTTCCATCCTAGGGATGGGTTGGGTGGGCTAGGGCGAGGGCGCCATGGATTCGGGAAACCGGCGGCGCGGGCGGCCGAAGGGGTTCGGCGGCGCCAAGCCGGCGGCGACCATCCAGGCGCTCGACCGCGCCCTCGATGTCCTCGACGTCCTGGCGGGCGGCGATGGGCTGACGCTCTCGGAACTGGCCGGCAGGCTCGAGCAATCCGTGGCGACCATGCACCGGGTCCTCGCGACGCTCGAGCGCCGCGGCCTCGTCGAGATCAGCGCCGACAAGCAGGAGTGGCACGTCGGTGCGGAGGCCTACCGGCTCGGATCGGCGTTCCTGCGCCGCCACAACGTCGTCGAGCGGAGCCGGTCGATGATGTGGACGCTGATGCAGGAGACCGGCGAGACCTCCAATCTCGGCGTCGAGAAGGACGGCAACGTCCTGTTCGTCAGCCAGGTGGAGACCCACGAGACGATCCGCGCCTTCTTCCCGCCGGGCTCCCTGTCGCCGCTGCACGCGTCGGGCATCGGGAAGGCTCTGCTGAGCACCTACGCGCCGGCCCGGACCGAGCGCCTGTTCCGGGGAAAGACCTTCGCGCGGTTCACCGACAAGACCATCGGCTCACTTGACCAGCTGCGCGACGACGTCGAGGCGACCCGCCGCCGGGGCTACGCGATCGACGATGAGGAGCGGAGCATCGGGATGCGCTGCGTCGCCGCCCCGATCCTCAACGTCCACGGCGAGGCCATCGCGGGGATCTCGGTGTCGGGGCCGACGCACCGGCTGTCCGACGAGAAGCTGCGCGCGATCGGCGAGCGGGTGCGGAGAGGCGCCGCCGCGGTCTCGCGCGCCCTCGGAGCGCCCGCCGCGACGATGACCGCGACGCCCGACGCGCCGGGCGCGCCCGACCGGGACTGACCAGCGGTGCGGCGAGGCGTGTCCTAGCGCTCGGGATGCGGGCGGCGCGGATCGACGGTGCCGACCGCCGACGAGGGCCTGCCGTCGCCGTCGAGGATACCGGCGCGCCCGTCCGGCGCCGTCCGCGGTTCCGCGAGCGCCGCGCGGCCCTGGACGCCGCCGGGGGCGGTGACGGCCGGGATGCCGGCGGGGGCGGTGAAGCTCTGCGCCAGGGCGGGCCCGGACAGGCCGATCCCGATCACGGCGCCGATCAGAAGACGAGAGGTCATGGCGGAGGTCCAGCTCAGGTCTGTCGCCGGGATCATCCCGGCCGCGTTACGCCTCGATGTGGGATCCGCGACCCCGGGGTCCAACACGCGGGACGAGCCCCCGTGCGCCCGCGCACGGCGCCGCGTGCCGCGCCGCCCGGACGGTGCCGCCCCGCGGCCCGCGTCCGCCCCGCAGGGCTCCGTGACCGTGGCGGGCGAAAGTCCGGAACGGAGAAGCCGAGCTTCGAGTTGAGGGGCCGCTGAATCAGGGGCCATCCGTGAGACCGTCTCTCCTCGCCACGCTCGGGCTGCTGCTCGTCGCCTACCCGCACGCGTCCGGGGCGCAGGGCGTTCCGGACTCGCGAGGCGTCCAGAGCGTCCAAGACGTGCAGGATGTCCGGGACCTGCCGGCCGCGACCGTCGAGCCGGGCGAGCCCCGCCCGGGACCGCCCCCGCCGCTCCCGGACATCTCGGACCCGAACGGCCGGGCCGGCGAGGCCCTGAACGAGCCCGGCGAGCGCTCCGGCATCCCGAAGGCCCTGCGCTCCTCCGGATCGAAGGCGGGCGGGCCAGCCAACGACCTCAATCCGAGCGGGCAGGCGGAGGCGCCGGCACCGCCGAAGGGCGACCTGGGCCGGGTCATCGCCGGCAAGGAGCTGTTCCACGGCAATTACTGCGGCACGGGCCAGCGCGGCGAGGGGCTGCCGCCGACCGACGCCCTCGATGCCGCGTGCATGCGCCACGACGCCTGCTACGACGCGGCGGGCTACCGTTCGTGCGCCTGCGACGCGACGCTGAGGCGCGAGGCCTCCACCGTGTCGGACAGCCCGGACGCGGCGCTGGAGGTGCGGCGCCGGGCGCTGAGCGTGATCGAGGCTACCGCCGCGATGGCGTGCCGCGCGCCCTGAGCGCCCGCCGCGATGCGGGGATCTCGCCCCGGTGACGCCACCATGGACTTGCATCCCGGCGCATGCCTGCTTTGACGGGCCGCAGTCGAAGTCCGGTCTCGCCCCTTGTCCCACCGCACCGCATCGCAGGGTCCTGTCGCGCCCGCCGCCCGCCGCGGGGCGGGCGCGGCGCGCTGGATCCCGCCCGCGATCCTGGCCGCCGGCCTCCTCGCGACCGGGCTGAGCACGGCCCTCACCTGGCAGGCGGCGGCGCTGCGCGACCGCCTGACCTTCGAGCACGCCACCGAGATCGAGCTGCGCACGGTCGAGGACCAGTTCCGCACCTACACGGCGCTCCTGCGCGGCGCCGCCGGCCTGTTCGCAGCCGACGGCGACGCCGTCACGCTGGCCCAGTTCCGGGCCTACGTGCAGCGGATCGAGTTCCAGCGCCTCTACCCCGGCTTCCTCGGCATCGGCTTCACGCCGACCCTGCCCGCCTCCGCGCGCGAGACGTTCGCCGCGCGCGCCGCGGCCCTGGGCGTCGAGAATGCCCGGGTCCGGCCGCCGACCGACAACCCGATGATCAGCCCGGTCCTGTTCGCCGAGCCGCCGAACCCGCGCAACCTCGCCGCCATCGGCTACGACGTGATGTCGGACCCGGTGCGGCGCGACATGGTCGAGCGGGCCCGCGACACCGGCCAGCCGGCCGCCTCGGCGCGGATCCAGCTCGTGCAGGAGATCGACGCGAACAAGCAGGCGGGCTTCCTCGTCGCCATGCCGGTCTATGCCGGCGGCGCCGTGCCGCCGGACCTCGAGGACCGTCGGCGACGCTTCCTGGGCTTCGTGTTCGGTGCCTTCCGGGCCGACGACCTGTTCAACAGCATCGTGGCGGCGGAGGCCGAGGAGGACGCGGCCTTCGCCATCTACGACGGCGCGCCGAGCGAGGCGAACCTGCTGCACCGGTCCGCGCAGGCCTCCGCCACCGGGGCGGGGCGCCTCACCCGCGAAGCGCATCTGGAACTCGGCGGCCGCACCTGGACCGTGGCGTTCGCGCAGCGCGTCTCGCCCCGGCGCGGCTCGGCGCTGCCGGAGATCTGGCTCGTCTGCGGCGGCGGCCTGTTCGCCACCGCCCTGCTGGCCTTCGCGGCCTACCGGCAGCGCCGCACGCAGGACGAGATCCGCCAGCTCAACGCCTCGCTGGAGGCCCGCGTCGAGGAGCGGACGCGCGATCTTCGGGCGGCGGCCGACCGTCTGCGGCAGGCCGGGGAGGAGCGGGCGCGCATGGAGGAGGCGCTGCGCCAGTCGCAGAAGATGGAGGCGGTGGGCCAGCTCACCGGCGGGCTGGCGCACGACTTCAACAACCTTCTGGCGGGCATCTCGGGCTCGCTGGAGCTCATCGAGGCCCGCATCGCCCAGGGGCGGTCGAAGGATGTCGGCAAGTACATCGCCGCCGCCCAGGGCGCCGCCCGGCGGGCCGCGGCCCTCACCCACCGCCTGCTCGCGTTCTCGCGCCGCCAGACGCTGGCGCCCAGGGCGATCGACGCCGATCGGCTGGTCCGCGGGATGCTCGACCTGATCCAGCGCACGGTCGGGCCGAGCGTCGAGGTGCGGCACGTCGGGGCGGACGGGCTCTGGGCCGCGCTCGCGGACCCGTCCCAGCTGGAGAACGCGCTCCTGAACCTCTGCATCAACGCGCGGGACGCGATGCCCGGGGGCGGCCGGATCACCATCGAGACCGACAACCGCTGGATCGACCGGCAGCAGGCCGACGCCCAGGACATGCCGGAGGGGCCGTACCTGTCGCTGTGCGTGTCCGATACCGGCACCGGCATGCCCCCGGAGGTTGTCGCCCGGGCCTTCGACCCGTTCTTCACCACCAAGCCGATGGGCGAGGGCACCGGCCTCGGCCTGTCGATGATCTACGGCTTCGCCAAGCAATCCGGCGGGCAGGTCCGGATCACCTCGACGGTCGGCCAGGGCACGAACGTGTGCATCTACCTGCCGCGGCACTTCGGCGAGGCGGACGCGGACGGGCCCGACCCGGGCAGGGGCTTGATGGCGCAGGCCGAGGCGGGCGAGACCGTGCTGATCGTGGACGACGAGCCGACGGTGCGCATGCTGGTGACGGACGTGCTGAGCGACCTCGGCTACACGGCGATCGAGGCCGCGGACGGCGCGGGCGGGCTCAGCGTGCTGCAATCGGGCGCGCGGATCGACCTGCTCGTCACGGATGTCGGCCTGCCCGGCGGCATGAACGGGCGCCAGATGGTCGACGCCGCCCGGGTCGGCCGACCGGAGCTGAAGGTGCTGTTCATCACCGGCTTCTCCGAGACCGCGCTGCCGGGCGACGGGCGTCTCGAGCCCGGCATGGCGGTGCTGACCAAGCCCTTCGCCGTGGAGGCCCTGGCCGCCCGCATCCGCGAGCTGATCGCGCGCTGAGCCGGGCCGGCCGCGACGGCGGCGCATCGCCGGTCTCGAGGTGCGCCGGATCGGCGCAGGGCGCCCTCGGGCGGCACGGCCGCGGCCACCGCCGCCCTGCCATTCGTTGAGATCGCGGCCCCGGAGGCCTATGCAGGGACACCATGGAACTTCAAGCGTCCTCCGCCCGTCCCCCGGCGCCCCCCGTCCGCACGCCGTCGCCGCGCGGGCCCGCTGCGCCGTTCCTGCCCATGAGCCGCGCCGAGATGGCGGCCCTGGGATGGGAGTCCTGCGACATCGTGCTGGTGACCGGTGACGCCTACGTGGACCACCCGAGCTTCGGCATGGCCATCATCGGCCGGCTGCTCGAGTCGCAGGGCTTCCGGGTCGGCATCATCGCCCAGCCCGACTGGCACTCGGCGGAGCCGTTCAAGGCGCTCGGCAAGCCGAACCTGTTCTTCGGCGTCACCGGCGGCAACCTCGATTCGATGGTGAACCGCTACACGGCGGACCGGCGGCTGCGCCACGACGACGCCTACACGGCCGGCGGCGAGGGCGGCCGGCGCCCGGACCGCTGCACCATCGTCTACACGCAGCGCTGCCGCGAGGCCTTCAAGGACGTCCCGGTCGTGCTCGGCGGCATCGAGGCGTCGCTGCGCCGGATCGCGCACTACGATTACTGGTCCGACAAGGTGCGCCGCTCGATCCTGGCCGACGCCAAGGCGGATCTGCTGATCTACGGCAACGCCGAGCGCGCCGTGGTCGAGGTGGCGAACCGCCTCGCGGCCGGCGAGGCGCCGCACCAGCTCGACGCGATCCGGGGCGTCGCCCTGTTCCGCCGCGTGCCTGCCCACTACACCGAGCTGCCCGCCGACGACCTCGACTCGACGGACGAGGCCGCCACCCGCCGGCCCGGCGAGACCGTGATCCGGCTGCCCGCCTACGACGAGGTCAAGGACGACAAGGAGGCCTACGCCCGCGCCTCGCGCGTGCTGCACCGGGAGGCCAATCCCGGCAACGCGCGCCCCCTCGTCCAGCGCCACGGCGACCGCGACCTGTGGCTCAACCCGCCGCCGATCCCGCTGACCAGCGACGAGATGGATGCGGTCTACGACCTCCCCTACGCCCGCGCCCCGCACCCGTCCTACGGCGACGCGAAGATCCCCGCCTGGGACATGATCAAGTTCTCGGTGACGATCATGCGCGGCTGCTTCGGTGGCTGCACCTTCTGCTCGATCACCGAGCACGAGGGCCGCGTCATCCAGAACCGCTCGGAGGGCTCGATCCTGCGCGAGATCGAACGGATCCGCGACAAGACCCCGGGCTTCACGGGCGTGATCTCGGATGTCGGCGGGCCGACGGCGAACATGTACCGGATGGCCTGCAAGGACCCGAAGATCGAGGCGGCTTGCCGGCTGCCCTCCTGCGTCTTCCCGGACGTCTGCCCGAACCTGAACACCTCGCACGACGACCTGATCCGGCTCTACCGGAAGGTCCGCGAGGTGAAGGGCGTCAAGAAGGTGATGGTCGCCTCGGGCGTGCGCTACGACCTCGCGGTGAAGAGCCCCGAATACATCAAGGAGCTCGTCACCCACCACGTCGGCGGGCGCCTGAAGATCGCGCCCGAGCACACCGAGCGCGGCCCCCTCGACAAGATGATGAAGCCGGGGATCGGCACCTACGACCGGTTCAAGGAGATGTTCGACGCCGCCGCCAAGGAGGCGGGTAAGAAGTACTACCTGATCCCGTACTTCATCGCGGCGCATCCGGGCACGACCGACGAGGACATGATGCACCTCGCGCTCTGGCTCAAGAAGAACAACTACCGCGCCGACCAAGTCCAGACGTTCCTGCCCTCGCCGATGGCGACGGCAACCGCGATGTACCACACCGAGATCAACACGCTGCGGGGCGTGAAACGCGGCGGCAGCGAGTCCGTCGAGGCGATCAAGGGGCTGCGCCAGCGCCGGCTGCACAAGGCGTTCCTGCGCTACCACGACCCCAAGAACTGGCCCCTGCTGCGCGAGGCGCTGCGGGAGATGGGCCGCGCCGACCTCATCGGGCCGCGGCCGGACCAGCTGGTGCCGTTCTCGCAGCCGCAGGGGACCGGCGCCGGGGCGGGCCGGACGGGCGGCCAGCCGCGACCCCGCTACACGGGCGGCGGCCAGCGCTTCACCACGAAGGGCGTGCCGCTGCGCAAGTGACGGTTCGTGACGGGTTCGGCGCGCCGTAACGAATTGTACGCGCCGGCCATATTGCCGCGCGGCCGGCCGGTCAGCCTCACCGGCGATCGACACGGAGGTCGCGATGGCTGTCGCCTGCCCTGTTCTGACGCCCGAAGAGCGCGCGGCGTCCGAGATCCTGGACGCCGCGCAGCGCGCGATGATGGAGACAGTGCACGCGGCGGTGGCGGAGGCAGCTGCGCGGGTGCGCCAGCAGAATCTCGACGCCGGCCTCGATCTCGCCCCGCCGCCCGAGGCCTATTTCGAGTCCGTGGTGCACCAGCGGATGTACCTGACGCTCTGCGGGGCGGCGGTCGGCACGTTCGCGGGCGGCGATGCCAGGACGGCGATCGGCCTCATCCGGAATCAGCAGCTGATCGCCAACCGCTACTGGGGGGCTGGGATCGCGGTGACGCCGCGGGCGCCGTGACGGCGGCGCCCTTGAGCGCCGCCGGGATCGTCCTGGCGCGCGTCGATCGGCTCGCCGGGATCAGCGCCTACCCGTGGACCCTGACGCGGCGCGTCTTCAGCCCGCAGCAGGCCGAGGCCGAGGCGCTCGTCCTCGGCTGGATGGCGGAGGCCGGCCTGTCGGCCCGGCGCGATCCCGCCGGCAACCTCGTCGGCCGGGTCGAAGGCGCGGTCCCGGGCGGCCCGGCCGTCGTCGTCGGGGGCCACGTCGACACGCGCGAGGATGCCAACCGCTACGACGGGACGCTCGGCGTGTTGATCGGCATCGCCGCCGTCGAGCGCCTGATCCGGCACGGACCGCCGCCGCGCCACGCGGTCGAGGTCGTCGCCTTCGTCGCGGACGCGGCCGGCCGGTTCGGTCCCCGGCAGCTCGGCAGCCGGGCCGTGGTCGGGCGGCTCGCCCCGGACGCGCTGGACTGGGACGACGCCTACGGCGTCACCCTGCGTCGCGCCCTGGAGGCGCACGGGCTCGACCCGGCGTACCTCGCGAGCGCGCGCCGGGCCTCGAACGCGATCCTGGCCTATCTCGAGGTCGCCGCCGAGGCCGGCCTCGTGCTGGAGCGATCGGGAGCGCCGGTCGGGATCGTGCCGGCCCTGTCGGAATCGACGATGCTCCGGGTCACGCTGACGGGCGCCGCCGTCGACGCGACGGCGAACCCGATGCCGGGCCGGCGGGACGCCCTTGCCGGGGCGGCCGAATGCGTCCTCGCCGCCGAGCGCGTCGGCCTGGCGCGGGAGGGGGTCACCGTCACGGTCATGCGCCTCGACGTCGCGCCGGTGCCGACCTTCGTGGTCGCGGGTTCGGCGACACTGGGCGTCCGCCTCGCTTCCGCCGACGACGGCGCGCGGCGCGCGGCCGTGGCGGAACTCGCCGCGGCGCTCGAGGCGGTCGCGGCGCGGCGCCGGCTGGGGATCACCGTCGAGCGCAGCGTCGATCCCGATGCCACCCGGTGCGACCCCGGTCTGGTCCGCCTGTTCGAGGAGGCCGTCGAGGCCGCGGGGCACCGCGCCGTGCGGCTGGCGCAGGGCGTGACCACCGACGCGTCCCACATGGCCCTGCTCGGACCGATCGGCCTCGCGCTGATCCGCTGTCGGGGTGACGTCGGCTGGGGGGCGGCGGGGACCGTCGACCCGGCGGACGTCGCGGTCGGCCTCGACGTGCTCGCCGGCGTTGTCGGCGCGCTCGCGGGCGGCGCGCCCTCGCCGCGCGAGCCGCGGGACGGGCACCTCAGCCCGCCTTGGCCGGCAGGGTGAAGAGGTCGATGAAGGACCGCGCCAGGTCGGCGGGGCCCGCGACGGCGAGCGTCCCGCCGGCGCCGTCCCGGTCCAGCGGCGCCTTGCCGTAGACCGTGCGGCGCATCGCCATCGTGTCGCCGGTGAAGGCGAGGTCGGGCGCCTCGGCGACGCCTCGCCGCACGCGGATCCCGCCGCCGGCCACCGTCGCGACGAAGTCCTCGCCGGGGAAATGGAAGGCGACCGTCGCCGACAGCGCCGCCGCCCGCCCGCGGTCGACCAGGGCCTCGAGCGACATCATGGCCGACGCCCCCGACATGAACAGGCTCGGATCGTGCCGCGGCGAGCGGGCGGCCCAGCGGCCCAGGTCGCGCATCAGCGGCGCGGCCTCGCGGCCCCAATCGGTGAGATCGTAGACCTGCACGTTGGCCGGCGACGGCAGCCGGTACCGCAGGGCGATGCCCGCCGCTGCCAGGCTCTCCAGCCGCTGCGTCAGCACGTTCGCGCTGATCCCCGGGAGGTTTGCCCGGATCTCGCTGAACCGCCGGGGGCCGTAGACCAGCTCGCGCATGATCAGCAGTGACCAGCGCTCGCCGATGAACTCCAGCGCGAGGGCCGTGCCGCAGGCGTCGTCGTACAGGCGCTCGCGGGGCCGGGATGCTAGATCGGTTATTTTTTCTGACTTCATGGTTGCTTTGTGTAACCGAGAATGCGAGCCTGGGCAAAGCGGGGCCGAAGGGGGCGCCGCGCAGCGGCCGCAGCGCCGATTGTCACGGAGGAGCGCCCGATGCCACCCGCCGAGGGGACACCCATCTGGTTCGAGCTGAACGCGTCCGACCCGGACGCCGCGCAGGCCTTCTACGAGGCGGTCGCCGGCTGGCGCGTCGCGCCGTCGCCGATGCCCGAGCACGGCGGCTACCGGATCGCGGAGGCCGACGGGGCGCCCGTGGCCGGGATCCGGCGGCCGATGCCCGAGGCCCCCGGCCTCCCCGGCTGGGCGGTCTACCTCGCGGCCTCGGACGTCGACGCCCTGGCTTCCCGCGCGGTCGATCTCGGCGGCGCGGTCCGGTTCGGGCCCGTCGACATCCCCCATGTCGGCCGCTTCGCCATGGTGAGCGACCCGCAGGGCGTGGTCTTCGCCGCGATGCATCCGGCCCGTCCCGGCGCGAGCCGGGCCTTCGGGCCGGTGCCGCTCGAGACGGAGCGGACGCGCGGCCACGGCGTCTGGATCGAGCTCGCCACCCCCGATCCCGCGGCGGCCCTCGCCTTCTACGGAGCGCTGTTCGGCTGGGAGAAGCTCGGTGCCATGCCGATGGGCGACTTGGGCGAGTACGCCTTCATCGGGCGGGGCGACCTGCGCCCCGGCGCGGTGATGTCGAGCGCGGCCACCGGCGCGCCGGCCCGCTGGAACTGGTACATCCACGTCGCCGACATCGACGCCGCGCTCGCGACCGTCCGGGCGGCGGGCGGCACGGTCCTCCAGGGGCCCGACCCGATCCCCGGCGGCAGCTACGCGGCCAACATCGCCGATCCGGCGGGCCACCAGCTCGGCCTCGCCGGCCCTCGGCAAGCCACGTGAGGAGCGTCCGGCCATGACGAGCGACAAGCTGACGACCTGCCTGTGGTTCGACCGCGGCGAGGCCCGCAAGGCCGCGGACTTCTACGCCGCGACCTTCCCCGACAGCCATGTCGGCGCGCCCATGAACGCCCCCTCGGATTTCCCCGGCGGGTCCGCGGGCGACGAACTCACGGTCGCGTTCACCGTCCTCGGCCGTCCGTTCGTCGGCCTGAACGGCGGCCCGGCCTTCCGGGCCAACCAGGCGGTCAGCTTCATGGTGCTGACCGACGATCAGGCGGAGACCGACCGCTACTGGGACGCCGTCGTGGGCCACGGCGGCGCGGAGAGCGCGTGCGGCTGGTGCACGGACCGCTGGGGCTTCTCCTGGCAGATCACGCCGCGCGCGCTCCTGCACGCCAACAGCCACCCCGACCGGGCTGCGGCCCGGCGCGCGTTCGAGGCCATGATGACCATGCGCAAGATCGACATCGCCCGGATCGAGGCTGCCCTCCGCGGGGACTCCGCCCATGCGTAAGATCACCGGCTCCCTCTTCCAGTCCCTCGACGGCGTGATCCAGGCACCGGGCGGTCCGGAGGAGGATCAGACCGGCTTCGCGCACGGCGGCTGGACCTTCCCGTACTTCGACGCGTCGCTCGCCGGGCCGATGGGCAAGCTGCTCGGCGGCGATTACGAGCTGCTGCTCGGCCGGCGCACCTACGAGATCTTCGCCGCCTACTGGCCGCACAACGCCGAGCAGCCGATCGGCGCGACCTTCAACGCGATCCGCAAGCATGTCGTCACCGGAAGCGACGCCGCGCTCGACTGGAACAACAGCCAGCGCCTCGCCGGCGACCCCGTCGCGGCGGTCACCCGCCTCAAGGAGAGCGCGGGCCCCGACCTCCTCATCCAGGGCAGCAGCAGGCTCTATCCGGCGCTGCTTCCGGCGGGCCTCATCGACCGGCTCGTCCTGATCACCTTCCCGGTCATGCTCGGCCGCGGCAAGCGCTGGTACGCGGACGACCCGGCGGCGGCCCGCACCTGGACGCTGGTCGAGCAGAGCCACTCGCCGAAGGGCGTCCACGTCGCGGTGCTCGCGCGGGACGGGGCGGTCCAGACCGGCAGTTTCGCCAGCAAACCACCCAGCGCGGACGAGATCGCGCTCCGCGAGCGCCAGGCGGCGGGTCGCTGGTAGACCGCCGCCTGCGGCAGCGACCGGCCGGCCGCGCGCACGGCACGGGGTCGTGACCCGTCGGAAGCCGGCAGGTCCCGTGTCAGCCTTCCCTCAAACCTCTTGGCGGCCGCGCCGCGGCCGGGGTAGCCTGCCGCCAGGCCGATGCGGCCTGCCGCTCGCCCCGGAACCGGGATGGTGAACGCATCGCGGACGACCCACCCCCACCGTGTCCCTGACTGGCGCCGGGTCGGCAATGCGGGCACCGACGGACCGACGCCGGCCCGGGGAGAGGACCATGACGACCGTCGATCAGGCCAAGACCATGGCCAAGCGGCTGCGCGCCGCGCTGGCAGCCCGCGACCTGGCCGTCCCGCACGCGGCCGCCCTCGAACTCGTCGCCGCCGGGCTGGGCTACGACGACTGGAACACCGCCTGCGCCGTCCTGAACCGGGACGCGGATGACGGCCCCCGTTTCCTGGAGGCGGTGCCGCTTCTGCGCATCTTCGACGAGGCCAAGGCGCGCGCGTTCTACTGCGGCTTTCTCGGCTTCACGCCCGGGTTCGAGCACCGGTTCGAGCCGGGTCTGCCGCTCTACATGGAGGTCGCCCGCGCGGGTTTGCGGTTGCACCTGACCGAGCACCACGGCGACGCCACCCCCGGCTCGACCGTGTTCGTGCCGATGCGCGGCATCCGGGCCTATCACCGGGCGCTCACCGACCAGCGCTACGGCTATGCCCGGCCCGGCATCGAGCAGGCGCCCTGGGGCGAGGTGCTGGAGGTGGCGGATCCGTTCGGGAACCGGTTGCGATTCTGCGAGCGCCGAACCGGGTGACTGGTCGGGCAGGCGGTCCGATCCGCCGCCGACCCAGCATCTGGACTCGATCGGCACCTGACGGCGACGACGGCGTTCAGAGCGACGCCCGAGGCGTGGTGTTGCCCTCGATCGCGAAGGCGGCCTGTGGGGAAGGGCCGATCCCGGGCGCATCCCCATCGCCGGCCGGATTCCGATGCCGCCGGCGTGCTGGGCCCGCCTCCAGTCCGAAAGCGGATCGTAGGTGCCGGCCCGGAGCCCGTGCTGCAGCGCTCTCATCGCGACGGAGCCGCACGCTCGTATGGGTGCTCCCATAACGACCTTGACGTGGGTTAATAGGGACGATCTCAAAAACTTATTGAACATAGACGCTAGGTCTAATATCTGACAATTTTTAGATCAATATTGGGAGAGTCGGCCGCATCGCTTTGGTGCGCGCCTGCCTTTCTGGAATCGATTGAATTGCGTTGGAGGGAGCGATGACTGATTTTTTCAAGCAAATCATTCATGCGCCACAGTTGATTATTACCTGGACGATGTTTTTCGGGTTCGGACTGGCATTTTATGTAGCTTATATTGCAAAGAACCGCGCGAAATTCTCATTCCGTGGACTTGCGAAGCACTGCGTACCGTTCAATGTCCTCACGGAAAAAAGCTTCCATACAGATGTAAAAATATACATCATTGGAAAATTGACAGGCAGTTTCATCGTGATACCTGCCATATTTCTCACTGCTGTTTGCTGCAATGCATATAGTTCTCTCGCGCATCTACTTTTCCCGGATTTCAAGAACCTCGAGTTTAGTATTCTTTATGCCAGTATTTGCACGATCGTCGTGTTCGTTGTCGTAGAATTCTCGGATTTTATCTGCCATTATGTTGAGCATAAAGTGCCGTTCCTGTGGGAGCTTCATAAAGTCCATCATTCGGCGCAAACTCTGAACCCTCTGACATCGAAGCGAGGCCATCCCGTGGGGATGGCGCTCGAAGCCATCGTTCGAGGGCTTCTGACTGCCGTGCCCGGTGGCTTGTTCATGTTCCTGTTCGGTCTCAGCGTCGTTGAGGCAACGTCACTATCTTGGGTCGCATCGAAAGTTTTTATTCTTCTCACTCTCGATCCGCTGAAGCATTCGCATCTTCCGATAAGCTTGGGTTTCTTCGATAAATTCCTGATCAGTCCGCATATGCACCAGATACATCACAGCAAGGTGCAGGCGCATTGGGACAAAAATTTCGGTACAAATTTGTCTATATTCGATTGGATGTTCGGGACTGCCTATAGACCGAGTCGGAACGAGATACCGGTATTCGGCATCTCTGGCCTCAAAGACGAAACGTTGATGAAATACAACTCTCTGTACGGGTCCTATGTCGCGCCTCTGACCAGGAGCTACAGAAAGATCCGGAAAATGTTCAATCATGAAACAGGCTCAACCGAGCGATCGGCATCCTAGCTGGGGGCTCATTCAGGCCCATGCGATGACACGGGAGACGAGCGCGACGGCGGCGAGATGATTATGGGTCAAGCGATCGTGGTGGGTCGTGACGGGCCGCCAGTTTCTGAGGTGTCCGCAAAGGCGCGCGACTCGATTGCGCCGCCGGTCGGCGATCCGGCTGTGTTTGTAGGGCACCGTCCGCGTGGCCGTGGACGGGATGGTGGCGATCAGTTCGGTGGCTCTTGAGCCAATCTCCCAGGCTCTGCGCGTCGCAGGCTCTGTCGGCCGTCAGAGCCCGCGATGAGCCACCTGTTGTAGCGGTTGTGGATCGTCGTGTGGGTGCCGTGGGCGGAGGGCGTGTCCTGCCAGCGGCAGCCGACCTTCGGGACGTGCCGGATGCCGCTGATCACCCGCCTGTCGTCGATCCGAGGTTTGCCCGTTTGGCCATGCGGCAGAAGCGGCTCGATCCGCGCCCAGGCGTCGTCCGAGAGCCAGAACAACCGCGCCATCGCGATCCTCTCGCGCGGAGAACTCCACAATCAGGAAGCGGACGCGAGCGGACGCAGATCGTTGTATGAGTGCCCGAACCAGGGGAGGAGGGCCGCGATGGGCGTCGATATCGCGCGCGTGAAGGCGCTCATCGCGACGTTGGAGGCTGTGACCTCCGCCCCCCACTTCCACAGGACGGCCTTCCGGACGCCGCGCAAGACCTTCGCGACGCTGGACGAGGTGGGCCACGACATCAACCTGATGTTCGACCCGGACCTGCGCGACTTCTTCTGCGAGCAGGTGCCGGCGGCTTTCAGCCCCGTTCCGGGCGGCTGGGGGCGGATGGGCGCGACGCGGTGCGACCTCGCGATCGTCGACGAGGCGACCCTGATGTCGGCCCTGACGGCGGCCCACCGGCTCGCCGCGCCGAAGCCGCGCGCGCGGCGCGGCGGCGCCTGAGACCGGCGCCCGTCGCCCACGCCCCGCCGACCGTGACGGTCCCGACCCCCAAGGTCGGGCCGGGATCCGTCCGCCGGCCAGACCTCAGGCCGGGATCCGTCCGTCGGGCGTGTAGCGGTCGACGGCCCGGGGGAGCTCGCGGGACAGCCGGGAGAGCAGCTCATCGCGGGACAGTCCCGTCCGCTGGGTGAGAGCCGCGAGGACGTCGGGTCCGATCGCCTGTTCCAGATGATGCGGCGCGATTTCTTGGTTCGGTCCCGGGTTGACCCAGGACTGGGCGGCCGTCCCGTGACCGGCCTGCTGGAAGCGGTCCAGCATCTCGCCGAGGCCGCTGTGCAGGAACCCGCCGGGAGCCTCGCCGCGCCTGTCGCCCAGCAGGCCGCCGAGGAGACCGCCCAGGCCGGCACCGGAGCCGCTGTTGGAGGCGCCGTTGGAGCCGTCGGCCGGGCCGCCGGGGCCCGCCGGCGCGGTCTGACCGGCGCCGCCCAGCAGTTCCGCGAGCTTGTCGCGGTTCTGGTAGCCTGCCAGGGCGAGGAGGCCCAGGAGCGCCGTCATCGAAGGGTAGCCATCACTCATGGTTCGTCTCCCGCTGCGGGCAGCGGGCCCGCGCCCGTTCGCCACGCGACGCCAACCAACGCGCGCTGACCCGGTTGCGATGCGGGCGGCCCCGCCGAGGCCGGCGCGGCCGCATCGCGAACGGCTCTAGCCCGCCGCGGCACCGACCGGGTTGTCGACGCCGATCGGGTAGGTGCCGTGCCCCGCCCGCACGCGGCCATCCTCGAAGACGAGCACCTCGCTGACGCTCACACCCTTCTGGTTGCGATACTGGATCACCAGCGTGTCGATGCCCGCGAAGACCTGCTCCACCGCGAAGTGGAGGTCCGGGATCCGCCGCAGGGCCTCCGTCCAGTAGGCGCGCAGCGCATCCTTGCCCCGCACCGATCCGCCCGAAGCGGGGACGATGCGCGCGGCGCCCGGCGAGGTGAACACGGCGTCGTCGTGGAAATGGGCCAGCACCCGCTCGACATCGTGGGCGTTCCAGGCGGCGCACCACGCGTCGGCGAACGCGTTCCAGTCCACGGGGTGCGACATCCCGGTGATCCCCATGCAAGTGCCGGACTCGGGCACCGCGTGACGGGCCGACGGGAGGCTACCGCACGCTCGCGGCGATGGGTAGGCCGACGGGCCCCGGGACAGGGCCGGCCGAGGAGCTGCATGCCCTCGGCGCCGGCGAACCCGGCCGGAGGTCGGCTCAGCGCCACCCGAGCGCGGGGGCCACGTGCGTGAGCAGGCTCTCGATGAGGTGGGCGTTGTAGGCGACGCCCAGCTGGTTCGGGACCGTCAGCAGCAGGGTGTCGGCCTCCGCGATCGCCGCGTCGGCGCGCAGCTCGTCGACCAGACGGTCCGGCTCCGCGGCGTAGGAGCGGCCGAACACCGCCCGCATGTTGTCGATGATGCCGACCTGGTCGCTGCTCGTTCCGCGCCCGAAATAGGCGCGGTCGAGGTCGTTCACGAGCGCGAAGATCGAGCGCGAGACCGAGACCCGCGGCGTGCGGGCGTGTCCCGCATCCTGCCACGCCTGCCGGTAGCGGCGGATCTGCTTGGCCTGCTGGACGTGGAACGGCTCGCCGGTCTCGTCCGCCTTCAGGGTCGAGCTCTGCAGGTTCATGCCCTGCTGCGCCGCCCAGATCGCGGTCGCGTCGGAGGCTGATCCCCACCAGATGCGATCCCGCAACCCCTCGGAATGCGGCTCCAGGCGCAGGAGTCCCGGCGGGTTGGCGAACATCGGCCGCGGGTTGGGCTCGGCGAACCCCGTTCCCTTCAGGAGGTCGAGGAAGACCTCGGTGTGCCGGCGCCCCATATCGGCGTCCGTCTCGCCCTCGGCCGGGGCGAAGCCGAAGTGCCGCCAGCCGTCGATGACCTGCTCGGGCGAGCCGCGGCTGAGCCCGAGCTGCAGGCGTCCGCCCGCGATGAGGTCCGCCGCGCCGGCATTCTCGACCATGGAGAACGGGTTCTCGTAGCGCATGTCGATGACGCCGGTGCCGATCTCGATCCGCTTCGTCCGGGCGCCGACCGCCGCCAGCAGCGGGAAGGGCGAGGCGAGCTGGCGCGCGAAATGGTGGACCCGGAAATAGGCGCCGTCTGCCCCGAGCTCCTCCGCGGCGACCGCGAGGTCGATCGACTGGAGGAGTGTGTCGGCCGCACTGCGCGTCGCCGATCCGCCGGTCGGCGACCAGTGCCCGAAGGACAGGAACCCGATCGTCTTCATTTGCAGAACCTCCGCCCGCCTGCCGGGACCGGCGATAGCCGCCGGAATCCGGCCGGGCAACGATCCCGCGCCGCGGGGCTGACCCGCGCGGCTGGCCGCGCGCCCGGCGATCCGGCAGACTCGGTCCCGGTGACCGGGCTCGGTGACCGGGCCCGGTAATCCGGCGGGCCGGCACGAAAGTGGCAGGGGCACCGGCGGGCCCGTCCCGGGGACCGGCGTTCGGGGAGGCGTAGCGATGGACCGCGTGTCCGCCATCACGGCCGCCGTGCGCGCGCAGCGCGGCCGGGTCGAGGCCCTGTTCGCGGAGCTGGCCCGGTGCGGCCGGACGGAGCCCGGGTTCACCCGGCCCTCCTACAGCCCGGAGGAGACCGCGGCGCACGCGGCGGTGGCGCGCTGCGCCTCCGATCTCGGCCTCGCGATCGCCCGGGACGCCGCCGCCAACACCGCCATGACGCTGCCGGGGCGGGACCGAACCCTGCCGCCGATCCTGATCGGCTCCCACCTCGACACCGTGGCCCAGGGCGGCAACTTCGACGGTGCCGCCGGCGTGGTGGCCGGGCTCGCCGCCGTCGCGGCCATCCGCCAACTCGGCCTGGAGCCGGAGCGGGACATCTCCGTCCTGGGCATCCGCGCCGAGGAGAACGTCTGGTTCCAGGTCTCGTATATCGGGAGCCGCGCGGCGCTCGGAGCCCTGCCGGACGGGGCGCTCGACGCGGCCCGGATCGACACGGGCCTCAGCCTCGCCGACCACATCGCCCGGGAGGGTGGCGACCCGGACGCGCTCGCCCGCGGCCCGGCGGCCTTCGACGCAGCCGCGATCCACGCTTTCCTGGAGGTGCATATCGAGCAGGCGCCGAGCCTCGAGGAGGCCGGGATCCCGGTCGGGCTTTGCACCGGGATCCCCGGCAACGTCCGCTATCCCGACGTCCGCATCGCCGGCCGCTACGACCATGTCGGGACGCCGCGCCGCTTCCGGCGCGACGCGGCCATGGCCGGGGCCGAGATCGCCCTGGCGCTGGACCGGGTCTGGGCGGAGCGCGAGGCGGCCGGGTGCGCGATGGCCGTCACCTTCGGCCGGTTCCACACCGACGCCGAGGCGCACGGCCTGACCACGGTCCCGGGCGAGTTCCGGTTCAGCCTCGACATGCGGGCCTACGCGGCCGCGGTGCTGGCGGAACTGGAGGCGGCGATCCTGGCAGCGGTGGCGGAGGTGTCCGACCGCCGCGGCGTGACGGTGACGCTGGGTCCGCGCGCCGAGGCGGGCGTCGGCGCCGTCGCGCCGCGGATCCGTGACGGGTTCGCGGCGGCCGCGGACGCCCTCGGCATCGCGACGCGGCCCCTCGGCAGCCCGGCCTCTCACGACGCCGCCGCCTTCGCGAAGGCCGGCGTGCCCATGGCGATGCTGCTCGTGCGCAACGCCAACGGCAGTCACAATCCGCGCGAGGCCATGGCGATCGACGACCTGCTCGACGCCGTGGCGATCCTCACCGCGTGGCTCGTGGCGGAAACCTGCGGCGCCTGACCGGATGCGCGTCGACCGGCGAAGCGCTCGTCGGGTCCGCCGCCGCACCGACAGGTCCGAGGCTCCGCAGGACGTTCGCGGAGCGCCGGGAGGCGCTGCGCTGTACGCGGCGGGCCGTTCGATGCGGGCCCAGTCGTCTGGCCGGGCCGGCGATGAGGCCCGCTAGACCTGCCACACGGTCGGCGCGGGCCGTCAGCGTCGGACCAGCGTGAACGTGAGGTCCTTTGCGACCGACCACCAACGGATGTTGCCGTCGTGGACGGCCCGGTAGGTCCCGGAGGTCACCAGAGCGCAGAGGCGCTTGAGCGCCTCGAGGCCGACCTGTAGACGGCTTCCCGCTCGTCGAGCTGGTGCAGCGCGCGCTGCAGGAAACCGACCGCGCGGTCCCGATCGAAGAGCGGGAAGGCCCCCGCGCTCGCGTCCGGCAGACGTGTGACGATCCGGATCATCGCGGCGGTCGTGTGCCGGTAGGGATCCGATCCGCCGGCCGCGCTCCTGGGCCTGGGATGCCGCACGCGCGTCCCGTCGCCGAACAGGTTGTTGCCGTGCTGGCGGTAGTGGACGAGCGGGACATCGATCTCCACGACTTGCCCGACGACTTGCCCGACGACTTGCCCGACGACTTGCGCGAGGAACGTCACCCACCGATCGTGCGCGATCATCGCGCTCGGCACGATGAAATCGATGAAGCGGTCTTCGATATCCCATAGGTCAGGAGATCGCGGCGGAAGACGATCGAGAAGCCGAAGAACGTCAGCCAGGGATCGTAGCTCAGTGGCGGCTTCACGCCATCGCGCTGGATCCCCTGCGAGAATAACCGGAGCGCGCGGTTGCCCGCGTCGAGGCTCAGGGCTGTATGGGCGATCATGGACACGGCGCGATCATCGATGTGGTGCGAGCAAAGCTCGATCTTCCTCGGGTCCCAGATGTCGTCCTGATCGCAGAAGGCCACGAAATGCCCGCGTGCGCGCAGCGCTTCGCACAAGAAACTGTCCCGAAAGCCTAGTGCGGGCGAGTTCCGGAATATTCGAATTGAAATTTTGCTTGAGGGCACAAATTACTGAACAATTTCAAGGGTATTCTCGGTCGAGTTGTGGTCTGAGAGGATGATTTCCAGCGGGCGCCCGGTTTGCATGACGAGGCTGTGCAGCTGCTCGCGGAGGAACGCGGAACCATTATGTGTTGCGATGACGACCGATATACCGTGTTCGTATCGCATCATGCCCGTTCAGATCGGAGAGCAAAGCAGTATCACCAAGTGATGAGGATAATATTGCCGCCACTGTGGCTGCGCCTTCGAGCCTGCGCGACGGCAGAGAATGCGCTCCCGGGCTCGACCGCGCCATCGCCCGCTGACAAAGTTAAACATTGCGCGGCTCTGGACGGCACACGCGGTCTGTCCGCTCTCTACGTGCGCCTCTTTCATACCGGGCCCTGGCTGGATGTGCCGTGGCTCGCCGTCAATGGAGGACTTTCCGTCGATACGTACTTCACGTTGAGCGGCTTCGTCCTTGCCCGCGCTTACAAGGATCGAAGGGACCGGCTGTCCAACATGGACTTCCTTTTTCAGCGTCTCGTCCGGTTGATGCCCGTCATCGCGCTCTCGCTCCTCATCAGCGCGCCGTATGTCGCGCTGCGAAATTCCATGACGTCCGGCGCCACCTACGCCAGCCAGATCGTCGTCGCCGTCCTTCTCGCGCTCCTCAACATCCCCTACTTCCATGCCCCGCCGCGGATCGGCGGTCCTCAGGTCTTTCCATTAAACGGCCCACAGGTCTCGCTGTTCTTCGAGATCGTGGCCAACGCGTTCTGGTGGTCGATCCGATACCTCAAACCGGTTTACGCGTCGGCATCTCTCTACATCGTGTCCGCTTGCTTCGTCATGACCGTGTGAATCGACGGCGATCAGACGGATAACTTCATGGGCGGATTCGGCCACGTCGGGTGGTCCTTCTTCGTCGGTGTCTTCTGCTACCAGATCAAGGATCTGCTCGCTCGGCGGGCCAACCTGACGCCGGTCTTCTACGTCCTGCTCGTCGTGATGGTGATCATCTTCACCATGCCGTACGAACTGAACCACACGCAGCGGATGCTCTGGAAGCTGCTGCTGGCCCCCCTGCTCGTCGTCGGCGGATCGTCCAGCACCCTGTCGGACCCGCTGAAAGACCTCTCGACCCTCGGCGGAGACCTATCGTATCCGATCTACGCCCTGCATTTTCCGATCTTCTCGTGGATCCACGGCCTGTACCAGAAGCTGAGCGGCGGGAAGTCGGCCGCGATCGAGGCCGCAACGCTCTTCGCAGCGACGTTGATCTTGAGCTACCTGGCGCTGCGCTTATACGACCGGCCGATACGCACCTATCTCACGCGCCTGCTCAAGGCGTCCCGAAAGCCGATCATCCCCCGGATCGATCGCCGGTGTCGAGAGCGGCCTGATGGCCTCTGAAGGGGATCATCGTGGCTGCGGCGCAGGGCGCGGCGTGGCGGAAGCGCCGGTCACCTCCGGCGTGATCGAACGCGCGCCGCGTCCCTGAATACGGTCCCTCCCTTCGGACCGTCCCTGCAGGCCGCGGTTATCCGCGACGCCTCACCGCACCGACAGGGTGCGCGGCAGGTCGGACAGGGGCTCGACCCCGTCTGCGGTGACGATGACGGTCTCCGAGGCGCCGACCGTCCAGGCGCCGTAGCGGCGCAGGGTGGCCGGCAGGTGGAAGACCATGCCGGGCTCGATCGGCCGGTCCTGTCCGGTGAAGAGCGAGAGCAGGGCACCCTCCCCCCAGTCCGGCGCGAAGGCGACGCCCATCGAGTAGCCGATCCGCTTGCGGAAGGCCGGGCCGTAGCCCGCCGCGTCGATCACGGCCTGCGCCGCCGCGTGCGGGGCGGCGCAGGGATGGCCGGGCCGGATCGCGGCGAGCGCCGCGTCGAGAGCGCGCAGGGCGCAGTCCATCATCCGCGACGCCTCGATCGGCGGCGGACCGATCCAGACGCTGCGCATCAGCGCCGCGTGGTAGCGGGCGTGGCTGCCAGCGAGCTCGAGGAAGACCGCGTCGCCCGGCTCCAGCCGGCGCCGCCGCCACGTCATGTGCGGCAGACCGCTGCGCGGTCCCGACGCGACCAGGGGCTCCATCGCCATGGCCTCGGACCCGGCGACCGTCGCGGCCGCCAGCATGGCGGCGGCGACGGCGTTCTCGTCGGTGCCGGCCGCGCAGGCGTCGAGCCCCGCGGCGAGACCGGCCTGCGCGTACCGGGCGGCGGCCCGGATCGCCGCCAGTTCGGCCGCCGACTTCACTGCCCGCAGGGGCGCGAGCAGTCCGGATCCGTCGGGCAGCGGGCCGCTTCCGAGGGCGGCGTCGATCCGCGCCGCGAGCGCCGGCGCGACGAACCAGCCGTCCCGCTCCAGGGCCGGCCGGGCGACCCCGCGCCCGCGCACGAGGGCCGCCAGGGCCGCGGCCGGGTCGGCGCCGTCCGGGTAGGCCCGGATGTCGTCGAGCCACGTGTTGGCGGCCGCGCCCGGCAGTTCGAGCTGCCGGACCAGGAGGGCCGGGTCGCCGTCCACGGGCACGAGGAGCGCCTGGAAGGCGAAGTAGCCCGCCGTCTGGCGGCCGGTCAGCCAGTAGATCGTCTCCGGGCCGGTCACCACGAGGGCGTCGTGGCCGGCACCCGCGATGGCGGCCCGGGCCGCCGCCTGCCGGGCGGCGAACTCCGCCTCCGGGAAGGCCGCCTCGCGGCCGCGCAGCTCCGTGAACTCGTGCATCGCGCCGCCCTCGTCCCAGACTTCGCTCAGACTTCGCTCAGACTTCGCTCAGACTTCGCTCAGACTTCGCTCAGGCGCCGGATGATGCCCTGCTTGAAATTCTCGAGATGGGCCGCGATCGCGTCCGCCGCCGCCGCCGCGTCCTTGGCCCGCAGGGCGGCGACCACCGCGAGGTGCTCGCGATGGACCGCCTCGAACCGCTCGGGCATCCGGCTCAGGTTGAACATCTGCGTCTTGAGCCGCAGGTCCTTGATCGTCTTGGCGAGGGTCGCGTTCTGGCTGTGCTCCGCGATCAGGTCGTGGAAGCGCCGGTCGACCTCCCAGTTGCCCGGCGCGTCCGGGTCGCCCGCCGCCAAGAGTGCCTCCATCTGACGCTGCAGGTCCGCCAGCACCGCGTCGGCGATGCGGCCGGTGGCCAGCGCGACGCTCTCCCGCTCCAGCAGGCGGCGGACATGCAGGATCTCGATCAGCTCGCGCAGGGAGAATTCCTTGACCACGAGCATCCCGCCGGGTTGCCGCTCGATCAACCCCTCGGTCTCCAGCCGCGACATCGCCTCGCGGGTCGGGGTCCTGGAGATGTCGAGCATCTCGGCGAGGCGGCGCTCGTGCAGCACGGTGCCGGCCGGAAGGTCGCGGCGGACGAGCATGTCGAGCAGGCGGTCGTAGGCCATCTGGCCGAGGCTCTGCTCGCGCCGTGCACTGAGCGCCGTCGTGTACGACGCGGCGTCGAGGGTCTTCATGGTGTCCTCCCGGAGCGGCCGGCTCAGCCGCTCCCCATTCTTGTTCTCGCGCGTCCGCCGTGCCCGCTCACATGGCGGGCGTGCGGATCGGCTCCTTCGGGGCCGGATCATAGCCGATCAGCGGGGTAACGAGCTTGGCGTAGGTACCGTCCGCGACCATCTCGCCGAGCGCCTTGTTGACGGCGGCGTGCAGGTTCGGCTTGCCCTTCTTGATGGCGAAGCCCTTCTGGACCGTGCTCAGCGGGGTCTCGATCATCACCAGGGGCAGCTTGCGCGCCTTGATGGCGTAGTTGCCGGCCACCGCGTCGTTGATCACCGCGTCGATGTTGCCGCCGACGAGGTCCTGCATGGCGTCCGCGGCCGTCTTGTAGCTCTTCAGGGTGGCGCCGTTCTCCTCGGCGAGCTTGCCGAAGGTCGAGGCCGAGAGGGCGCCGACGTTGCGGCCCTTGAGATCCGCCGGCCCCTTGATGCCGGTATCCTTGCGGGTGACGATCCGCGCGCCGGATTCGAGCCACCCGTCCGCGAAGGCGACCTGCTTCTGCCGGGCGGGGGTGATGTCCATCGACTCGCTGGTGATGTCGTACTGGTCGGCCATCAGGCCCACCAGCAGGGCGTCGAACTTGATGTTGACCGGGCTGTACTCGAGCCCGAGCCGGCGGCAGACCTCGCGCATGACCCGGACCTCCAGCCCGTCGAGCTCGCCGCTCGGCGTGCGCATGCTGAAGGGCGCGAAGGTGCTGTCCGTCGCCACGATCAGCTTGCCGGGCTCGATCAGCTCCAGCTTGCCCTCGGCCGCGCGGGTCGCGGGGGCGGCGAGGATCCCTGCGCCGAGGCTGGCGCAGAGGGCGGCGAGGGCGAGGACGTGGCGGCGGTTCATGGTGATCTCCGGTCTCGGGACGGGGCGGGAAGGATCGGCCGCGGCCCGTCCCGCGGCGGGGGGGCTCAGGACAGGCGGGCGTAGCGCCGCTCGAAATAGGCCGAGAGCTGCGACAGGATCGACGTGAGGCCGAGGTAGATCAGCGCCGCCGCGATGTAGAAATCGAACGGCCGGAAGGTCGTGGCGATCATGAGCTGCGCGTAGAGCGTCAGCTCCACCACCGTGATCGTCGACAGCAGCGAGGTATTCTTCACCGCCGAGATCGCCTCGTTGGTCAGCGACGGCAGGATCATGCGGAAGACCTGCGGCAGGACGATGCGCACCATCATGATCCGCGGGTTCATGCCGAGCGCCAGCGCCGACTCGACCTGACCCCGGGGGATCGCCGCGAGGCCGGCCCGGATCGTCTCGGCCACGTAGGCGCCGCTGCTGACACCCAGCGCGATGATGCCGGCGGTCACGGGCGAGAGCTTCACCCCGACCTGCGGCATGCCGAAATACACGATGAAGACCTGCACGAGGGTCGGCGTGCCGCGGATGAACCAGACGTAGAAGCTCGCCAGCGCCCGGAAGGGCGCGAAGGACGAGCGCTTGCCCAGCGCCCCGAGCAGGCCGCAGGCCCAGCTCACCAGGATGCTCGCCACCGTGACGCCGAGCACCACTAGGGTCGCCGAGAGGAAGCCGGGGCCGTAGGTGACGACCTCGTCCGAGAGGGTGAGCCACCACTCCTGCAACGCCGCGACGCTCATCGCTGTCCCTTCTCCCCGGTGATGGGCCGGCGGCTCACGCCGTCTGTCCCGGCGCGGCGGGCTGGTGCAGGACGCGCCGGAGGAACTGGCGCAGCCGCTCGCTCCGGGGCGCGCCGATGATGGCGTCGGGCGGCCCGTCCTCGGCGATCACGCCGCCGTCGAAGAACAGGGTGCGGGTGCCGACATCCCGGGCGAAGGCCATCTCGTGGGTGACGAGCAGCATCGTCATCCCGTCCGCCGCGAGGGAGCCCATCAGCGCCAGCACCTCGCCGACCAGCTCCGGATCGAGGGCCGAGGTCACCTCGTCGAACAGCATCACCTTGGGCGCCATCGCCAGGGCGCGCACGATCGCCACGCGCTGCTGCTGCCCGCCCGAGAGCTTCGACGGGTAGGCGTGCCGCTTCTCGTAGAGGCCGATGCGCTGGAGCAGCGCCTCCGCCTCCGCGACGGCCTGCCGGCGCGGCATCCGACGTACCCGGATCGGCGCCTCGATGACGTTCTCCAGCACGGTCATGTGCGGCCAGAGATTGTAGCTCTGGAAGACCATGCCGATCCGCGCCCGCAACTCGCAGAGCTGCTGCGGCGTCGGCTGGCGGCGGGCGCCCTGCTCGTAGTCGAAGGCGAAGCGCTCGAAATCCATGAAGCCGGAGGTCGGCGTCTCCATGAGGTTCAGGCAGCGCAGGAACGTGCTCTTGCCCGAGCCGCTCGCACCGATGATCGACACGACCTCGCCCTCTCGGATGTCGAGGGAGATGCCCTTCAGGACCTCGTTGGTGCCGTAGCTCTTGTGCAGCTTCCTGATCTTCAGGAGCGGGGGCGCGGCCGTCTCGGTCTGAGCCATCGTTAAACCTGATGTTTTGCAGTCGCTTCGCGGATCGATGCTTAGATCCGCACGCAGATCGCATTATGTTGCTGTTTTATCGTTCATAAAATCTCTCAATATAGAGATTTAATTTTCCATCCGCCGACGTTTTACATTGCCAAATCGGATGGGATGCCTTAGCAGAACCGGTATACCGCCGGCATTCAAGCGGTATTTTTGAGCATGGCTGCCTCCGACATGGTCATCGAACTTCCGGATCCCGGTATTCCCTTCGCGACTGCGCCGGGCGCGTGCCTCATTGTTCAGCCGATGGACCGGGTCGGACCCGCGCGGCAGCCGGCATGACCCGGCTCGCGATCGATCCGGATCTCTGCGCGGGCCTGTTCGCCGAGCTCCTGAGCTTCAGCGAGGACGCGCCGGGCGTGACGCGGGCGGCCTACGGCGTCGGCGAGGAGCGCGCCCACGCCCTGATGCGAGCCACCGGGCTGGCACTCGGGCTCGCCGCCGAGACCGACGCGGCCGGCAACCTGTTCCTGACGATGGCGGGCCGCGACCCGGCACTGGCGCCCTGGATGGTCGGCTCTCACGTCGACACGGTGCCCCACGGGGGCAATTTCGACGGGGCGGCGGGCGTGATCGGCGGCCTCGCGGCCGTGGAGGCCCTGCGCCGGGCTGGGATCGTGCCGGCGCGTCCCGTGACGGTGGCGGTGTTCCGGGCCGAGGAGAGCGTGTGGTTCCCGGCCTCCTACGTCGGCAGCCGGGCCGCGCTCGGCCTGCTGCCGCCGGAGGTGCTCGACCTGCCCCGCGCCGATACCGGCAGGAGCCTGCGCGACCACATGGCCGAACTCGGCCTGCGGCCGGGGGCGGTGGCGCGGGGCGAGCGGCTCCTCGATCCGGCGCGGATCCACGGCTTCGTCGAGATGCACATCGAGCAGGGCCCGGCGCTGGAGGCGGCCGGGCTCCCCGTGGGCTTCGTCACGGCGATCAGCGGCAGCTTCCGCTACCGCAAGGCGGCCTGCTTCGGCCGCTACGGCCATTCCGGCGCCGTGGCGCGGGGCGACCGCAGCGACGCCGTCTTCGCCCTCGCCGACCTGATCACCGGCCTGGACGCGCTCTGGGGCAGGCTGGAGGCGGAGGGCTGCCCGGCCACGATCACGCTGGGCGAGGTCGCCACCGACCCGGTTCAGCACGCCTTCGCCAAGATCCCCGGCGAAGTCCGCTTCTGCCTCGACGTGCGCAGCACCGAGCCGGCCGTTCTCGACCGGGTCGAGGCGGCGCTCGCCGAGCATATCGCCGCCATCGAGGCCGCCCGCTCGGTACGCTTCGTGCTGGGCGAGCGGACCGGCAGCACGCCGGCGCGGATGAGCGCCGCGCTGGTCGAGGCCCTGTCCGGCCACGCGCGCCGGCTCGGGACGCCGTTCCGCACGATGGCGAGCGGGGCGGGGCACGACACCGCGACGCTGGCCGGCCAGGGCGTGCCGAGCACGATGATCTTCATCCGCAACCAGAACGGCAGCCACAACCCGGACGAGGCGATGCGGATCGCGGATCTGTGCGCCGCCGCCACCCTGGTGGCCCACCTGGTCGCCGAAGCCTGACCCCGCGCGAGAGAAGGGATGCACCGATGATCGTCGATCTGAACTGCGACATGGGCGAGGGCTTCGGCGTCTACCGTCTGGGCGACGACGCCGAGATGCTGACCGTGGCGACCTCGGCCAACATCGCCTGCGGCTTCCACGCCGGCGACCCGCTGGTGATGCACGAGACCCTGAGCCGCGCCGCCGCGAACGGCGTGCAAGCGGGCGCCCACCCGAGCTTCCTCGACCTCTGGGGCTTCGGCCGGCGGCCGATCCACGGCGAGCGCCCCGCCGACATCGAGAAGGCGGTGCTCTACCAGGTCGGCGCGCTGCTGGCGCTGGCGCAGGATGCCGGCTGCCCGGTGCGCCACGTGAAGACCCACGGGGCCATGGGCAACATGGCCAACGAGGATGCCGACCTCGCTCTGGCGGTGGCCCGGGCGATCCGCACCCTCGACCGCGACCTGATCTTCGTGGTGATGCCCGGCCTGGAGACCGAGCGGGCCGGCGAGAAGCTCGGGCTGCCGATCGCGCGCGAGATCTACGCCGACCGCGCCTACGCGGATGACGGCACCCTGGTCTCGCGCAAGCTCCCCGGCGCCGTGCTGCACGATCCCGATTCCGTCTCGGAGCGCGTGGCGCGGATGCTGGAGGACGGGGCGATCACCTGCCTGTCCGGGCGGCGCATCCCGACGCGGATCGACACGGTCTGCGTCCACGGCGACACGCCCGGCGCGGTCGCCATGGCGCGCCGCCTGCGGGCAGAGTGCGCCGCCAAGGGCATCGCCCTGCGCCCGATGGCCGAGGTGCTCGGTGTCTGAGCCCGGCTACCGCCTCCTCGATAGCGGCGACCGGGCGCTCACGGTGGAGCTCGGCCGCGCGGTCGATCCCGCGATCAACGCGCGGGTCATCGCCCTCGACGCGGCGCTCCGCGGCGCCGGGCGCCCGGGCGTCCTGGAGACCGTGCCGACCTACCGCTCGCTCCTCGTCCTCTACGATCCGGACCTGCTGCCCCGGGCCGACCTCGCCGCGCTGATCGCCGCGCACTGGCCGCCGCCGGACGGGGCGGCGGGCTCGCTGCGCCGCTGGCGGGTGCCGGTCCATTACGGCGGCGCGCACGGCGCCGACCTCGACGACCTCGCCGCCGGGGCCGGCCTCAGCCCGGAGGCGGTGATCGCCCTTCATTCCGGCCGCGACTACCGCGTCTACATGATCGGGTTCGCCCCCGGCTTCGCCTATCTGGGCGGCCTCGATCCCCGGCTCCACGCGAGCCGGCGCACCGATCCGCGGCCCAAGACGCCCGCCGGCAGCGTCTCGATCGGCGGGAACCAGACCGGCGTCTCGCCGCCCCTGGAGCTGCCGAGCGGCTGGCAGCTCATCGGCCGCACGCCCGCGCGCTCCTACGATCCGGGCCGGGCCGAGCCGTTCCTGTTCGCGGCCGGCGACCTGATCCGGTTCGAGCCGATCGACCGCGCCGCGTTCGACGCCCTCAGCGAGGCCGCCCGCGCCGGCGAGACCGTCGCGACCCTGGAGCGGATCGATGCCTGAGGGCCTGCGCGTCATCGCCCCCGGCGTGGCCTCGACCCTGCAGGATGCCGGGCGGCCGGGCTACCTGCGCTACGGCATCTCGGGGTCCGGCGCGATGGATCCCGACCTGCTGGCCCTGGCCAACGGCCTCGTCGGCAACCCGCTCGACGCCGCGGTGATCGAGATGGCGATGGTCGGTCCGACCCTCGCCTGCGAGACGGATATCTGCCGCGTCGCCCTCGCCGGCGCGCCCTTCGCGATAAGCCTGAACGGCCGCGCCCTCGACCCGTTCACCGCCTACGACCTGCGGCGGGGCGACCGGCTCGTCCTGGGCGGACCGCGGCAGGGCCTGCGCGCCTGCCTCGCGGTCGCCGGGGGCTTCGCCGTCGCGCCGATGCTAGGCAGCGTGGCGACACACACCCGCACCCGCCTCGGCGGCCTCGACGGCCAACCCCTGGCCGCGGGCGACCTGCTGCCCCTCGCGGCGCCCGCGCCCCGCGACCGCCCGCTGACCCTGCCGCCGGCCCACCGGCCGACCTTCGGCGGGCCGATCCGGGTGGTGCTCGGGCCGCAGGCCGACGGCTTCACCGCGGACGGCCTGCGGACCTTCCTCTCCGAAGCCTACACCCTCACGGCGCGGGCGGACCGGATGGGCTGCCACCTCGACGGGCCGCCGATCGCCCACGCGGGCGGCTTCAACATCGTCTCGGACGGGATCGTGAACGGCTCGATCCAGGTGCCCGGCCACGGGCGCCCGCTGATCCTGCTGGCCGACCGCCACACCACCGGCGGCTACCCGAAGATCGCCACCGTGATCTCGGCGGATCTCGGCCGCCTCGCGCAGGTGCGGCCGGGGGAGACGATCCGGTTCGCGGCCGTCGCTGTCGCGGAGGCCCAGGCCATCGCCCGCGCCGCGCGAAGCGCTCTGGCCGCGCGGCTGACGGCGCTGGTGCCGGCCGGCGGCGGCGATCTCGACAGCGCGTTCCTGCTGTCCTGCAACCTCGTCGGCGGCGTCGTCTCGGCGCGTGCCCTCGATCCGGCGCCCTGACGGCGCCGCAACCCCCTCTCAACCGAGCCCAGCAAGCAAGAGACCGTCGATGCTCACGCCGTTCCACCTCGCCTACCACGTCACCGACCTCGACGCGGCGCGCCGCTTCTACGGCGGCGTCCTCGGCTGCCAGGAGGGCCGCAGCACCGAGACCTGGGTCGATTTCGACTTCTTCGGCCATCAGCTGTCGCTGCACCTGGGCGAGCCCTTCGCCACCACCCGGAGCGGGAAGGTCGGCGACCACACGGTGATGATGCCGCATCTGGGCGTGGTGCTGCCGCTCGACGCCTGGGAGGCGCTCGCCGGCCGTGTCGAGGCGGCCGGCATCGCCTTCGACATCCCGCCGGTCGTCCGCTTCGCCGGCGAGCCCGGCGAGCAGCGCACGATGTTCTTCTTCGACCCGAGCGGCAATCCGATCGAGGTCAAGGGTTTCCGGGATCTGGCCGGCGTCTTCGCGCACTGAGGCGCGTATCCGCGAAGCGGCCCGCCGCCGGAGCGGCGACGGGCGGCCAGGACACGCCGCCCGTCAGGCGCGGCGGGCGTTCCAGAAGACGAACTGGCCGTCGACCACGTCCCGGAGGTCGCGCCGGAAGGCCGTCCGGTAGAAGTACTGGCCGGTCGGCAGGTACGGCACGTCGCGCATCGCCAGGGTCTGCATCCGGGCCGCGATCGCCTGGCGCGCGGCCTGGTCCGGCGCCTCGATCCAGGCCTCCCGCAGCCTCTCCAGTTCGGGCAGGTCCGGCCAGCCGAAGAAGCCCTTCTCGCCGCCGCAGCGCAGGACCTGCTCCACGACCGGGTTGGCCATGTCGAGGCCGGTCCAGGTCGTGGTGAAGATGTTCCAGCCGCCCTGGTCGGGGGGCACCTTGCTGGCGCGGCGGGTGACCAGCGTGCCCCAGTCGGACACGACGTACTGCACGTTCATCCCGAGGCGCTGGAGCAGGTCGTGCATGATCTCGCCGAGGGCGCCGAGCACGGGGTTCTCGCTCGTCGACATGAGCACGACGCGCTCGCCCTGGTAGCCGGCCGCCACGAGGTCGCGCTTGGCCTTGGCGAGATCGCGCGGCCGGGTGAGCACGTCGAGCCCGGCATCGGTGGCCATCGCGGTCCCCGGCGTGAACAGGCCGACATCCTTGCGCCACAGCTTGGGATCGTCGCCGGCGGCCGCCGCCATGAAGTCTGCCTGGGACAGGGCCTCGAGGACCACGCGCCGGACCGCGGGCTTGTCGAAGGGCGGGTGGAGATGATTCATCACGCCGGTGCCGAGATTGCCGAGCGGCGAGGCGAGCTGCGTGGCGATCTGCGGGTGCGCCTGAAGCGTCGGCACGAGATCGCTGATCGGGTTCTCCCACCAGTCGACCTCGCCGTTCTGAAGGGCGGCGGCCGCGGTGCCGGGATCCGGCATGACCTGCCACTCGACTCGCTCGAAATGGACACGCTTCGGCCCCGCCACCCAGGAGACCGGGCCGTTCTCCCGGGGCCGGTAGTCCGGGTTGCGGTCGTAGACCACGCGGGCGCCGACGAGCCGCTCCTTGGTGTTGAACCGGAACGGCCCGGAGCCGATCAGCTCGGGGATCTGCTGGGCCGGGTCGGTGGCGGCGAGGCGCTCGGGCATGATGACGAGGACCGGCGGACCGAGCTTCGCCAGCGTCTCGAGCATCAGCCCGTAGGGCCGCTTCAGGCGAATGACGAAGGTGCGGTCGTCCGGCGCCTCCAGGGCGTCCGTGCGCGCCATCAGGGCCTGCCCGAGGCTGTCGCGTTGCGCCCACCGCCGGATCGACGCGACGCAGTCGCGGCCCCGCACCGGCTCGCCGTCGTGGAATCTCAGGCCCTCGCGCAGCCGGAAGGTCCAGCGCCGCCCGTCCTCCTCGACCGTGTGGCCCTCGACCATCTGCGGCTGCGGCGTGAACTGCGCGTCGAGGCCGTAGAGCTGGTCGAACACCATCAACGCGTGGTTGCGCGTGACGTAGGCCGTGGTCGTCACCGGATCGACGATGGTGAGGTCGGATTGCGGCACGAAGCGCAGGACGCTCGCCCGGCCGCCCTGGGCGAGGGCCGGGCGGGCCGGCAGGAAGGGCGCGGCGGCCGCGGCGGCGGCACCGCCCAGGAAGGTTCGTCGCAGCATGGGGTCACTCCTGGCGTTCCGGGTCAGGCGGACGGGGACGGGAGCGCCGGTCGGCCTTCCGTGCGAGGCCAATTTCTGCGGGCGCAGTCCGCGGGAGCACAACCTGCAAGGGCCGTTCCGCCCCGGCCGGTCACGGGGTGCGGACGGCCTCTTCGGCCCGCCGGCGCAGGGCCGCGCGGTCGATCTTGCCGGTCGAGGCGAGCGGCAGCGCCTCGACGAACCAGACCCGACGCGGGTGCTGGTAGGCCGGCGCGTGTTCGAGCGCGTAATCCTTGAGAGCGGCCTCATCGACGGTGGCGCCGGGCCGGCGGACCACGAAGGCGACCGGCTTGGTGCCCTTGATGGCGTCGTCCACCGGCACCACGCAGGCCTGGAGCACCGCGGGGTGGCGCTCCAGCACCAGTTCGACCTCGCCCGGAAAGATGTTCTCGCCGCCGGAGACGAACATGTCGTCGGTCCGCCCGAGGAAGTAGAAGAACCCGTCCGCGTCGCGGCGGAAGACGTCGCCGGTGTCGTAGAACCCGTCCGCGGTGATCGGGACGGGCACGTCCGGCCGGTTGTGGTAGCCGAGCATGATCGCGGGGCTGCGCATCTGCAGGATCCCGGTCTCCGGGGCGTCCGGTCCGACGAGGCGCAAGGCCACCTGGGGATGCGGCGCGCCGACCGACGCGACCGGCGTCGGCAGGCCGTCCGGATGGTCGCCGAACACGACCGGGCCGCCCTCG
Source organism: Methylobacterium sp. 13MFTsu3.1M2 (assembly GCF_900112625.1). NCBI lineage: Bacteria > Pseudomonadati > Pseudomonadota > Alphaproteobacteria > Hyphomicrobiales > Methylobacteriaceae > Methylobacterium > Methylobacterium sp. 13MFTsu3.1M2. Next base: position 188,339 of record NZ_FOMM01000013.1, read on the forward strand.
GTGGTCCCGTAGGCGTTGAGGATGCGGGCGTTCGGCAGGAGGGCGCGGATCTGCCGGGCGAGGGTGTCGTTGACCGGCGCCGAGCCCATCCGGACCGTCCGCACGCCGGTGAGGTCGGCTTCCGCGAGGAGATCCGGCTCCCGCAGCATCATGGCGATCATCGGCGGCACGGCGGTGAGCCACGTGCAGCGGTACCGGTCGATCGCCGCGATGTAGGCCCGCGCCTCGAATTGCGGCAGCAGCACCATCGTGGCGCCGGCCGCGCAGACGAGGAGCGCCAGGGCGAGCGCGTTCATGTGGTAGAGCGGCGCCGCCACGAGCAGCCGGTCGTCGCGCAGGTCCGTCTCCGCGGCGCGGGTCCGCGCCACCCAGAGGTGGCTGGCATGGCTCAGCCGCACGCCCTTCGGCCGGCCCGTCGAGCCGGACGTGTAGAGGAACAGGGCCGCCTCGTCGGGCTCGGGCACGACCGGCACGAACGGACCGGGGTCGAGCCAGGCCGCGAAGCCCTCCGGCCCGTCATCGTCGAACCCGGCGATCCGGATATCGGGGCCGAGATCGGCCAGCAGCGCCCGGCGCGGGCCGTCGCAGAGCACGAGCCGCGCCCCGCAATCGGCGAGCACGGCGGCGATCGTGGCCGGCGGGAACTTGTGATTGACCGGGACCGGAACCACGCCGGCGCGCATCGCCCCGAGCAGCGCCGCGATCGTGTCGGGCCGGTTGGCCGCGAGGATCGCGACCCGCGCGCCGCGGGCGATCCCGCCGCGCAGCAGGCCGCGGGCGAAGGCGTCGGCCCGGGCGTCGAGACCGGCGCGGGTCATCACCGCGGGCTCGCCATCCGGGCCGACGCCGATGATCCGCGGCCTGTCCGGCGGCCCGGACCGGTCGACGAGGTCGCCGAGATTGGTCGGAGCCGTGGCCGCGCGCGTCATGGGGCCGCCCTGCACACGAGACGGAGGTCGAAGGCCGGTAGCGTCAGCGTGGCCGCGTCCGGCCCGTGCCGAACCCAGGCCGCCTCCGGGAGCGCGCCCGCGCGGGCTTCGAGGGCGTCGAGGTCGCGGAAGCGCAACGCCAGGGCGGAGAAGCGGGCGGCCGGCCCCGGCACGATCGCCACCCGCGTCTCGCCGAGCCGGAGGGTCCGGACGCCGCCCGCGGCCTCGGCCGGGGCGCCGCTCGCGCTCGCGTAGAGGGCGGCGTCGGCCTCCGGCGCCGGGCTCTCGATCGTCAGCGCGTCGAGCCCCGTGAAGCCGTTCGGATGGTCGAGCCATTCGGGGCGCCAGACGAGATCCGGGGTCAGGTGCTCGCAATGGTAGAGGCGCCCCGCCGGGAACCGGTCGACCGGCACCCGCACCGTGCGGAACCGGGCCGTTTCCTCGCGGCCGTCGACGGTCACGGGGCGCGTGAAGGCGACGGGCGGCCCGGCCGCGAGCCCCGCCGCGGCGAGGCGGGCATGCGTCGCGTCGGCGTCCCGGCTCGCCACGACGAGCCCGTTCAGGCCGAACGGGCTGTCCAGAACGTCCTGCCGCTGCGGACCCGTCTCGGGCAGGCCGACGAGTTCGAGGTAGGGTCCGGCCGTCATCATCAGGTGGTTGACGGAGCCCAGCGAGTGGTGGCCGCGCGGCGTCAACCGGAAGCCGAGGGCGGCGAACAGGTCCGCCGCCTCGTCCATCCGCCGCAGCACGTTGATCACGACGTGGTCGAGGGCCCCATCCGCCGGGGCGCCGGGGGCCGGTCCGGTCATTTCGGCGGCGCCGTCATGTAGACGCCGCGGCCGCTCGCGAGCAGGCGCCCCTCCGGGTCGAGGATCTGCGCCTCGGCCACCGAGAGCTGGTTGCCGAACTTCACCACCGTGCCGCGGCAGGTGAGATCGCCCTGCATCGCGGCCCGGTGGTAATCGACCCGCAGGTCCACGGTGGGGACGCCCCGGCCGGTCTTGGAGACTAGCGCCCAATCGGCGGTGAGGTCGACCAGCGTCGCCAGGATGCCGCCGTGGACGTAGCCGCGCTCGGCGTTGACGACCCATTCCGGCCGCCACGTCGCCTTCAGTTCGATCGTCCCATCGCCGACGGCGACGACGGAGAGGCCGAGCCACTGGTGGAACGGGCCGCGCAGCAGCAGCGCCTCGACCTGCTCCTTGGTGAGGGGGGTGTCGGACATGGCTTCGAGATCTCCTCGGGCGGGGCTGGGGGCGTGGACGCGCGGCGGACCGGCCTCGGGCGGTGTCAGGGGGTGACGACGATCTTGCCCATGACCTCGCGGTCGCGGATCATCCGCAGGCCCTCGGCGGCCTCCTCGAGGGGCAGGAGCTTGTCGATGGTCGGCTTCAGCGTGCCGGCCTGGATCATGTCCATCAGGGCCGACAGGTTGTCGTCGTAGAAGCTGTTCGAGCCGATCACCTTGAGTTCGAAGCTCCAGATGTAGCGGAGATCCTCCTTTGGATCGTGCCCCGCGGTGGCTCCGCAGACGAGCAGCGTGCCGCCGCGCTTCAGGCACTTGAGCGAGGGCACCCAGGTGTCGCCGCCGGTGAAGTTGATCACCACGTCGACGCCGCCCTCGTAGGTCCGGCGCTGCGGCTTGCCGTACTGCTGGATCGCCCACTTGGAGAAGTCGGTCTCGCGGTAGTTGACGACGTGGTCGGCCCCGAGGGCCGTCAGCGCCGCCATCTTCTCCGCGCTGCCCGCGCAGGCGATGACCTCGGCGCCGAGCTGCTTGGCCAGCATCACGCAGCCCGTGCCGACGCCGCCGCTGGCGCCCAGGATCAGGACCTTGTCGCCGGCCTTCACGGTGTTGTGGGTGATCAGCATGCGGTGGGCCGTGCCGTAGGCCACCGGCAGGGACGCCGCGTCCGCGTAGCTCACGTCCGGCGGCATCGCGATGAGCTGGCTCGTCGAGACCCGGCAGTACTCGGCCATGCCGCCGTCGAGCATCTCGCCCATCAGGCCCTTGGCCTTGTTGAGCGGGTTGACCAGCACCCGGTCGCCGACGCGCCACTCCGCGACGCCCGCGCCGAGCTCGACGATCTGCCCGGCCATGTCGAGGCCGATCACCACCGGCATCGGCACCTTGATGCCGGGCATGCCCTTCACGGTGAACACGTCGTGGTAGTTGAACGAGGACGCGCCGACCCGGATCAGGACCTCGCCCGGGCCGGGGGACGGCCTCGGATAGTCGTTCACCACCTTCAGCGTGTCGATGTCGCCGTGCGCCTCCAGAACGAGCGCCTTCATCGTCTGAGCCATCGTGGAAACCCTCTTCTGCAGGTCGGAAAGGCTACGGGATCGACTTCGACCGCTCGTAGGGGCCGGGGACCAGGGCCGTGTCCGGCAGGCTGCCCTGGACGGCGCCGACCGCCTTGAACACGTCGAATTCCCGCTTCAGCGAGGCGATGTCGGCGGGCTCCAGGCTGACCGTGTAGATGCCGTCCCAGAGGCCCGCGTAGGCCGCGGCGTCGGCGTCGCTCAGGTTCGCGGCCGCCTTCAGGATCTTGGCCACGCCGGGCTTGTCGGCCTGGCCGAAAGCGTAGGCCTTGCGCATCGCGGCCACGACCTTGGCGGGCGCGTCCGGATTCTGCGTCATCCAGGCATTGCGCATCAGGCCAACGCCGAGGACCGGCGGCGCGTCCTGCTGGGTGAGGCGCTTCCACTCCTCCCGGAAGGTGCCGAGCCGGCGCAGCTTCACGTCCGGCAGGAGCGCGAGGGTCACGGTGCGCAGGGCCGCGGCGTCGATGTCCTTCTGGACGAGGAATTGCGCCAGCCGGGAATCGTTGCCGGGGACGGCCTGGTAGTCGGCGGGCTTGAGGCCGTGATTGGTCTCCAGGATCGCCGCCGCGATGGCGGCGGTGCCGCTGCCGGCCGGCGAGGTGCCGATCTTCCTGCCCCTGAGGTCGGCCATCGTCTTGATCGGCGAGTCCTCCGGGACGACGAAGTCGAGATCGGCCACCTGGGTCGCCAGGACGATGCTCATCGGCAGCCCGTCGGCGGTGACGCTCAGCGCCGTCCCGGCGCTCGCCGCGATCGCGAAATCGATCGCCCCGGCGGCCATCGCCTTGGTCGGCGCGTTCACGTCCGGGAACTTGACGTACTCGGCCGTCAGGCCCTCCTTCTCCATGAACTTGCCGGCTTCCAGCACGGCGCCGAAGCCGAGGCTGATGCCCGAGCTCCAGTATCCGATGCGCACCGTCTCGGCGCGCGCGAGGCCGGGCAGGCCGAGTGCGCAGAGCGCGGCGGCGGCGAGGACGCGGATCCGTTTCAAGGCGTTCTCCGGGACGGGCGATGAGGGGTCGTGCGGCGGGCGTGTCCCCGGCTGGCGCCGGCCGTCACGGCTGCGCCACCTTCTTCCAGGCGAACAGGCGCTGCTCGGCCGGCTTCAGGACGAGCGTCTCGAGCCCGATCATCAGGGCGACGAGGGTGAGGGTCCAGGCGAAGACCTGGTCGGTCTGGACGAGGTCGGCCGCCTGCCGCAGGCGGTAGCCGATGCCGCTGCTCGCCCCGAGCGATTCCGCCACGAGGACGACCCGCGCCCCGAAGCCGATGGCGAGGCGCGCGCCCGCGAAGAAGGCGGGCAGGATCGTCGGCAGGTAGATCTTGGTCAGCACCTTGCGGCGCGGCATCCGGAAGGTGCGGGCGAGCTCGAGATGCTCGGCGCTGACCGTGCGCGTGCCCTGCCAGACGTTGGTCAGGATCAGCGGCATCGCGGTCATGAACACCACGAAGATCGTGGTCCAGTTCGAGAGGCCGAACCAGATCAGCGCGAAGATCGCCCAGATCGCGGAGGAGACGGTGTTGGTCACCGTCAGCACCGGCTCGAAGAAGCGCCCGAGGCGCGGGCTCGCGCCGAGCAGCAGGCCGAGCGGCAGCCCCACGAGGGCCGCGAAGGCGAGGCCGACGCCGATCCGACCCAGCGTGATGCCGAGATCGGCGGCGAAGCTCGGCGTGGCGACGAGGCCGAGCCACGTGTGCCAGACCCGCGCGGGGCTCGGCAGGACGAAGCTCGGCGCGTGCAGCGATCCGAGCTGCCACGCGGCCAGCGCCAGGGCGAGCAGGGCGAGCCGCTGGAGCAGCACGCCCGCCCGGCGGCCGGCACCGGACGTCCGCGTCCGCCGGATCAGGCGCGGCGGGGTCTTCACGAGCATCGCGCGCTCGCCGCGGAGAGGCTGATGCGCAGGCGCCGGACCTCCTCGGCGACCTCCGTCGAGAGCGGGTCGCGGGGGTACGGCAGATCGATGGCTCGGACGGTGCCGATCCGGCCCGGCCGCGGGTGCAGGACGACCACCCGGCTCGCCAGCACCACCGCCTCCTCGACGTCGTGCGTGACGAAGACCAGGGTCATCGCCCGCAGGCCGGCGATGCGCAGCAGCTCCGCGTGCATCTGCGCGCGGATCTCGGGATCGAGCTTCGAGAACGGCTCGTCGAGGAGCAGGATCTTGGGCTCGGTCACGAGGCTGCGCGCGAGCGCCACCCGGCTGCGCATGCCCCCCGACAATTCGTGCGGGTAGGCGTCGCGGAAGGCCTCCAGCCCGACGAGCCGCAGGGTCTCGTCGACCCGCCGCGCCCGCTCCGCCCGGCCCATGCGTCCGGCCTCGAGGCCGAAGGCGACGTTCTGGGCGGCCGTGCGCCAGGGCAGCAGCCGGTCCTCCTGGAACATGTAGGTCATGGCCCGCCAGTCGCGGAAGGCGTGCGACGGGATGCCGTTCAGGAGGACGGCGCCCTGATCGGGCTCGACCAGCCCGGCGATCATGTTGAGGAGGGTGCTCTTTCCGCAGCCCGAAGCGCCCAGGATCGCGACGATCGCGTGCTGCGGGATCGCGATGTCGACGGTGTCGAGGACGTGGAGCGGCCCGCCCTCGCGCCGGTCGAACCACTTGCTGACGTGGTCGAGCTCGACGGCGTTCACGGCTCGCCCCCGTCGACCCGGGCCGGCCGCACCGGCGCCACCACCGCGGTGTCGCGCAGGCTGGCGATGACCTTCTCCAGGGTCATGTCGCGGAACGTCTCGACGTGGCGGCGGGCCACCAGGGCGGCGCTGTCGGCGTCGCCCGCCACGAGGTGCTCGATCAGCGCGGTGTGGTCGTTCTCGATGTTCGGTCGCACCCCCTGCACGCCGAAGCCGAGGGCGACGAGGCGGGTCATCTCGTCGAGGAGGCCCGACAGCGTCCGGTACAGGCGCCCGTTCCCCGCGGCCGCGGCGATCGCGAGGTGGAAGCCCCGGTTGGCCTCCAGGAAGAAGTCGATCTGGTTGCCCATCTCCACCGTGATCTTGCGGCGGCAGGCCTGCTCCAGGCGCTCCAGATGCGCCCGGTTCACGCGGCCGGCGGCGCCCCGCGCCGCGAGGGGCTCGAGCTCCATCCGGAGGGCGAAGACCTCGTCGACATCCTTCACGGTCACCGGGCTGACCCGGTAGCCGTGCCGCGGCATCGAGCTGACGAAGCCTTCCTGGGCCAGGCGCTGGAGCGCGATCCGGCAGCTCGCCTTGCCGATCTCGAACCGCTCCATCACCTCTGCCTCGGTGAAGCGCGTGCCGGGCAGGAGGCGGCAGGCGACGATCTCGCGGCGCATCAGGTCGTAGGCCTGGTTGCCCTTGCGCGTGGCGTCGGGGACGGCGAGCACCGCCGCGGTCGGGCGAGCGGGCCGGGACCTGTCATCGCGGGTCGTCATCGCACCTCGCTGTTCGGGCATTGAGGCTCCCACAGCATGCTGTGAGCTGCCCACCGCACGCAGGACATGTGCCAACCCCGCGCCGGCCCGCCTGCGCGCGGCGCGCATCGGCGGGCGGAACGATGGTCGGGTGCCGGCATTCGTCGCGCGGTGGGAAGCTCAGCTGCGACGCGTGATCAGCTCAGCGCGCGCTGTGGGCATTCCATGCCGTATTTATGCGCAACGTCTCCGCGTTCTGTAAATGGAATGCGCGTCCAATTTTCGCGAAGATGTTGGAAGAAAGAGCTTTTCGCGGCGCTCGGACGCAGGACGATCTGTGTTTTCCTTGGGCAGAAGGCGCGTGCCGCGGGCCGCAACGGCGACGCCCTACAGGATGTCGGGCTGGCCGCGCCGGTGCTCGTGCCCCGCGATGACGCGGCGCAGGAGCCGGGTCAGGGTGTCCTGCTCCGCCGGGGTGAGGGCCTCGACGGTGAGGCCGTGCGCCGCCCGCGCCGCCGGCTCCATCGCGCCGTGGAGCGCGGCGCCTTCGTCCGTCAGCCGGCAGACCTGCGCGCGGCGGTCGAGGGGCGAGGTCGTGCGGCTCACCAGACCGCGGGCCGCGAGGCGCTTCAGGGCGCCGGTCGTCGTCGTCCGGTCGAGGGCGACCGCGCTCGCGAGCGTCGTCTGATCGGCCTCCCCCAGATCGCGCAGCAGCGAGAGCAGGCTGTACTGGAGCGGGGTGACGCGAAACGCGGCACAGCGTTCGGCGAAGAGGCTGACGTGGATCTGGTGCATGCGGCGGGCGAGGAAGCCCGGGCGCTCGGCCAGGGGCCAGTGCCGGGCGTCCGCCGCCCCTGACGCGGTCCCCGCTTCCGCCAATCCCGCCGCGCAGCCGGCATCCGGGACCTCATCCATCGTCCGCCTCCGCAGAACGGTTCCAGCCTTGGCACGCGGTGTGCAACGCCGGAATACGAAGCATGCTTCGCTTTTGGCAAGGGCGAGGCCGGCGCGCCGGCCGGGACCACGAGGTCGACATGGACAATCGCCGCTATGATCTGGTTCTGCGGGGCGGGCGGGTCATCTGCCCGGCCTCCGGCATCGACGGCATCCGCGACGTGGCGGTGCGGGACGGGCGAATCGCCGCCGTGGCGGAGACGATCCTGCCCTCGGCCGCTGCCGAGGTGGTCGACGTCGCGGGCAAGCTCGTCCTGCCCGGCATGATCGACACCCACGCCCACGTCTACCAGTACGTCACCGGCCGGTTCGGCCTGAACCCCGACATGGTCGGCGTGCGATCGGGCGTGACCACGGTGGTGGACCAGGGCGGGCCGTCCTGCATGACCCTGCCGGGCTTCCGCCACTTCATCGCCGAGCGCTCCGAGACGCAGGTGCTGGCCTTCCTGTCGGCCTACCTCGTCGGCGGCCTGGAGGGGCATTTCTACCCGAACCTCTACAGCCCGGACGGCGTCGACATCGACGCGACGGTGAAGTCGGCCACCGAGAACCGCGACCTTGTGCGCGGAATCAAGGGCCATGCCGAGATCGGCGGCTTCGCCCGCTGGGGCATCAAGGTGATGGAGATGGCGGCCGAGATCAGCCGCCGCGCCGACCTGCCGCTCTACGTGCATTTCGGTCAGCTCTGGGGCCTGCCGGAATCCGGCGCCAACGGCGAGGACGCCGACACCATCGTCGAGCGGGTGATCCCGCTGCTGCGGCCCGGCGACGTACTGGCCCATCCCTTCACCCGCCACCCGGGCGGCTTCATCAACGAGCAGGGCGAGGTCCACCACATCATCCGCCGGGCCATGGAGGCCGGGCTCAAGGTCGATGTCGGCCACGGCAGCCACTTCTCCTACCGCGTGGCCCGCGCGTCCCTGCCGGCCGGCGTGATCCCCTACACGCTCGGCGCCGACATGCACGGCTACAACACCGAGGTGCCCGAGGTGACGAAGCCCGCCGGCACCCCGGACGAGCACCACGACGACGAGAACCATCCCTTCCTCGGCCAGGCCCGGTTCAGCCTGACCCAGGCGATGAGCTCGATGATGGCGCTCGGCATCCCGCTGGAGGAGGTGGTGCCGATGGTGACGTCGCACCCGGCCGAGATGCTGCGCATGGGCGACCGGATCGGCGCGCTCAAGGTCGGCTACGCGGCCGACGTCTCGGTGCTGCACGACGATCGCGGCCGCTTCCTGCTGCGCGACAACGAGGACACGCGGGTGATCGCCGACCGCCTGCTGCGCCCGGCCTTCTGCCTGCGCGCGGGGCGGCGCTTCGAGGCCGACTCGCCGATCCTGCCCCAGGCGATCGCGGCCTGAGGGGGCGCCGGTGCCTGCCTTCCTCCTCGACGACCCGACACCGCCGGATCCGCGCCGCCGCTGGGCCAGCCTGGACTTCGCGGCGCGGGGCGCCTGCTACGACAACAATGCGGCCGTGCCCGACAGCGCCGCGCAGGTCGCGGCCCGCAACGCCGCCTCCGCGATCTACCGCGCGGCGCACCCGGCCGGGCTCGACATCCCCTATGCCGCGGGGGACCGCACGGCCTTCGACCTCTACCCGGCGGCGGAGACGGGGGCGCCCTGCCTCGTCTTCGTCCACGGCGGCTACTGGCAGCGCAACGCCCGGGCCGATTTCGCCTGCTTCGCGGAGGGGCTGAACGCCGCCGGCTGGTCGGTGGCGATGCCGGGCTACACCCTGGCGCCCGAGGCGCGCCTCGCCGGCATCGTCGCCGAGATCGGGGCCGCCCTCGACTGGCTCGCCGAACAGGGCGCAGCGCGCGGGGTCGGCGGACCGATCGTCCTCGCCGGCTGGTCCGCGGGGGCGCAGCTCGCCGCCCTCCATCTCGGGCATCCCGCCGTGACCGCGGCCCTGGCGATCTCCGGCGTCTACGACCTCGCGCCGATCCGCGAGACCTACCTGAACGAGAGGCTCGGCCTGACCGACACGGAGATCGAGACCTTGTCGCCGCTGCGGCTGGCGGTCACGCCAAAGCCCATGACGATCGCCTACGGCAGCCGGGAGCTGCCCGCCCTCGTCCGCGACGCGCGCAACCTCCACGCCCTGCGCAGCGCCGCCCACGCGCCGGGCGCCCTGCTGCCGGTGCCGGGCGCCGACCACTTCTCGATCCTCGACGGGTTCCGCCGGCCCGACGGCCTGCTGGTCCGCGCCGCGCAGGACCTTCTCGGAGGCATCCGATGAGCCACGAGGGCGTCGGGGCTCCGCTGCCCCGCAAGGAGGACGACCGCCTGATGCGCGGGCGCGGCCAGTATGTCGGCGACCTCCGGCTGCCAGGCCTGCAGGACGTCGCCTTCGTGCGCAGTCCGCTCGCCCATGCCCGGATCCGCGCCATTCACGTGCCGGAAGCCTACCGCGACCGCGTGTTCACCGCCGCCGACCTCGACGGGGTGCTGCCGATCCGGGCGGTCTCAGGGCTGCCGGGCTTCAAGGTCTCCGAGCAGCCGGTGCTCGCCACTGGCAAGGTCCGGCAGGTCGGTGAGCTGGTGGCGCTGTGCGTCGCGCCGACCCGCGCCGAGGCCGAGGACATCGCCGCCGCCGTCGTCCTCGACCTGGAGGAATTGCCCGCCATCCACGACATGCTGGCCGCGCGCGCGCCGGATTCCACCCTCGTCCACGAGCATTGGGGCGACAACGTCTTCCTCGAGACCCTGGTCGATGTCGGCATCGAGGGCGCCCTCGACGCGCCGATCAAGGTCAGCCGCACCATCTCGACGGGGCGCCAGTGCATGGCGCCGATCGAGGGCCGCGGCACCGTGGTGCAGCTCGATCACCGGCTCGACCAGCTCGTGGTCCACACCGCGAGCCAGATGCCCCACATCGTGCGCAACGGCCTCTCGGAATGTCTCGGCATCGAGCAGGGGCGCATCCGCATCGTGTCGCCGGATGTCGGCGGCGGGTTCGGCTACAAGGCGATCCTGCTTGCCGAGGACGTGGCGCTCGCGTGGCTCGCGCTCCGCTGCGGCCATCCGGTCCGCTGGCTGGAGGACCGGCGCGAGCACCTGACCGCCAACGCCAATTGCCGCGAGCACCATTACCGCATCACCGCCTACGCGGAGCGGGACGGGACCCTGCGCGGCATCGACTGCGAGGCCACCGTCGATTCCGGCGCCTACTCGGCCTACCCGTTCTCGGCCTGCCTGGAGGCCGCGCAGGTCGCCAGCATCCTGCCGGGGCCCTACGACTTCCCGGCCTATCGCTGCCGCACGTGGTCGGTGGCGACCAACAAGTGCCCGATCCTGCCCTACCGGGGGGTGGCGCGCACCGGAGTCTGCTTCGCCCTGGAACTGGTGCTCGACGCCGTCGCCCGCGCGGCGGGGGTCGCACCCGAGACCGTGCGCGAGAAGAACCTCGTGCGGCCCGAGCAGATGCCGTTCGAGAATATCACGAAGAAGCATTTCGACAGCGGCGACTACCCGGAGGCGCTGTCCCGGGCGCTGAAGGCCATCGACGTGGAGGCAATCCGCGCCCGCCAGCGTCAGGGTGAGCCGGACGGGCGCCGGATCGGCCTCGGCCTCGCGATCTACTGCGAGCAGGCCGCCCACGGCACCTCGGTCTATTCCGGCTGGGGGATCCCGATGGTGCCGGGCCACGAGCAGGCCAGCGCCCGCCTGACCCCGGACGGCGGCCTGGAACTGCGGATCGGCGCCCATTCCCATGGCCAGGGCCTGGAGACGACGCTGGCCCAGGTCGCCCACGAGATCCTGGGCGTGCCGGTGGCGCGCACCCGCCTCGTCCACGGCGACACCGCCATGACCCCCTACTCCACCGGCTCCTGGGGCTCCCGAGTCATGGTGATGGCCGGCGGCGCGGTCGCGGCGGCCTGCGAGGAACTGCGGGCCCGAGCCGTGCGGATCGGCGCCCACCTGCTCCAGGCGCGGCCCGAGGAATGCCGGTTCGAAGGTGGCCACGTCGTCGGCCCCACGGGCGATGTCCCGCTCGAGGCGATCGCCCGCACCTGGTACCGCCGCCCGCAGGACCTCGCGCCCGACACCGATCCCGGCGGGCTCGAGGTCACCGCCGGCTACAAGCCGGTGCGCGATTCCGGCACCTTCTCGTACGCGGCGCACGCGGCCGTGGTGGCGGTCGACCCCGACCTGGGGGCGGTGGAGATCCTCGACTACGTCATCGTCGAGGACGGCGGCACGCTGGTGAATCCCCTCGTGGTCGACGGCCAGATCTACGGCGGCCTCGCCCAGGGGATCGGCACGGCCCTGTTCGAGGAGATGCGCTTCGACGCCCGCGGCCAGCCGCTGGCCTCGACGTTGGCCGACTACCTCCTGCCCGGCGCCGCCGACGTGCCGATGGCGCGCATCGACCACATGGAGACGCCCTCGCCCTACACGCGCTTCGGCCAGAAGGGCATCGGCGAGGGCGGCGCCATCGCGCCGCCGGCGGCGCTCGCCAACGCCGTGAACGACGCCCTCGCGCCGCTGGGCGTCGAGCTGCTGCATTCGCCCCTCACCCCCCGGCGGATCGTGGAGGCGGTGCTCGCCGCCCGTGATCCCGCCGTGACCGCGCGGGAGGCCGCATGAAGCCCGCCGCCTTCGCCTGGGAGCGCCCCGACAGCCTGCCCGCGCTGCTGGCACGCCTCGCCGAAGCCCCCGCGGGCGTGAAGCTGATCGCGGGCGGCCAGTCCCTCGGGCCGATGCTGAACCTGCGCCTCGTCGAGCCCACCCTGATCCTCGACATCACCGGCATCCCCGAACTCCGGGACGCGCGGGTCGAGGGCGACACGCTCGTCCTCGGGGCCTGCGTGACCCACGCCGACGTCGAGGACGGGCGCGTCCCGGACCTCACCGGCGGCGCGCTGCGGCGGGTCGCCGCCGCGATCGCCTACCGGCCGGTCCGCAACCGCGGCACGATCGGCGGCAGCCTCGTCCACGCCGACCCGGCCGCCGACTGGGTCACCGCCCTGACGGCCCTCGGCGCCGAGGTCGAGATCGCGGGGCGGAGCGGCCGCCGCACCCTGCCGGTGGAGCGTTTCGTGACCGGCGCCCTCGAAGTGGCGCTCGGCGCGGACGAGATCCTGGTCGCGGTGCGTGTCCAGGCGCTGCCGGCGGGCGCGGCCTGGGGCTACGTCAAGCACTGCGCGAAGATCGGCGAGTTCGCCCACGCCATCGGGGCCGTGCGACTCGAGCCCGGCGCGGGCCGGGGCCGGGCCGTGATCGGCGCGGTCGAGGGGCCGCCCGTGCTCCTGGCCGATGCCCGCCCGCTCTTCGGCGGCCGCATCGGCGCCGACTTCGCCGCGCGCTTCGACCCCCGGGCCGCCGACCAGGCCCTGCGGGAGGCTGGCATGGCCGACGCGGTCGAGCGGCACATCCACGTCACCGTCCTGAGCCGCGCGGTGGCCGCGGCGGCCGCGCCCGATCCCCGCGCCAACACCCTTCCGGAGGCCGCATGAGCGCCGCGCTGGCCGAACCCGGGACGTCGCGCATGGCCCTGGCGCTGACGGTGAACGGCCGGGCCGTGCGGGTCGCGGCCGAGCCGCGCAGCCACCTCGGCGACGTGCTGCGCGACGGGCTCGACCTCACCGGCACGCATCTGGGCTGCGAGCACGGCGTCTGCGGCGCCTGCACGGTCCTGCTCGACGGCGAGCCGGCCCGCGCCTGCCTCACCTACGCGGGGGCCTGCGCGGGCGCCGCGGTCACGACGATCGAGGGCCTCGACGCGGACGCGATCGCGGGCGAGTTGCGGGCCGCCTTCAACCGCGAGCACGCGCTCCAGTGCGGCTACTGCACGCCCGGGATGCTGGTGGCCGCCCGCGACCTGGTCCTGCGGCTGCCCGAGGCCGACGAGCGGCGGATCCGCGTCGGCCTGTCGGGCAACCTGTGCCGCTGCACCGGCTATGCCGGCATCGTCCGGGCCGTGATGGCGGTGATCGCGGACCGGCGCGGGCGCGGCATCCCCCCGGAGACCGGTGCGGCGCGGCCGCTCGGCCCGGTCGGCGCCCGGATCGGCGACGCGGCTTTCGCGCCCCTGGAACCGCCGGCGGATCGGATCGCCCCGGCGGCGCCCGCGGCCGTCGCGGACCTGTCCGACGCATTCGCGCCGGCCCACGGCTTCACGCAGGTCCTCAACTTCGCCCACCCGCCCGAGGGCGTCTTCGCCCTGCTGGGCGATATCGCGACGGTCGCCGCCTGCCTGCCGGGCGCGGTGCTCACGGCGCCGCCCGCCTCCGACACGGTCGAGGGCGGCCTGCAGGTGCGGATCGGGCCGATCGCCGCGACGTTCCGCGGCCGCGCCCGCCTCGCGCGGGACGAGGCCGCCCGGACCGGCGCGGTCCACGGGGCCGGCACCGACGCGGGCGGCCGCTCGGCGACCGAGGGCCGGATCCGCTACCGGGTCGAAGCCGGGCCGACGCCCGGCACCGCCCGGGTCGAACTCGACGTCGGCTACACCCTGACCGGGCCGCTCGCGCAGTTCGGCCGGCCCGGCCTCGTGCGCGACCTCGCCGGCCGCATCGCCGCGGAGTTCACCCGCAACCTCGATGCCCGGCTCTCGGGCGTCGCGGCGCCGGCGCCCGCCGGCCTCAACCCGCTCCGCCTGCTCCTCGGCCTCGCCCGCGCGCGCCTCGCCGCGTGGTTCGGCCGCGCCTGATCCCATCCCGCCCCAACGCACCGGAGACACGCGAATGCTAGGCAGGTTCACCCTCACGACCGCGATCCTGCTGGCGCTGACGGCCACCGGCGCACGGGCGGAGGCGATCCGCATCGGCGTCAACGAGCCGCTGACCGGGCCGTTCGCGGCCTCGGGCACCTACGTGGTCAACGGCGCCAAGATCGCCGCCGACGAGATCAACGCCAAGGGCGGCGTCCTCGGGAAGAAGCTCGAACTCGTGATCGAGGACAACAAGAGCAACCCGACCGAGGCCGCCGCGGTCGCCGAGAAGCTGATCACCAGCGACAAGACCCCGGTCATGATGGGCGCCTGGGGCTCCAGCCTGACGCTCGCCGTCATGCCCAAGCTCGCGGATTACGAGACGCCGATGCTGGTCGAGACCTCCTCGTCCGGCAAGATCACGACCTCCGGCAATCCGTACGTCTTCCGGATCTCGCCGCCCTCGTCGCTCGAGGCCGAGACCTTCGCGCCCATGGTCGGCCGCCTCGGGCTGAAGAAGGTCGACTTCCTCGTCCTCAACAACGATTTCGGCCGCGGCGCCGCGACCGATTTCGGCAAGATGCTCAAGGACAAGGGCGTGACGGTCGGCCTCGTCGAGACCATGGACCAGGGCGCGCAGGACATGAGCGCCCAGCTCGCCAAGCTGAAGGCGTCGGATTCCGACACGATCATGATCACGAGCTCGGTCGATCAGCTCGTGCTGCTGTTCAAGCAGATGGCGGCGCTCGGCCTGAAGAAGCGGGTCATCACCACCGGGGGCTCCCAGAACCCGGACCAGATCATCGCCCAGGCCGGTGCCGCCGCCGACGGCACGATGCACCTCACGACCTTCCTGCCCTGGTCGCCCGACAGGACGCCGGACCCGAAGGCCACCGAGGCGTTCATCGCCGCGTGGAAGAAGCGCGGCTTCGACTTCGCCGGCGTCACCGAGAGTTTTCGCGGGTACGACGGCATCCGCGCGATCGCCCACGCCATCGAGAAGGCGGGCTCGGCCGATCCGGCCGCGATCACCAAGGCCTTCTGGTCGGTCGACTTCGTCGGGCTCAACGGGCCGATCCGCTTCGCCAAGGCCGGCCCCGCCGGGAAGGAGAGCGGGCAGAGCAAGCCCGACGTCTACCTGATCGAGATCAAGGACGGGACGGTGATCGTGCCGACGCTGTAGGGCTGCCGCGGCGTGCTCTCCTCCACCCTTCGGCAGGCTTTTGGATCCACGCATCAGGTCCGGGCATGCAGGTCCAGGATCGAGCGCGGGTCCCCTCTCCCGTGCGGGAGAGGGACAGGGTGAGGGATCAGGTCTCTCCGAGCGAGGCGCGCCTTACCGGCGCGTCGATGGCATGCCTCATCCGGAGGGTTCTCGTCCCTCACCCCAACCCTCTCCCGCTCGGGAGAGGGGGCCCGTCGCGCTCTGCAGCCCGCCGCGATGCCCGACGGAGATCTGTGAACCTCGTAAGCCTTGCGGGGGAGGGAGACGCACCGTGCCTGTTCCCGAAATGACAGCCCTCGTGTGCCCCCACGGGGTGAAGCGCCGGTCATCCGGCACGCGACCTGCCAGGAGAGGCCCATGGATGAACTGATCCAGCACCTCGTCAACGCGCTCATCCTCGGCGGCACCTACGCGTTGCTGGGGATCGGCCTGACGCTGATCTTCGGGATCATGAACGTCGTGAACTTCACCCACGGCGCGCTCTACACGGTGGGCGCCTACGTGATGTACCTCGCGGTCGCCGCGCTGGGACTGAACTTCTTCCTGGCGCTTCCTGTGGCGATCCTCGGCGGGCTCCTGCTCGGGGCCGCGATCGAGTTGCTGCTGCTGCGCCCGTTCCGAGGCTCGGACATCGACACCACCATGCTGGTGATGATCGGCGCCGGCATCGTCCTGCAATCGGGCACGCTCTGGACCTTCGGCGGCGTCGCCAAGGCGATCCCCGCGCCCTTTCCCGAGGCGCCGCTCCAGGTCGGCCCGGTCTCGGTGTCGTGGCTGCGGCTGTTCGTGCTCGGGGCGGCGCTGACCTTGATCGCCCTCACCTACGCGCTGATCAACCGGACCAAGCTCGGGCTCGCCATGCGCGCCGCGTTCCAGGATTCCGACACGGCGGCGCTGATGGGCGTCGACGTCCGCCGGATCTACACCGCGACCTTCGCCCTCGGCTCGTCGCTGGCGGCGGCGGCCGGCGCGCTCCTCGGTCCGGTCTACGTGGTGTTCCCGCAGATGGGCGGCCTCGCCGAGCTCAAGGCCTTCGCCATCGTCATCCTGGGCGGGCTCGGCAACGTCACCGGCGCGGCGATCGGCGGCTTCATCCTGGCGCTCGCCGAGGAGCTGGGCGCCGGCTACGTCTCCTCCGGCTACCGGGACGCGATGGGCTTCCTGATCATCATCGCGGTCCTGCTCTGCAGGCCGACCGGGTTGTTCGCCAAGGCGGAGCGCATCGGATGAACCGGCTCCTCCCCCTCGCCCTGCTCGCCGGCCTCGTCGCCCTGCCCCTGGGGCTCGGCGCCAACCCCTACCTCCTCAACGCGCTGATCGTGACCGGCATCCTGACGATCGGCGCCATGAGCCTGAACCTGCTCCTCGGCTTCACCGGGCAGCTCAGCCTCGGCCACATCGCGTTCTTCGGGATCGGCGCCTATGTCAGCGCGCTGACCAGCCTCGGCTTCGACGTGGATCTCGGCTTCGGCATCCGGGCGGTCCACGAGCCCTGGCCGGCGGTGGTCGGCCTCCTGCTGGCGACGGCGGCGGCGGGCGCTTGCGGCTACCTGATCGGGCGGCTCTCCTTCCGGGTGCGGGGCGCCTACTTCGTGATCGTGACGATCTCGTTCGCCGAGGTCGTGCGGCTCGTGGCGCTCAACTGGGTGGAGCTGACGCAGGGGCCGCTGGCGCTCACCAACATCCCCGCCATCACCCTCGGCCTGCCGGGCCTCGGGATGTGGACCCTCAAGACCAAGCTCCAGAACTACTACCTCGTGCTGGCCGTGGGGACGCTCTGCTACGCCGTGATCGCCCGCCTGGTCGGCGGGCGCTTCGGCCGGGCGATGCGGGGCCTCAAGGAGAACGAGCCGCTGGCGCTCTCGGTCGGCATCAACGCCACGCGCACGCTGACGGTGGCGGCGGTGATCTCGGCCGCCATGGCCGGCGCGGCCGGCAGCCTCTACGCCCATTACCTGCGGATCATCGATCCCGACGTGTTCCTGTTCGCCACCACGGTCACCATGGTCATCATGGTGGTGGCGGGCGGCAAGGGCACCCTGCTGGGCCCGGTCGTCGGCGGCCTGATCTTCGGCCTGCTGCCGGTGGCGCTCCGCCCGGTCATGGCGCCGGAGGCGCAGTGGATCGTCTACGGCCTCGTGCTGATCGTGATCCTGTTCGTGATGCCGCGGGGCATCGTGCCGGGACTGGCGGCGCTGCTGGGCCGCCGGCCGGCCCCGGCCGCGCCCGTCCTCAAGGCCAACCCGGCGGTGCAGCGATGAGCGCGATCCTCTCCGTCGAGCATGTCGGCGTCCGCTTCGGGGGCCTCGTCGCCATCGCCGACCTGCATTTCGACGTCCGGGCCGGCGAGATCGTCAGCCTGATCGGCCCGAACGGGGCCGGCAAGACGACGGCCTTCAACGTGATGACGGGCTTCCTCAAGCCCAGCCAGGGCGCGGTCCGCTTCCGCGGCACGTCCCTGAAGGGCCTGCCGCCGCACGCGATCACGCGGCTCGGCCTCGCCCGCACCTTCCAGCGCACCAGCGTCTTCCCGGACGACACGGTGTTCGACAACGTGATGATCGGCCTGCACCAGATGGGCGCCGCGGCGGGACGCGCGCCCGTTCTGGACGCGCTCCTCGGCCGCGCGGGGGCCGGCGAGAGGCAGCTGCGCGCCCGGGCCGCGGCGCTCCTCGACTGGGTCGGGCTCGCCGGACGGGCGCAGGAGAAGGCCGGCGCCCTCGCCTACGGGGAGCAGCGCCTCGTCGGCGTGGCGCTGGCGCTCGCCACCGAGCCCGCCATGCTGCTCCTCGACGAGCCGGTCTCGGGGATGAACGCCTCCGAGACGCGGGTCTTCGTGCGCCTGATCCGGCAAATCCGGGAGCGCGGCGTCACCATCCTGCTCGTCGAGCACGACATGCCGATGGTGATGGAGGTCTCCGACCGCATCGTCGTCCTCAACTACGGGCGCCTGATCGCCGAGGGGCCGCCGGACCGGATCCGCAGCGACCCGGCGGTGATCGAGGCCTATCTCGGCCAGGGTAGCGCCGCCCGGCAGGCCGCCGCGGCTGCCGCGCAGGAGGCGGTCCATGCTTGAGATCCGCGACCTCGTCTGCGGCTACGGCCACGTCACGGCTCTGAAGGGGCTCACGATCGACGTGCGCGAGGGCCAGCTCGTCGCCCTCGTCGGCGCCAACGGCGCCGGCAAGTCCACGACGCTCCGGGCGATCTCCGGCCTCGTCCCGCCGCGCTCTGGCGCGATCCGGTTCGCCGGCCGGGACATCGCGGGGGCGGAGCCCCCCCGGATTTTGGCGGCGGGCATCGCCCATTGCCCGGAGGGCCGGCGCGTCTTCCCGCAGATGACGGTCGCCGAGAACCTCGCCATGGGCGCCTACCTGCGCCGCGACCGGGCGGCGGTCGCGGCGGACTTGGCGCGCATCTACGGGGAGTTCCCGCGCCTCGCGGAGCGCCGCGACCAGGCGGCCGGCACGCTGTCGGGCGGCGAGCAGCAGATGCTGGCGATCGGCCGCGCGCTGATGGGGCGCCCGAAGCTCGTGCTGTTCGACGAGCCGTCCCTGGGGCTCGCCCCCAACATCGTCGAGCGGATGTTCGCGGTGATCGGCACGATCCGCGACGCCGGCACGACCGTGCTCCTCGTCGAGCAGAACGCCTTCGCGGCCCTCGAACTCTGCGACTACGCCTACCTCCTCGAGACCGGCCGCATCGTCCTCGAGGGGCGCGGGCAGGACCTCATCGCCGATCCCCACGTTCGGGACGCCTATCTCGGTGGCTGAGCGGGATCTGCCGGGGCGGATCCGCCTCGGCCCGGTCGACCTTCTCGGCGACCGGGACCTGCTCCCCGTCACCGCGGGCGGCCGCCGCCTGCTCCTCGTCCGGGACGGCGCGCGGATCGTGGTCGCCGAGCGCGCCTGCCCGCACGAGGGGGCCGATCTCGCCCTCGGACGCTGCGTCGCGGGCCGGCTGCACTGCCCCCGGCATCAGGCGTCGTTCGACCTCCGGGACGGTGCCGTCTCGCCGGGCTGGTCGTTCCGGGCCCTGCGCCTGTCCGCGATCGAGGCGGCGCCGGACGGGCTCTGGCTCAGGACCGGATCCGGCCTTCTCGCGCCGGACACCGCGCCGCCGGGCGGCCGCGGATTCCCGGCCGGCCCGGAGATCCGACGGTAGAGCGACCGAGATCAGCCGATCCGTCTCGCTCTACGGCAGCGAGGTCGGGATCGCGGCGCTCACCGCCTGTCTCGTGCGGACGAACGGCCCGCACGCGCGCCTGCTCGCGCGGGGACGCATCGCGAGGACGGTCGCGGGTCCCTCCGGCCGCTGAGGATCGGCGCTGATCGCCCGTCCGAAGGTGTCGGCCCAGGACAGCCTCGTCACGTTGTCCGGGGTCGGAGCGGGCGGAGCTTCCCGGTCGGCCGCCCGGCCGCGCTTGCGGGCCGCGGCACCGATCCACCGCACGATCAGGGGACCCTTCGCGTCGAACGTCGGATCGGACGCGGTCCGGCCGATGCCTCGTCTCTGACGGCGATGAACCATGGAATTCCCTCGAATCGACTTGGGAGGGCCGCGCGCGCGGTCCGACGGACGTCACCGCCCGCGATCACCGGACCGTCGCCGCGACGGCAGCGGTGTGAAGCGCGGGCCGCGCGGGATGGCGGGCGCCCTCGCCCAGCATCCGATCCCGTCCGCGTGGTCTCCAGCTGCATGTCCGGGCGCGCGCGATCGAGTTCCTCGACCCGTGGCTTAGCCGATCGGGATGGCTTCGTGGACCAGTCCACATGGACTGGTCCATGACCCGTGACGGCGCCTGTGCGGTTGCTTAGACAGGATTCGCATGGCGCAGGAAGCAATCCTCATCATCGATGACCACGCGCTGTTCCGGTCCGGCATCGTCTCGATGCTGTCGACGGCGTTCGATGAGATCCCGGTTCTCGACAGCCCATCGCTGCACGAGGCGCTCGCCATCGTGGCCGTCGTCCCGACGATCGTCCTCCTCGACATCCAGTTGCCGGGCATCGGCGGGCTCGAGGGGATGGGCCTGCTCCAGCAACGCTGGCCGGCCGCCCGGATCGTCGTCGTGTCCGGCCTGGATCTGCACGATACCGTCAGCACGGCTCTGGCGCAGGGCGCCTGCGCGTTCCTGTCCAAGACCGACCGCCCCGAGCGGATGATGACGGTCCTGCGCGAGATGCTCGCCCGGTCTTCCGCGGTCCCGCGGGTCGGGGGCGCCCTCTGCCCGACGCTCACGCCGCGGCAGGCCGAGGTGCTGACCCTCGTCGGCCGCGGATTGTCCAACAAGATGATCGGACGCAATCTCGGTCTGTCGGAACACACGGTCCGCGGCCACGTGCAGGGTCTGCTGTCGGTCCTGGGGGTGACCCGGCGCGCCGAGGCGGTGTTCAAGGCGCAGCAGTTCGGCCTGATCCGATGAGCCCGTCGCAGGAGGAGCGGATCGCGGCCGAGCAGCTGCGCCTCGTCCTGGACGGCGTCACGCAGTCGGTCGCCGTCGGTTTCCTCGTCTCGACGCTCATGCTGGCCGTGCTGTGGAGCCTGGTGCCCCACGCCGTCCTGCTGAGCTGGTACGGCGCGTTCCTCGTCGAGCGGTTCGGGGCGGCCGCCTACGCGCGTCGTGTCCGCGCCGCGATCGGCGAGCCCGACCGCGCCCGCCGGGTCGAGCGGGTCATCTTCCTGAGCAAGATCGTCGAGGGCGCGATCCTGGGATCGCTGATCTGGATCGCGCTGCCGCTCCAGGTCCCGGCGGTGAGCATCCTGACCATGTCGCTGCTGGGCGCGACCTGCAGCAACGGCGTCTCGCTCCTGGCGCCGCGGCGGCACCTCTACCTCGCCCTCGTCGTGCCCGTCGCCGTCCTGGCCGCGGGAACCCTCTGGTCGCTCGGCGGCGCGCCCTACCGCGCCCTGGCAATCTGCTCGATCCTCTTCGTGGTCGGGCAGTACGGTCAGGTCGTGCTCGCCAGCCGCCGCGTGCGGGAATCGATCGAGCTCCGCTTCGAGAACGCGGCCCTCGTGGAGCAGCTGCGCGCGGAGACCGCCGCGGCGCACCGGGCCCGCCGCGACGCCGAGCACGCCAACACCGCGAAGTCGCAGTTCCTCGCGGCGGCCAGCCACGACCTGCGCCAGCCGGTCCACGCCCTGGGCCTCTTCCTCCAGGCGCTGAGCCAGACGGATCTCGCCGCGCCGCAGCGGCGGATCCTGCAGAACGCCCAGACCGCGAACGTCGCGTCGACCGACATGCTCAACACGCTTCTGGACTTCTCGCGCCTGGAGGCCGGAGTCATCACGCCGCGGCCCCGCGCCTTCGAGCTCCAGCCTCTCCTCGACAAGATCGAGAACGAGCTGGCGCCGCTGGCCGACGCCAAGCGCCTGATCTATCGGACGCCCCAGACGGACCTGGCGATCGTCTCGGACCCGGCCCTGCTGGAGCTGGTCCTGCGCAATCTCGTCCTCAACGCCATCCGGTACACCGAGCGCGGCGGCGTCCTCATCGGCTGCCGGCGCCGGCGCGCGGGCGTGTCGATCGAAGTCTACGACACCGGGATCGGCATCCCGGTCGACAAGCGCGAGGACATCTTCCGGGAGTTCTACCAGCTCGGGAATCCGGAGCGCGATCGTCACAAGGGTCTGGGGCTGGGACTCGCGATCGCGCGCGGGATCGCCGCCTCGCTCGATCACCCGCTCTCCCTCTCGTCGAAGGTGGGGAGCGGCAGCGTCTTCCGCATCCTCGTCCCCCGGACGCTCGATGCCGGGCGGGACGCCAGGCTCGACGACGCGCCCGCGGCCGCCAGCGCGGAGAGCGGCCGCCTGGTCGGCGCCCGCATCCTGATCGTCGACGACGATGCCATCGTCCGCGACGCGATGGTGGCGCTCCTCTCCGGCTGGGGTTGCCTGTGCTGGGCCTTCGAGGACCCGACTGACGTCACCGAACGGCCGCCGCAGGGGCCGCCGCCGGACGCGCTGATCTGCGACTACCGCCTGCGCAGGGGCCAGACCGGCGCCGAAGCCATCGCGACGCTGCGGCAGCATTGGGGACGGCCGATCCCGGCGATCCTCATCACCGGCGACACCGCGCCCGTCCGCATGCGGGAGGCCTTGGACAGCGGGGTCCCTCTGATTCACAAGCCGGTCCGGCCCGACCTTCTCCAGAAGGCGCTCGCCGCGCTGATCCCGCCGGGCCGGCCACCCGTCGGTCCCTTGGGCGCGGAGGTTCGGCGCGGGCCGGAGACGACGGATCTCGTCCGCGCGGAGGGATAGCGGGCGCCTCACGCGGCGCCGCGGACCCTCGAACGCCCGCCGCGCCGCCGTCGCGGTCTCGCCGCGCGGCTAGCGCGAGCGTCAGCGGGACGGCTCGGCGGCAGCCTCGGTCCAGCTCGGGAGCGGGAAGGTTCGATCGTAGGCGAGATTGAACACGAAGGCGTAGGCCACGTAGAAGGCCGCGATCGCCAGATCCATGAAGAAGGCCTCCACGAGGCCGATGCCGAGATACCACGCGATCGGCGGCAGCAGGATCAGGAGCAGCCCCGCCTCGAACAGCACCGCGTGGGCGACCCGCAGGACGAGGCTCTTGCGCGTGTGCCCGGCGAGCCGCTGCATCGTCCGGTCGAAGCCGAGATTGTAGACGTAGTTCCAGCTCGTCGCGACGAGGGCGCTGCCGATTCCGATCACGCCCATGTCGGCGGCGTGCAGGCCGAAGGCCGCGGTCCCGAGCGGGACGATGAGGAGCAGCCCGATCACCTCGAACAGGATGGCGTGGCGAATGCGGTCGCGGGTGGTGCGCATAGTCTCGCTCTCGAGAGGCGGATTGGTCGGCCGCTCTCTATCTGCGATAAGGCGATCCACAAGTTAGGAAGTATCGGATAAACAGATAGATGGCGGTCTCGCTCGACCAGCTCCAGGCTTTCGTGGCGGCGGCCGAGGCCGGGTCGTTCTCGGGCGCGGCGCGGGTGCTGCGGAAGGCGCAGTCGGCCGTCAGCACGCAGGTGGCCAACCTCGAGACGGATCTGGGGCTGGCGCTGTTCAGCCGCGCGGGCCGGAACCCGGTGCTGACCCCGGCGGGCGAGCGGCTGCTGCTGGAGGCGCGCGTGGTGCTCGACCGGCGGGAGCACCTGATCGGTGTGGCGAGTAGCCTGGAGCAGGGCGTCGAGAACCGGCTGGTGGTCGCCATCGACGAGCTCTACCCCGAGCACGCCCTCGGCGCCCTCTTCGCCAGCTTCGCCCAGCGCTTCCCCTTCGTGGAGCTCGAGCTGCTCTTCCCGCTGATGGAGGATGTCAGCCGCATGGTCCGGTCGGGCGCCGCCGACCTGGGCGTGATGTGGCGCCAGGAGGGGCTCCCGACGGAGCTCGGGTTCCGGACCATCGGCTGGGTGCCGCTCAAGCTGGTCTGCGGCCGCGATCACCCGCTCGCGAAGGAGCGGGTGGCGTGGGAGGAGCTGAAGCGCCACCGCCAGATCCTCGTGGCCGCCCGCGGCGACGGGGCGGAGAAGCGCCGTCTGCGGGTTGCCGCCGAGGTGTGGTGGGTGGAGAGCCACTGGGTCATCCTGGAGATGGTGAAGCACGGGATCGGCTGGGCCTTCGTCACCGACCACGTCATCGCCGCGTCCCTCACGGCGCCGTACCTCGTGACGCCCGACCTCCAGTTCGATGAGGGCGACTGGCCGATCGCCCTGGAACTGGTCTGGCACAAGCAGCGGCCCTGCGGCCCCGCCGCGGCCTGGCTCCGCGAGCGTTTCGCCGCGGAGCGCGTCGGGATCCACCCGGGCGGGACCTGAGCGCGGTGCGGGACGGACGCCTGCCGGGCCCCGCCTCGGCGACACGCCGCTGTCGACGGTCCTGACGGGCCGGCGAGATCCCGGCCGTCGAGGACGTCCACCCCGCGAGTCTAGACGCAAAAGACCTTCCGTGCTTCTATCCATTCGAAATTCCTATGGGTCGGCCCATGGAACTCCGGCATCTTCGCTACTTCGCCGCGGTGGCGGAGCATCTCAGCTTCACCGCCGCCGCCCAGAGCCTGGGCGTGTCGCAGCCGCCGCTGAGCCAGCAGATCCGCGATCTCGAGGTGGAGATCGGCGTCAACCTGTTCGAGCGCTCGAGCCGGCGCGTCGTCCTGACCGCGGCGGGCGAGGATTTCCTCGGGAACGCGCGGGCGGTCCTCGCGCAGGTCGCCGATGCCGTCGACCGGGCGCGGACGATCGGCACCGGAACGGCCGGCATCCTCAACATCGGCATGACGAGTTCCGTCCTCGCGGGGCCGGCCGGTTGCCTGATCCGGGCCTTCGAGCAGCGCTTCCGGGCGGTGGACGTGCGCATCCACGAGATGGCGCCGGCCGACCAGATAGCGGCCCTCAAGGCGAACCGGACGGATCTCAGCTTCCTCCGCAGCCCCCCCGAGGATCTGGATCTCGTCGCCCACCTGGCGTGGCCCGAGCGGCTCTGCGTGGCCGTGCCGCGCGAGCACACCCTCGCCGCCGGTCGCAGTGTCGCGATCGACGTCTTCCGCAGCGAGCCGCTGATCTCGCTCGGCCTCGAGAGCTCGCGCTTCGCGGCGGATATCTACCAAGCCTGCATCGCGCGCGGGTTCACGCCGAGCATCTCGCAGCAGGTCCGCGAGGCCTCGTCGCTGATCAACCTGGTCGCGGCGGGCTTCGGTCTCGCCATCATCCCGGAATTCGTCGGCCGGCCGAGACATCCGGACGTCGTCGTCCTGCCGATCAAGCCGCCCTTCCTGTCGGCGGACGTCTACGCGCTGCATCATCAGCGCCGAAACCCGGTGATCGACAACTTTCTCGGGCTGATCCGCGAGGAGGCCCCGGGCTTGATCGCGCGCTTCCAGAGGCGGTGACGCCCTTCGTCTCCGCACCCGCTCGCCGGCGCCGTCCGCGACCGTCTCCGAGGCAGCGTCCTGCGCGCAGGCGCCACCCCGAAGCCACCCCGAAAGCCAACGCGAAACCACGCGACAGCCCGCAGCGGCGTTCCCGGTGGCGTCCCCGGCGGCGCCTGTCTCAATCCTCGACGAGCCGGCGCAGCCGGGTCCGATGCAGGCACACCTGTCGGCCGCCGTCGCGTCGCAACACCCCGTCCTCCTCCAGCTGCGAGAGGGTGCGCGATACGGTCTCGATGGTCAGGCCGAGGTAGTCGGCGATGTCGCGGCGGGTCATCGGCAGCGCGAAGGTGCCGGCGGCGCCGAGGCGGTCATCGACCTCCAGCAGGAAGGCGGCGACCCGCTCCTGGGCCGAGCGCCGTCCGAGCAGGAGCGCCAGGTCCTGGGCGTGTCGCAGGTCGCTCGTGGCCATGCTCCAGAGTCGGCAGGCGACCTCGGCCCGCCCGGTCGCGGCGCGCTCGACCTGTCGTCGCTTGAAGATCAGCACCTTGGTGCTGGTGAGGGCCTCGGCGGTCTGGCGATTGATCTCGCCCTGCCCGAGCCCGAACAGGTCGCCGGGCAGGTGGAAGCCCGTGATCTGGCGGCGCCCGTCGCTCAGGACCCTGTGGGTGCGCACCGCGCCGCTGAGGACCTTGTAGACGAACTCGGCCTCCTCGCCCTCTCCGTAGATCTCCTCCTCGCGGGCGTAGGAGAACGGTGTCCCGACGACGTCGGGGCATCCCGCGAACAGGGTGCTCCCCTCGATCTCCGGGACGGGAGCGGGACGGGCTGCGGGCCCCTCCGGTGCTGTCCGTGCCGTGAACTCGGTGCTCATCGCTGCGCTCCTCGCCTGCGTCGGTCGGGACGAGATTGGCAGCGGGCGGGAGGCGGAGAAATTCCGGTCGGAGCCTTAAGGCGCGCCCCTTAAGGGCAATCCCGTAGTCGCGGGTGCCGGCCGAATGCCCGCGGCCGCGGCGGCGACGGGCGCGCCTCAGACGGAGCGCGCCTGGGGCGACACGAAGAGCCGCCACAGCGCGTACGCGGCCAGGGCGGCCACGGCGAGCCCGGTCAGGCCGTGCACCCACACGGGTGCCGTCGCGTCGGCGAAGCCGAGAACCCAGGGCGCCATGGCCGCCCAGAACCCGAGGGCGACGTTGAGGTATTCCTCCCAGGCGCAGGTCACGCCGAGGGCCAGGAGTGCGACCACGGTGATGGCGCCCCCGGTCACGAAGGCGTTGCGCGCGGCGGCCGTCTCGTAGCCCAGATTCAAGTACCAAGGTGCGAGGAGGAGCGCGACGCCCAGGAGCATGTTGAGCGCGTTCGGGACCATATCCGCCGTTCGGTTCTCGATCGTTCTCACCGGATTCCCCGCGCGGGCTGACGGCATCGGCGGCCCGATGTCCGGGCACCCGAGCCCTGAGCGACAGACGACCTGCCATCTTTCACGGCCCGAGCATCCGGTATCCGTGCGGCCGGTCATTGATCTGGCTCAAGTCGATCGCGACCTTGCCCGCGTGTCAGGATCCGGCAAGCTTGGCGCGCCGCGGATTTGCTGCGCGCTGTGGGTGGCAGACTCGATTCTCGAGATTGTCGTCGCCGACGGGACGCGCGCGTCGGCGAGATCCGCGTCCTCCCGTCGGACCGGGCGGACGCGGATCTCGGGCGTGGCCACCCTCAGGCGGCGCGGACGGTGGCGAGGAAGCGGGCGACCTCGGCGCCGAGATGCTCGGATTGCCGCGACAGCTCCGAGGCCGCCGACAGGACCTGCGAGGCCGCAGCCCCCGTCTCCTCCGACGCCTGCGCCACGCCGGCGATGTTGCCCGTCACTTCGTTCGTCCCCGCCGAGGCCTGGGCCACGTTGCGCACGATCTCCTGTGTCGCCGCCCCCTGCTCCTCGACGGCCGCCGCGATCGAAGTCGCCACGCTGTCGATCTCCCGGATCCGGCCCGTGATCCCGCCGATCGCCGTCACCGCCTGCGCGGTCACCCCCTGGACCTCGCCGATCTGGCGCGCGATCTCCTCGGTCGCCTTGGCGGTCTGCTCGGCCAGCGCCTTCACCTCGGAGGCCACCACCGCGAAGCCCCGCCCGGCCGCGCCGGCGCGGGCCGCCTCGATCGTGGCGTTCAACGCCAGCAGGTTGGTCTGGCCGGCGATGCCGGAGATCATCCCGACCATGTCGCCGATCCGCGCGGCGTTCTGGCTGAGCGCCTGGACGAGGTGGGCGGTCTGGTCGGCTTCGCCCACCGCGGCCTGGGCAAGGTGGGCCGAGCCGGTCACCTGCCGGCCGATCTCCTGCACGGAGGAGCCGAGTTCCTCGGCCGCGGCCGCGACCGTGTTGACGTTGGTGGACGCCTCCTCGGCGGCCGCGGCCACGGTGGTCGACTGGGATGCGGTCTCCTGGGCGGTGGCGGTCATCTGCTGGGCGGTGGCCTGGAGCTCGGTGGCCGAGGACGAGACCAGGCCGACGATGCCGCCGACGGCGCGCTCGAAGCCGTCGGCGAGCTCGACCATGGTGCGCTTCCGCTCGGCGGCGGCGGCCGCGTCGGCGCGGCGCCGGACCTCGGCCTCCTCGGCGGCCTTGCGGGCGACCATGGTCTTGATGCCCTCGACGGCCTGGCCGACGGCACCGATCTCGTCGCCGCGGGTGGCCTCGCGGATCTCGGCGTCGACCGCGCCCTTGGCCATCCGCTGCAGGACGCCCACGAGGCTGCCCAGCGGCCGGGTGACCTGGACCACGATCACGTACACGCCGTAGGCGATGCTGAGCGCGGCGAGCGCGAGCGCGGCCAGGAGCGCGAGGCGCGACCAGCCGGCAATCGTCTCCGAGCGCCGGAACTCCGCCTCGGCTTCCCGGACCTGCAACGCGGTCAGCTTGCTCAGCGTGGCGTTGGTGGCCTGCATGCTCTTCAGCAGGTCCGTGTGGGTGGCCTCGAAATCCGAGGCCGCGCCGGCGGCGACGCGCTTGAGGATCTCGGCCGCGATCGCGTCGTTCCGATCGACGCGCAGCTGCAGGTCCTTGGCGAGGACGTCCTCTTCCGGAGTCAGGTAGGTCGCCAGATAGGCCGACCACTCCTTGTGGAGCTTCGACAGATCGCGCTCGATCTTGTCCTTGGCCTCTGCCGGCTCGATCTGCTTGCCGCGCAGCTGGCGCGAGGCGTCGAGCAGGTCATCGTAGGCGTCGCGGATGATGCTGAACTGCCGGAGACAGACGACGCGATCGTCGAAGACGGTCTTCAGGCTCTGATGGCTCCAGTGGAGCGAGAGATTTCCGAGCGCCGCCGTGGCGAGCAGCACCAAGCCGAGTCCGCCGAGCAGCGAGACGAGTCGCAGTTTGATGGTCATTTTCATGAGGCGGATGTCCAGGCGACGGAACCCAGGGCTGCGAACGCGTCAGCCAGGCTGAGCAGTCATGATCGGGTTGCGTAAAATATACGCAAACTGATTAAGATTTATTCTGAGGAGTTTCCCGTTACGGGGTCTGTCATTCGGTCTCCGGCTCGCGATATCGTGCGTGCAAAGGCGGTTATTCAACTTCAAGATGAGGAATCGGAGCCGAATCAATCGGAAAGGGCCTCTGGTGCGGACCGGAGCGTCACCGCTCGACGTGGCCGATCGCCGCACAGCGGGCGGCACGCGCAGGGCGGGATCGACCGGTTAGGAACGTCGCCGGTCTCGGGATGGCGGCAGTACGGGCGCGGCCCCGGTCTTGAGGCAGGTCAAGGTCGGCCGCCGCGGACCGCCCCTAAGCTCGGCACCATGACCTCACTGGACGCCACGCTCCCGGCGAACGCCACGCTGTCCGCCGCGTCGAGCCTCATCTACGTCGTGGACGATGACCCGGCCATCCTGCACTCGACCCGCTTCCTCTTGGAGAGCGAGGGCCACCGGGTGGAGACCTTCGCCGACGGACGCGCGCTGCTGGCCGCCTTCCCCGGCCCGCACCCGACCTTCGTCCTGCTGGACCACGTCATGCCGGGGATGGACGGGCTCGCGGTGTGGGGCCGGCTGCGGGACCTCGCTGCCGGCGTGCCCGTGATCCTGATCACCGGCCACCCCGATCCGGGCATCCGGAGCCGCGCCCGCGCCGCCGGCATACCCCTGGTCGAGAAGCCGCTGGCGTTCGACGCCCTGATGGGCATGCTCGCCGCCGGCCCGATTTCCGCCAGCCGCACCCGTTAGGGTCCGCGGTGCCCGCCCGGGACGCCCGACCGTCGGCCCGCCGACGCGGCGGCGCGTGAGGTCGTCGACCCGGCACGGGCAGGCTCCGCCGGATCGACGAAAGGCCGGTGGCGATCCGCCCGACGGCGCTCCGATACTCAGATCAATGATCGCACCATCTAAACGCGCAACCTATCAATCAAGCCGAACAAGATATTGGACCAACGGTCGGCCGTGCGTCTATCTCGCGTCGGAACGAGGGATCACGCCATGTTCGACCTCGACCAGGACTATCCCCGCGACATGGTCGGATACGGCCGGCATCGACCGGACCCGGCCTGGCCCGGGGGCAAGCGCGTCGCCGTCCAGTGCGTCATCAACTACGAGGAGGGCGGCGAGAACTGCATCCTCCACGGTGACGCGGCGTCCGAGGCCTTCCTCTCCGAGATCGTCGGGGCCCTGCCCTGGCCGGGGAAGCGCCACGCCAACATGGAGTCGATCTACGAGTACGGCGCCCGCGCCGGCTTCTGGCGCCTCTGGCGCGCGTTCACGCGCCGCAACCTCCCGGTCACGGTCTTCGGCGTCGCCTCGGCGATGCAGCGCAACCCCGAGGCCGTCGCCGCGATGGTCGAGTCCGGCTGGGAGATCGCCAGCCACGGCCTGCGCTGGATCGACTACCGCGACCACAGCCGGGAGGCCGAGCGCGCCGATATCGACGCCGCCGTCGCGCTGCAGGCATCGCTGACGGGCAGCAGGCCCCTCGGCCTGTACCAGGGGCGCACCTCCGCGAACACGCTCGCCATCGGCGCCGCCGAGGGCGGATTCCTGTACCTCGCCGATTCCTACGCCGACGACCTGCCCTACTGGCTGCGGATCGGGGGGCTTCAGCAGCTCGTCGTCCCCTACACCCTCGACGCCAACGACATGCGGTTCGCCACCGCCCAGGGCTTCAACAACGGCGACCAGTTCTTCGGCTACCTCAAGGACACGTTCGACGTCCTGTACCGCGAGGGCGAAGCGGGACGGGGCGGCATCATGTCGGTGGGGCTGCACTGCCGCCTGGTCGGGCGTCCGGGGCGGATGGCCGCGCTGGAGCGGTTCCTCGACTACGTGGGCGATCACCCCGACGCCTGGGTGACCACGCGGCTGGACATCGCCCGTCACTGGATTGCGGCCCACCCGCCGCGCGGCGGCTACCGGCCGACCTGCATGGGCCGCGCCCTGTTCGGCGCGGTCTTCGGCCCGGTCTGCGCCGGGCTGGCCGACGCGTCGCCCGCGGCGGGCGTGGCGATGGCGGAGCGGGTCCACGCGGCCGGACTCCCCGCGGAGGCGGACGACCCGTCCGGCCTGGCCCGGCTCCTCGCGGAGGCCGCGGGCGCCCCGGCCGACGCGGGCGGCCTCCGGACCCGCCTCGCGGCGGTCGTCGCGGGATAGACAAGTCGACGTCACGTCCGGGACTTGGAGGTCCGAACTCGGTCGTGATCTGTATTCAGGTCGTCTTTTCAGAAGTCAGGAGACGGAGAGTTCCAGGTTTTGCATGGCGGTCCCAGCGGGTCGTCAGCGTCACGGAAAAAGCCCGGCAACAGGGCTGCGCCAGTCAGGGAGAAACGCCATGTACGCACAGGTTGAGGCCGCCGGCATCAGCACGGCCGTGTCGGACGAACGGGAAGCCGTCGTCATCAAGCCGAGCTACGATCCGGATCTCGTGAACAAGGATCTGGCCCCGCTGCGCAAGCAGACCTGGGGCACCTACAACATCTTCGCCTTCTGGATGTCTGACGTCCACAGCGTCGGCGGATACGTGACCGCCGGCTCCCTGTTCTCGCTGGGCCTCGTGAGCTGGCAGGTGCTGATCGCCCTGCTCGTCGGCATCGTGATCGTCCAGATCTTCTGCAACCTCGTCGCCAAGCCGAGCCAGCAGACCGGCACGCCCTATCCGGTGATCTGCCGCGCCTCCTTCGGGGTCAAGGGCGCCAACATCCCGGCGATCATCCGCGGGCTGATCGCGGTCGCGTGGTACGGCATCCAGACCTACCTCGCCTCGGCGGCGCTGACGGTGGTGGCGCTCCGCTTCTACCCCGAACTCGCCGTCTACGCCGACGTCAAGCAGTACGGCTTCGCCGGCCTGTCGGGTCTGGGCTGGGCCGCCTTCATGACGCTCTGGGTCCTGCAGGCGCTGGTCTTCTGGCGCGGCATGGAGGCGATCCGCGTATTCATCGACTGGGCGGGGCCGGCGGTCTACGTGGTGATGATCGCGCTCGCCGCGTACCTCGTCGCCAAGGCCGGGATCGGCGAGATCGGTCTGACCCTGGGCACCGTGAAGTATACCGGCTGGGACGCCCTGCCGGTGATGATCAACGCCGTCGCCCTCGTGGTCTCCTACTTCTCCGGGCCGATGCTGAACTTCGGCGACTTCTCGCGCTACGGCGCGAGCTTCGAGGCGGTGAGGAAGGGTAACTTCTGGGGTCTCCCGGTGAACTTCCTCGGGTTCTCGCTCCTGACGGTCGTCACCGCCTCGGCGACGGTTCCGGTCTTCGGCCACCTGATCACCGACCCGGTGGAGACGGTGAGCCGCATCGACAGCACCTTCGCGGTCGTGCTCGGCGCCTTCACCTTCATGACCGCGACCATCGGGATCAACATCGTCGCGAACTTCGTCTCGCCCGCGTTTGACTTCTCGAACGTGTCGCCGCGGCGGATCTCGTGGCGCATGGGCGGGATGATCGCGGCCGTCGGCTCGATCTTCATCACGCCCTGGAACCTCTACAACAATCCCGCTGTGATCCACTACACGCTCGACGTCCTCGGCGCGTTCATCGGCCCGCTGTTCGGGATCCTGATCGCCGACTTCTACTTCGTGAAGAAGCAGAAGGTGGTCCTCGACGACCTCTACACGATGAGCCCCGCCGGGACGTACTGGTACAGTGGCGGATACAACCGCGCCGCGGTGACCGCCATGATCCCCTCGGCCCTCATCCCCGTGCTCTGCGTGATCCTGCCGGGCCTGGAGGGCGTGGCGAACTTCACGTGGTTCATCGGGTGCGCCCTGGGCTTCGCGATCTACACCGCCCTCATGCGCCGCCCCGCGGGCGCGGCCCGTCCTGCCTGAGGCCGTCCGGACCTGGACCCGCCCCGGTCCGGACCTGGACCCGCCCCGGTCCGGATCGGAGACACGAACGGCCCGGCGGCGCGGCCTGACCCGCGCCGCCGGGCCCCCCGACCTCCCCATCCCCGGCCGGCTGCGTGCGGGCCTCTGCCCGGCCATCCGGCCGGCTCCCGCCACCCGAGGGCGCCATGCGGATCCTGCTGCTCAATCCGAACACCAGCACGTCTGTGACCGACCTCCTGGCCGGGCAGGTCGGGACGATGGCGGGCGCGACTGCGACCTTCGTCCCGGCCACGGCGCGGTTCGGCGCCGCCTACATCGCCAGCCGGGCGGCCCTGGCCATCGCCGGCCACGCCGCCCTCGACGCCTTCGCGGAGCACGGCCGGGACTGCGACGCGGTCTTCCTCGCCTGCTTCGGCGATCCCGGGCTGCTGGCCCTGCGCGAGGTCTCACCGGTCCCGGTGGTGGGGATGCTCGAAGCGTCGTGCCGCGAGGCCCAGCGGGTCGCCGGGCGCTACGCCATCGTGACCGGCGGGGCCCTGTGGAAGCCCATGCTCCGCGAGTGCGTCGCGAGCCTCGGCGTCGGTGACGGCCTCGCGGGCATCCGGACGATCGCGCGCACCGGCGGCGAGATCGCCAAGGACCCAGAGGCGGCGCTGTCCGACCTCGCGGCCGCCTGCCGGGCCTGCGCCGAGGAGGATCGCGCCGAGGCGGTGATCCTCGGCGGCGCCGCCCTGGTCGGCCTCGCGGCCCGCCTGCAGCCGCACGTGCCGGTCCCGGTCCTGTGCTCGGTCACGTCGGGGGTGAAGGCGGTCGTCGCCGCCGCGGCCGCGCCCTACCGGCGCCCGCCCGCCGTCGCCGCGGACAATGTCGGCCTCGGCCACGCCCTCGCGACGCTGCTCGCGCCGCGCGAAGCCGTCGGCTGAGACGGGGCGGGCGGCCGCCGGCGCGAGACTGGCAGCCGTCCTGCATCGCTCGGAATTCCAACGCCCCGTTCCGGATGGGGCAACCCTGTGGGGCCAGCCATGACGATCCAGGCGCACCACGCGACCGACATGCCGGCCCTCGCGGCGCCCGCGCGCCTGGACGACGCCTACCGCCGGATCACGTGGCGGCTGCTGCCGTTCCTGATGGTCCTGTGGATCCTGTCCTGGATCGACCGGGTCAACATCGGCTTCGCCAAGCTGCAGATGCTGGCCGAGCTCCGGTTCAGCGAGACCGTCTACGGCATCGGCGCAGGGATCTTCTTCATCGGCTACTTCCTGTGCGAGGTGCCGAGCAACCTGCTGCTGGAGCATATCGGCGCCCGCAAGACGATCGCGCGGATCACCCTGCTGTGGGGGCTCTGCTGCGTGGCGATGATGTTCGTCACCACGCCGGCGTTCTTCTACGTCCTGCGCTTCCTGCTCGGCGTCTTCGAGGCCGGATTCTATCCCGGCGTCATCCTGTACCTGACCTACTGGTATCCGAGCGAGCGCCGGGCGAAGGTGTTCGGGCTGTTCATGTCCGCCTCGGCGCTGGCCGGCGTCATCGGGGGGCCGCTCGCGGGCGCGATCATGTCGGGGATGCACGGCGTCAACGGCTGGTCCGGCTGGCAGTGGGTGTTTCTGCTCGAGGGCATCCCGTCGATCCTGGCCGGGATCGTCACGCTGTTCTACCTCACGGACCGGCCCGCCAAGGCCGGCTGGCTGACGGCGGAGCAGAAGGCGCTGGTCGAGGCCG
Organism: Methylobacterium sp. 13MFTsu3.1M2; assembly: GCF_900112625.1. NCBI lineage: Bacteria > Pseudomonadati > Pseudomonadota > Alphaproteobacteria > Hyphomicrobiales > Methylobacteriaceae > Methylobacterium > Methylobacterium sp. 13MFTsu3.1M2. Next base: position 222,658 of record NZ_FOMM01000013.1, read on the forward strand.
ACCTCGCGCGCGACGCCGCGGCCCTCGGCCACCGCGAGCACCGCATCCTCGCCTCGCTGAAGGACGCGCGCGTCTGGCAGTGCATCGCGATCTTCTTCTGCATCGTCACGGCGAACTCGGCCCTGACCTTCTTCGGCCCGAGCGTGGTGCGCGACGCCGGCTTCACCGACCCGCTGACGGTCGGCTGGATCATGTCGGCGGCCTATCTCTGCGGCGGCGCCGGGATGATCCTGAACGGCCGCCACTCGGACCGGACCGGCGAGGCGCGGCTGCATTGCGGGGTCCCGGCCTTCGTCGGGGCACTGGCCATCGCGCTCACCGGCGTCTTTATCGCGGGCGCGCCGGTCCTCGCGCTGCTCATGCTCGGGGTGGCGATCGTCGGCACGATGAGCGCGATCCCGGTCTTCTGGCAGATCCCCGGCCGCTTCCTCGCCGGGTCGGCGGCCGCGGCCGGCATCGCGCTCATCAACTCGGTGGCCAATCTCGCGGGCTTCGGAGCGCCGGCGGCGATGGGTTACCTGCGCGAGCAGACCGGCTCGGTCGCGACCGGCCTCTGGCTGGTCGCCGCCGTCGAGGCCGCGGCGCTCGTCCTGATCCTGGCCTTCGTCCCGCCGGCGACGCCGGAGATGGGTCGGCGCGCCCGGGCCCGCGCGGCGCACGAGCCGGCGTGAACCGCAGCACGAGAGGGAGGCTTTCTTGGAACACGGACCCGAACGACACGCTCTGACGCGGCGCGGCCTCGTCGCGACGGGGCTCGGCGCCGCGGCCGCGGTCTCCGCGGGCCCGGCGCTGGCCCAGGGCACGGCCGCTCCGGCGGCGGCTCCGGCCAATGCTCCGGCCGGTTCCCCGACCAAGCCCGGCACGCTGAACACCGCGCCCGTGTCGCAGGCCGGCCTCTCGCCGCGGCTGACCCTGCACGCCATCGACAATTTCCACGGCACGCCCGGCGCCGGGATGGTCTGCGACCTCGCGATGCACGACGGCACCGGCTACCGGCCGATCCGGACGGTCACCACCGCGCCGAACGGCCGGACCGCCGAGCCGCTCCTGGTCGACGAGGCCTTCAAGGCGGGCCGCTACGAGCTGGTGCTGCACCTCGAGGCGTATTTCGCGAACCTGGGCGTGAAGCTCCCGACCCCGAACTTCCTCGGCCTCGTGCCGATCCGGTTCCGGATCCGCGACGCGAGCCAGCGCCACCACCTGCCGGTGCTGTTCACGCCCTGGGGCTATTCCTACTACCGCGGCAGCTGACCCGTCCGATCCCCGACGCGACAAGGAGACCCGGCATGGCGGGCATCACCACACACGTCCTCGATACCGATCGCGGTCGCCCCGTCGCGGGGGTCCGGATCGACTTCTCCGTCCTCGAGAACGGCCAGTGGCGGCTCGTGAAGAGCGTCGTCACCAACGCCGACGGCCGGACCGACGCGCCGATCCTCCCGGCCGACAAGGCCGAGACCGGCCAGTACCAGCTGGAATTCTTCGTCGACCCTTATTTCCAGGGCCGCGCCGGCACCGCGGAGGCCGACATCTTCATCGACAACCCGGTCGTGCGGTTCGCCGTCTCCGACGCCAAGCAGCACTACCACGTGCCGATGCTGTGCGCCCCGTCGAGCTTCACCACCTACCGCGGAAGCTGAGTGGCATGATCGACCTCGACCGCCTCAACGCCCTCGAGTGCGACGCCTTCGTGGCGTATCTCGGCGGCGTCTTCGAGCACGCGCCCTGGGTCGCCCGAGCCGCCCACGGCGCGGCGCCCTTCGCCGACCTCGACGCTCTCCACGGGGCGATGATGGCGGCCGTGCGCGCGGCGCCGCCGGACGTGCGCCTGGCCTTCCTCAACGGCCATCCCGAACTCGCCGGCCCGGAAGCCCGGGCCCGGGCGATGACCGCCGATTCCGCGCAGGAGCAGGGCAGCGCCGGCCTCGACCGGCTGACGGAGGCGGACGCCGCGGCCTTCGACCGGCTGAACGCCGCCTACCGGCACCGGTTCGGCTTCCCGTTCATCGTCGCCGTGCGCGGCCGGGACCTGCGCGAGATCCGCGCGCTGTTCGAGGAGCGCCTCGCGCGTGCGGTCGCGGACGAGGAGGCGACGGCCCTGGAGGAGATCGGCGCGATCACCCGGATGCGGCTCGACCGGCTGGTGCGGCCGGTCTAGGTCGCGAACCCATAACGGCTGGCACGGTTGAACCGCGGCGTCGTTAGCCCTCGGAGCAGGAGGGCCTTGATGGCGCGGTTTGATCTGACGGATGCGGAGTGGGCGGTGATCGAGCCGTTGTTGCCGACGGACGTGCGCGGCAAGGAGCGCGTGGATGACCGGCGGGTGCTCAACGGGATCTTCTGGCGGCTGCGCACGGGCGCGCCCTGGGCTGACATCCCGGCGCGCTACGGCCCACATACGACCTGCGGCAACCGTTTTCGGCGCTGGCGCAAGCGTGGCATCTGGGATCGGCTTCTGGACGCGGTGTCAAAGGCTTACGACGGCGACCTGCAGATGATCGAC
>NZ_FOMM01000054.1:0-9243 GCF_900112625.1 Methylobacterium sp. 13MFTsu3.1M2
CGTGGTCAGCGGCACGGTCGCGGTCACCGGCCCGCGCGAGAGCCGCACGAAGGTCTCGTTGACCGGCGCGCGGTTGCCGCCGGCGGCGGCGATGACGTCGAGGATGCGGTCGCCGTGGCCTGAGAGCGGCAGGCGAGCGCCGGCGGCGCCCTCGCCGGTGACGGTGACGGCCTGGGAGATCGGGCGGGTGACCGAGACCAGCACCTGGGGCTGGATGGCCTTGCCGGCGAGCTCGTTCTCGATGAGCGCCTGGACGTCCTGGGTGCGGCGGCCGGCGACCTTGATGCGGCCGGCATAGGGCACCGAGATGGCGCCGTCGCGCCCGACGGGCTGCTCGGGGATGAGGGCGGACTTGGATCCGGCGGAGAAGCGGTCGGCGACCAGCGGCCCGGAGAACAGGCCGCCGGACCCGGCCTCCCAGACGGAGACCGAGACCATGTCGCCGATGCCGATGACCGGCTCGGAGGAGGGGCGATGGTCGCCGAAGGAGGCGAGCAGGCTGTCGAGGGGGCGGCCGCGCAGGGCCTCGACCACGGAGGGGGTGACGTCGATGATCTCGTAGCGGGCAAGGATCCCGCCGTCGGCCGTGGCGACCTCGGCCCCGGCCTGGATCGCGCTCGCCGTCGGACCCGCCGCGGGCAGGTACGTGCAGCCCGACATCGCCGTGACGGCGAGCAGGACGAGGGGAAGTTTGCGCATCCAGATGTTGCCCATCGGTATTGCCGAGCCCGTGCCTAGCCCATAGCGGCCCAGGTGTCCGTAGCGGGTGAGCCACACTCCGCCCGCCACGACCGAGACTGCTAAGTCATCCTCGTTAAGCACAGCTTTTTCGGGGCACAGGGACGACGAATGCCGGGCGCAGCGCGCGCTGCTGAAATATCGGGACACAAATCCGAGCGCTGTCGACGGTAACGAGTCGGCCCATCGACTCCAGGGCCGCACGGCCCCGGCGCGATCCGCTCACTGACCCTGTGTCACCGCCGCGGTGATGTCGCCGTAGACGGCGCTGACGCGGGACACGTAGTAGCGGATGCTGCCGACCGCGACGAGGAAGATCAGGCCCCCGAGCAGGGCATACTCGGTCGCGGTGGATCCGCGGACGTCGCGGGCGAAGCGCGCGGTCGCGACAGGGATCCGATCCGTCAGGGCGGCCGCCGCCCGGGATCGCACCGCGCGCCGCCCCGCCCCGTCGCCGCCCGGCTCATCCATGGTCGAACGCGCCTTCCCGTCCCGCCGTCCGCGTGGCCTCACGCGCTCGGAAGGCTGTTACCGGCCCGCGCTTGCCGCCGGCTTAACGAAGTGTCCGAAACAGGGCATCGGGCTGATTCCGGGCGGGATATGCACCGCCCCGCGCGGCGGGCGCGCCCGGCGAGGGCGCGCCCGCGACGGCTCAGGCGTGGCCGGCCTTGTGGCGCAGGTCGTCGATCCGCTTGGAGGCCTCGGCCTTGTCGAGGTCGGGATCGAACGCCTTCGGCTCCTTCGCCTCCTCGGAGAGCGTCTTCAGGTAGGAGGCCTGCGCGCCGGTCATCGGCTCGCCGCCGGTGGTCCACTGGTCCGGATCCTTGATCTGGTTCGACACGTCCTTCGGGTCGGTCTTGGGGTTCTCCGGCGCGTTCTGGCGCGCATCCTGGCGCCCTCCAGAATCCCGATCGGCCTTCGACGTCGCCTTCGCGGTGGTGGTAGCCATGCGACTCATGTTCCCTAAATGTTCGCGTTCTGGGTCGTCAACGCGGCCCGCGGCGCGACGGTTCCTGCCGACACGGCGGCAACGTCGGGCGCGGCGATCTTCCCTTCCGCGCGCGCGCTCCGCATGATCGTGACGCGCGGCGCCCCGGCGCGCCTCGGAGCCACGGTGGTCCGGATGACGTCCCAATCAGACCCGCCATTCGATGCCGGGACGGCCGCTCAGGTGCTCGTGGTCATGGGCGTCTCGGGGTCCGGGAAGAGCACCGTGGCGGCGCTGATCGCCGAGAAGCTCGGCTGGATCTTCGTGGACGGCGACAGCTTCCACGCGCCGGAGCACGTGGCGAAGATGCACGCGGGCCACGCCCTCGACGACGCGGACCGCGCGCCGTGGCTCGCCCGGATCGCGACCTGGATCCAGCAGCGCCTCGACGCCGGCGAGTCCGGCGTGGTGGTCTGCTCGGCGCTCCGGCGCGCGTACCGGGACGTCCTCACCCGGGGCAGCCGGCGGGTCCGCATCGTCTACCTCGACGGCGACAAGGCCCTGATCGCGCGGCGCCTCGCGGAGCGCCAGGGTCACTTCATGTCGCCGCATCTCCTGGACAGCCAGTTCGCCACCCTCGAGGTCCCGGGCCCCGACGAGCACCCGATTACCGTCGGGATCCTCGAGCCGCCCGAGGCGATTGCCGACCGGGTCGTGGCGGAACTCGCCACCGCTGCGCGCCGGGATCCGGGTGGGGAGTGACGCGATGACAGCAGGTACCGGCAAGGCCGCGGGGATTGCCCTGGTGATCTCGGACGTCGACGGCACCCTGGTCACCGGGGACAAGCGCCTGACGGCGGCGACGGTGGTGGCCGTCCGCCGCCTGCGCGCGGCCGGGATCGGCTTCAGCATCGCCTCGGCGCGGCCGCCGATCGGGCTGCGGAGCCTTGTGGCGGAGCTCGGCCTCGACCTGCCGATGGGGGCCTTCAACGGCGCGAGCGTCGTCCGGCCGGACCTGTCGATCATCGAGGAGCGGACCATCCCGGAGCCGGCGGCCCGGGCGGCCCTCGACCGGCTCCTGGCCGAGGGGCTGGACGTCTGGGTCTTCGCCGACGGCGCGTGGTGCCTGCGCGACCCGGACGGTCCCTACACCGACCTGGAGCGCCGCACGATCGACGCGGAGCCCCGGGTCGTGCCGGATCTCGGAACGCTCATGGGTACGGCCGCCAAGATCGTCGGCGTCAGCCGCGACCACGCCCATCTCGAGGCCTGCGAGACGCGAATCGCGGCGGCGCTGGCCGGCCGGGCCACCGTCCACCGCTCGCAGAAGTACTATCTCGACGTGACCCCGCCCGATCTCGACAAGGGTCGCTTCGTCGCCTGGATGAGCGCGCATCTCGCCATCCCGCGCGAGCGGATCGCCACGTTCGGCGATGCCGGGAACGATCGCCCGATGTTCGCACAGAGCGGCTACTCCGTGGCGATGGGCAATGCCGAGGCGAGCGTCCAGGCGGCCGCCAGCGCGGTCACGGACAGCAACGACGCCGACGGGTTCGCCCGCGCGGTCGAGCGCTTCATCCTTCCCTGACCGGCTCCCCAGACCGGCCGACCGCGTCCGCGCGCCGCCCTGTGGCGCGCGGATCACAAGCACGCCCGTCGCCCCGGCCGCCCACAGGCTGCCGAACGGGGGCCGCTTTCCGGCCTCATTTCCCCGTGACCTAGCTTGACTACAGAACAAGCAGCACCGGGTCTCGGAATGCATCGCCTCATCCTGGCCGCCGTCCTCGCGGTCGCGCCCGCCGCCGCCTTCGGGCAGGGCGCGCGCGACAATATCGACGCGTTGATCGAGCAGCAGGCGAAGGCGAACGGCGTTCCGGCGAGCTTCGTGCACGCCGTGGTCAAGCGCGAGAGCAACTACAATCCGCGGGCGAAGGGCGGCAGCGCCCTGGGTCTCATGCAGATCAAGCACGCGACCGCGCGCGGCATGGGCTACACCGGCGACGCCGCCGGCCTGTACGATCCGGAGACCAACCTGCGCTACGGCGTGGCCTATCTGGCGGGCGCCTACCGCACGGCCAAGGGCAACGTCGCCCAGGCCTACCAGTACTACAACCGCGGCTACTACTACGCCGCCAAGCGCCAGGGCATCTCCACCGAGGTCGCCTCGGTGGTCGCCCCCGTGGCGGCGTCGGCCAGCGCCCTCGCGAGCCTGTTCGGCGGCGGCGTCGCCGACTCCAAACCCAACCCCGCGGCCGCCGCCCTGGCCTACGCGCCGACGGCCGCCGCCGTGGCGGAGGTTCCGACCGAGACCGTCGAGGTGCCGCTGCCGCCGCGCCGGCCCGCCGCCCTGGCCGGCGCCGCGGTCGAACTCGCCAGCCTCTCCATCGACCCGGCCGCAGGCGCGACCCCGGCCGCCCCGCAGGCCGCCTCGGTTCCCTCCGTGGAGGTGCCGCTGCCGCCGCGCCGACCCACCGCCCTCGGGAGCGCGGAGGCCTCGCCGGCGCAGATGGCGGAACTCCGGCTCTCGCCGCAGCCCGCGGCGGCCGCCACCCCGATGACCCCCGCGGCCGCTTCGGCACCGGCCACCGAGGCGGCGGTCGAGGCGGTCGAGGTGCCGCTGCCGCCGCGCCGTCCGTCGCTCCAGATGCTCGCCGCCGCGACGCCGCGGCGCGCTCCGGCCGCCGCGGCGGTCGCCGCGCCGGTGCGCGAGGCCACGGCCCTGCCGGTCGAGTAGCGCGCCCGCTCCGGCGCGGGCGCAGACCGCCGATCGCCCGCCCGGCCGGCCCTTCTGCCCACACAAGGATCATGCCCAAGGCTTGACCATCGGGTCGATCCGCAACACATAGGCGCCACGCCAGCAACGTGGTTGGATCGTTACGGTACGGACCGGCGCCGCGAGACAGCGGCCGTACGCGGGTGGCGCACGACGGATCTCAGGGCAGGAAACGCCGGTCTACACGCGCACGTTCTCAGGCAGCTTCCTGTCTGGCGGAACGCCAAAGCGCGATGGATCTCGAAGCGGCAGGCATGCAGGGCAAGGACTCTGCTTTCGAGCTGGCAGGAAAGCGGACGGCGCCATGACCGGCGTGGAACAGGAATCTCTCTTTCTCACGGACCTCGGGCGACGCGTCAGGCACGCGCGCACCGTGCGCGGGCTGTCGCGCAAGGTTCTGTCGCAGACCTCGGGCCTATCCGAGCGCTACATCGCGCAGCTGGAGGGCGGCCAGGGCAACGTCTCGATCATCCTGCTGCGGCGGGTGGCGAACGCCATGGGTGTGCGGCTGGACGACCTGATCACCGGCAACGACGCGCTGCCCGACTGGCCCGTGGTGCGCGACCTCCTCGCCCAGGCGAGCCCGGCCCAGATCGTCGCCGCCAAGGAGGCCCTGTCCGGCGGCAGCCGGCCCGAATCGAGCAACCGGCCGCGCGTGGCGCTGACCGGACTGCGCGGCGCCGGCAAGTCGACCCTCGGCAAGCTCGCGGCCGAGCGCCTCGGCTGGACCTTCGTGGAGCTCAACGCCGAGATCGAGCGGGAGAACGCCCTCTCGGTCCAGGAGATCTTCGCGATCTACGGCCAGGAAGGCTACCGCCGGCTCGAGCAGGCGGCCTTGCGGCGCCTGACCGAGCATCCCGGTCCGCTGATCCTCGCGACGAGCGGCGGCATCGTCGCGGAACCGCTGACCTACGATTTGCTCCTCCAGGCGTTCTACACCATCTGGCTGCGCGCCCGGCCGGAGGAGCATATGAGCCGCGTCCGCGAGCAGGGACACCTCGCCACGACGGGCGACCACGCCTCCGCGATGCAGGAGCTGCGCGCCGTGCTGGCGAGCCGCGAGCCGCTCTACGCCCGGGCCCCGGCGACGGTGGATACCTCCAACATCCCTGTCCAGACGATGCTGGACCGCCTGACGGCGGCGATCGAGGCGCGGTTCGGGCAGGGCGTGCCGCTGGCGGACTGACCCGCCCGCGTTCGCTGACAGCCATGCGACCGATGCGACCCCCGGGCCGCGCCGGCCCTTGATCGCCGCGGTGCAGCGCACCACGCTAGGGCAGTACCCGCGGTCCGTCGCCGCCGCTGCCGTCTCTCCGGGCGGGACAACCACCCCGCCCGAGCGGGCGCTGGACCGGCCCCGCCCCACGCGCGACCGGCAGACCCTGCGAAGTCCCGGACATGAGCATCCGACTATGAGCGCCAGTCCTGCCTTCACTCACCCATCGCATGACCTCGCGGTCGTCGACCCGGTCTGGTCGCGGTTGCGGGACGAGGCGGAGGATGTCCTGCGGACCGAGCCGCAGCTCGCCTCCTTCATCGTCGCCACCATCCTGAACCACACCACGCTGGAAGGCGCGGTCTCCCACCGGGTCGCGGCGCGGCTCGGGCACCCGTCGCTCCCGGCCGAACTCGTCGCCCACGCCTTCCACGAGGCGATCACGGTCGATCCCGGAATCGGCCAGGCGTTCCGCGCCGATATCGGCGCGGTGATCGACCGGGATCCGGCGACGCTCCGGGCCCTCGAACCGGTCCTGTACTTCAAGGGCTTCCACGCCCTGCAGGCCTACCGCCTCGCCCACCATGTCTGGAACCGCGGTCGGCGCGACCTCGCCCTCTACCTCCAGAGCCGGGTCTCGGAGGTGTTCCAGTGCGACATCCATCCGGCGGCGCGGATCGGGCGGGGCGTCTTCCTCGACCACGCCACCGGCCTCGTGGTCGGGTCGACCGCGGTGATCGAGGACGACGTGTCGATCCTCCACGCCGTGACCCTGGGCGGCACCGGCAAACAGCGCGGCGACCGCCACCCCAAGATCCGCCGCGGCGTGATGATCGGCGCCGGCGCCAAGATCCTGGGCAACATCGAGGTCGGGGCCTGCGCCCGAGTGGCGGCGGGCTCGGTGGTGCTGCGGCCGGTACCGCCGAACACGACGGTCGTCGGCGTGCCGGCGCGCGTGGTCGGCACCGCCGGCTGCGACGATCCGGCCCGGGCGATGGACCAGCTCGTCGCCCTCGATCAGTTCATCCACCTGGGCGACGGGATCTGACCCGGGGCCGTCGCGCTTGCCGCTCCGCCCGCGGCGTGGCAAGCCCTCGGCCCATCCGCGGCGCCAGCGCCGCCAGGGGAGATCGACCAGCGTGACCAAAGCCGAGACCGCGAAGCTTCAGGACTATCTGCGCCGCAAGTTCGCGAACAACAATATCCGCCTCACCGCGATGAAGACCGGCGACTCCGCCGAGGTGTTCATCGGCGAGGAGTCGATCGGCGTGATCGCCGACGACAAGGAGGACGGCGACGATTCCTTCGTCTTCCGGATGGCGATCCTCGACATCGATCTCGAGGAAGAGGCCTGAGGCCCCGCGCTCCGGCCGGACCCGCGTCTCGGATCGGGTCCCGCCGGCCGCACCTGTGCACGGATTAACGCTAACAAAGACTCGTGCTTAACAACGGGTAAACGGCGTGAGTACAGTGCGCGCAACCTGTATCAGGAGCGCGAATAATGGTCCTCACGCCCGTCGCCCTCGAGTCGATCCGGACCCTCTGCATCGGACTGGCGCTGTCTGGCCTGATCGCCAGCGCCTTCGAGCTGTTCGCGGCGCGGCGGGCGAGCTTCAGCCTGCTGGAGCGCGGTGGTCTGCCGGCGGTCGCTGCCCTGCCGATGCTGGCCTTCTCGGCGCCGTTCATCATCCTGCGCAACACGGTGCGCGGCCGGCGGATCGAAGGGCGCCCGATCCCGTTCGTGATGCTGGCGACGGTCATCGCGTGCGGCTGGAGCCTGCTCTCCGGCCGCGTCGCCCTCGACCTCGCCGCGATGCTGGTCGGCGCCTGACCGGGTTCAGGGCTCGGCGGTGGCCACCTGCGCGGTCCCGTCCTTGCCCTCCAGGGACACCCACGCCGCGCCGTCCTGGCCGGCCCGCTTGATGAAGTTGTAGCCGGTGCGGCGCCAGGAGCGGATCGCGTCGGTCTTGTTGTCGAGGATGAAGTCGCCGCGGTCGGTCCGGACCGTCAGCACCGCGTGGCCCTCGTTGGTCTCGTCGATCACCACGGTCATCAGCAGGGCGCGCCGCGGCAGGCCGCGCTCCACCAGCATCCGCCGCTTCAGCAGTTGGTAATCCTCGCAATCGCCGAACCCGTCATCGGGGAAGTCCCAGCGGTCGACGACGCCCCAGTGCGCCTGATCGGTGATCGGCCGGATGCGCGCGTTCACGCGGCGGTTGACGCTCTGCAGGGTCCGCCACACCGCCACGGTCAGGGAAATCTCGGCCGGCTCGGCCGTGTCGACCGTGCATTCCTGAGGCGTGCGGGCGCAGAAATCCGTCCAGCCCGCGATCGCCCGCACCGGCCCGGTCGGTTCGGCGGCGGTCACCTGATCCGGCAGGACCAGCCGCGCGTGGGCGTGAGTCGTGGCGCCGCCCATCGCGAGGATCGTGCCGAGCAGGGCGAAACTCGCCGCCTGCCGCGCGCGGCACGCCGCGTGCGTCCACCCGCGCCAACGGAGCGGGCCGAAGACCTGACACGAGATACCGCCATCCGCGTGCCGCATGGTTCAAGCCCCCGCCGCCCGATGATGACGGAAGGGTGACACGGCCACGTGCGACGCACAATGGGTCAGGGCGAGGCAGCTAACGCGCGGGCAGCCGTATCGGTTCCGATTTAAGAGAGTGTTGCATCCGCGGGGCTGGCCGAAACCGTATGCACTGAGTGAATAGCCGCTCTGCGCCTTCTCGGAAGGCCTTGATTCAGGTCAGCTTTGCCGGCTTCTCAGCACGGCTCGCACGGGGGATTCGCGGCGGGCTCGATCGAGACGCGTGAAGCCGGCCAGCCCGTCGCCGACGGGGCCGCACCCCAGGAAAGGACCCGCCATGCAGCCCGCCATCCAGCAGGTGATCAGAGCGCTCGCCGAAGATGGTCGGGCCGGCGCGATCAATATCGCGGAGCACGCGGTCGATTCCTACCTCGCCGACGCGCCGAGCGAGGGCGACAGGGCGCTGTCGCGGGACATCCTGGTCCGGGATCTCGCCAGTCTCCGGGGCGTCGCCCCGCATCTCGCGGCCTTCATCGGCCGGGTGGAGTCCTACGTGGCGAGCCTCGCCCAGCCGTCGCTGAGCCGGGCGGCCTGAGGCCGCGTCACCGGTTTGCGGTGGTGACCGGGGAGGTGACGCCGCCGAGGGAGACCCAGGCGACGGCGTCCTGGCTCTCGCGCTTGATGAACACGTAGCCGGTCTTGTGCCAGGGCAGGATCGCGCTGGTCTTGTTGTCGAGCACCAGGTCGCCGCGGTCGGTGATCAGGGTCAGCACGGCGTGGCCCTCGCCCTTCTCGTCGATCACCACGGTCATGCGCATCGCCCGCCGCGGCAGGCCGGCCTCGGCCAGCATGTGGCGCTTGAGCAGCTGGAAGTCCTCGCAGTCGCCGATGCCGTCCTCGGCCAGGTCCCAGCGGTCGGCCACGTGCAGGTGGTCCTGGTCGGTCATCGGCTCGATCGCCTTGTTGACCCGCCGGTTCACCGACACGATCGTCGCCCAGGTGGCGGGCGTCAGGCTGATCCGGGCCGGCTCGCCCCGGTCCAGCGCGCACTCCGCCGCGTA
>NZ_FOMM01000026.1:0-100435 GCF_900112625.1 Methylobacterium sp. 13MFTsu3.1M2
GTGTCGTACGCGGACGGGCGGGTGGACCGGACGGTGGCGCTGGGCGCGGCGGTGTCGCAGGCCTCCGGGCTGTCGTCGGGCTGGAACGGCGGGGTGTCGGGCTTTGCCGGCTACGCGCTGGCGACCGGCCTGCCGGTCGAGGTCGTGCCGGAGGTGGGCTTCAGCTACGACCGGCTGACGCGGGGCCGTGTGTCCGAGCGGGGCGGTCTGGTCGGGCAGGGCTTCGGCGGGCAGGGCTTCGCGGTGGCCGACCTCGACGCGGCGCGCAGCCTGGTCGGCGGGCGGGTGACGAGCTGGGCGTTGGCGGGCATTCCGGACCTGCGCCTGGAGGGCCGGGCGTACTGGGCGCACGAGCTGGCCGACACCGCGGCGGTGATCCGCTCGAGCCTGTTCGGGGCGGGGTTCGCGGGCCGGACGAGCGCGCTGGGCCGGGACGGCGCGGTTCTGGGGGTGAGCCTGACGGGGGCGGTCGCCGCGGGCGTGCGGCTGTCGGTGAGCTATACCGGCGACGTCCACCCGGGCGCCACCGCCCAGGTGTTCACCGTAGGCCTTCAGGCCGCGTGGTAGAGCATCGACGGACCTTCGAGCGTTCCTAGCTAGCCTTACGATCGGCGGATGCATGTCGTCGCCCGCCGATCGTTTACGTGGCCCCTCGCATTCGGCCGGCATAGCCTCCGACGCATCATCCGATCGTGTTACTCTCCAAGTCGGCCTCCTCGTCGACCATGCGGCCGGGACTCCCGTTCGGCAGGTACCGATCGCGCTCCACGGTGCGGGCGGCGTTTCGAGTGTGCGGCCGCCTCCAGCACTCGCCCGTCGTCGGCATCCAGGCGTGCGGGCGACCTGCTATTTCGACACCCACGCATCTTCGACCCAGATCTGCCCGTGCAGATCAGAAGCCAATGCCGCAGCTATCGCCTGCTGTGCTGCCGCCGTGTCGAGATCGGAGGCGACGACGGCGTCCTCCCCCTCGGACTCGGCGGGCCCTACCGAGAAGACCTTCTCCTTGCCGGTATCGACAAGTCTCGCATCGACACCCCGGAGCTGGAGGTAAGAGACGGACTTGTCCTGAGGATCCTGCCACGCGGTAGCCCGGAGCGAGATCGCTTCCTGAGCTCCCATCGGGTCCAGGTAGGACACCTTGCGGGTGAGGGCCATCTGGATCTCGCCTCGCCCGGCGTCCTTGCCCGACGAGACGATCGTCGCATCGGTGATGGCCTTCGGCAATGCGCGACCGAGGGCGGCGATCAGATCGGTGTCGCCCGGCTTCACCTTGAGCTTGACGAGCTGGGACTTGTCAGCGACCTGCCCGTATTCCGCAGTCTCAACGCCCGGGAGCTTCTTCACCTTCTCGAGGAGCGCGGGAGCTCTCTCCGGATCGACGTCGATCGAGATCGACGAGGTGCCGCCTCTCAGGTCGGCGCAATTCGGGACCAGACCGGCGGGATCCATCCGGGCACCTTCAGTGCGGACTAGCTTCACCAGATCGACGACGTTCGGAAGCTTGGTCGTCACCGAGAGGGTCCCGGGATCGGGTACGGGCTTGTCGCTCACGTCTTCAGGCTCGTCCTCTGCCGTCGAACCGGAGGGCAGCGCGGTCGGATCCTCCTCCGAGAACGTCAGGCCGGTGGCTGCGATGGCGACGCTATGGTCCGGAAGCTTCAGAGAGCCGTTCAGCTGCTGGTCGTCCTTCGAGCCGCTCCGCTTGATCGACACGGCGACCCGATCCCCCGCCGAGCTTGCTCCGGCTCCGGAGAACTTCGCGCCGTCGGCCTGCAGCGGGATCACCAGACGGTCGACGCGCCGCGACAGCGTGCTTGTCGGGTAGCAGACGTCGATGCTCGCGTCGGTGATCTGGCTGCCCTGCAAGGTCAACTTCAGGACGCCGTCGATCAGATACGTCGCCGAACCGTCCAGGGACCCTTCCGAAAAGCTGAGGTAGCGGGTCGACGGCTGCTGAGGCTGCGGCTTCTTCGATTTGCCCTGGGCATTCGCCTGACCGCACAGTCCGATCAGAACAATCGTCGCCACCAGGAACCGCATGTGACCTCCCCAGGTCCGCCGATCATGTGCAGGGCATCATGCCCGACGTTGCGGTGCACGGCCACCAGATCGCGGGCCACGCATGTCGGGACAGCTTGGGGGATAGCTTGATCGGCGACCGACGTCGGTCGTCGGATCGTCCCGGATCCTGGCTGTCGGTGCGGAGAACCTCGGCCGGGAAGCGATCCGATCGAACGCCGCCTCCAGGCGCATCTCGCCGATCGACCGGCTGTAACCGCATCGGCCGAATGCTGGAGATATCATGATTTGTGATGGCTCCGACCGCGGCTATCTATGAATGTTGGACGTCGTCGCGAGACATTAGTTCTCAATCAAAGAACTTCCCATTCCAACGAATGTAGCCTCCACCTCCGCCATGGGCATCCATATGAACCTTCGGGATGCGCTCGCGGCCTACCTTGACGTTGGCACCCAGCATATCGTGGTCCTTCTGAAGCAATGATCCGCGACGCAGATAGAACAGTACGGAGCAAACCTGCATGCCGCAATGACTGCTCCGTGACATTTTACCGGCACATCGGATCGCCTCGTGGGATATAATCAGGTCGGGCATGCCGTCGCCATCGAGATCCCGCTCGATCAGGCCGGCGGGATCGATGCGCCCTTGACGACCATCGCACCCGTCATTGATCTCCTGCTTTGCCAAGTAGGCCGCCGCTCTTGATTCCGCCATAGCCGGCGCTGCAAAGAGCGATCCCATCAGGATCACGAAAGTCAGTCTTCCCATAAAAATCGTACGTCTCCCGATATTCGTCCCAAACAGCCCGGAGTCAGCCTTTGCATTGACGCGACAAGCTTGACTTCGCCGATGCATAGCCGTCAGTCCTTACGGGCCACTTGGTGCGTTCGTCGAAGACGATGGCCGCTTTACTGCCCGAGCTCAGTAATTCATCTATGTCCGGTCGCAACGGCCAGCTGTAGAGCTCGTTGTTGGTCCTCGGCGGTACGGTCAGCTTGATCTGGCGTCCGGCAGCGGAGAGGGATAGCGTATCTCCAGCGCTTAGACCGTTCTCGACGGAGTAGATCTCGAAGGACCTTTCGCCACCGCGCCGGCACGAGACGAATATGCACAGATTGGAGGAGACGCAGGAGGTGAACGCAGGATACGGAGTTCCTTTTGCCGGCTTCCACCCCGAGTTCGCAACCTGGACGCAATACAGCATGAATAGGAGGGCAACCGCACCCGATCTGGTTGACATGATATGGTCCCTACTTTGTTGAGATCGCGTCCATTTTCACGATTTTTCCCGCTGCGCCGCAGAACAGAGCCTTGATCGTCACGATGCGGCCGTCCCGGATCAATGTGGAATATCCATCGCGGGCGATCGCTTTCTGGTGTGAATCGGGAAAATAGTACAAAGCGGGTACGTTGATGTACTGCCCGCCGCCTTTTTGGCTAAGTGTGAATCCGCGTACCGTTCCCTGCTCGAATGTTAGATCGCTGATGCGGCCGCGCGAGACCATCGGAGAACAGTCCTTCGCCGGCGACAGGTTAGACATCGAGACGATTTTGCCGTCGACGGAACGATTCACCCTCATATCCGCGAAAACGACGCTGGATCCGGCGGCATATAGCAAAAATGAACCTAGATATTTCCCTATGTAACAACTTGCGGCTCGCATCGAAAGCTCCGTAGGCGCGTATTCAAAGCAAGATTTTCGATCGCGATCCACAGCGCAAGCCGTAAATTGGCACAGGACTGATAATCATTTGGCTTAGAGGCTTCGAGTGGGAGCCGGCGTCACGAGTGCGGCTGGGCTCGGCGCATGCGGTCTGGTTGGACTTGGCGGAGGTCTTCTGCCTCTCTACAGGTCTATGGAGACTGTCCTAGTCAAAGACTCGCGCGATTGGCTTACAAAACTGACTTCCGGCCTCTGACCGTCTGAATCGTCGAGGACATGTCCGCTCGAGTGCCCGCGTGGCGCAGAAGCAGACCGGCAGCATTCCACTCCTAACAGCCCTTCCGCTGCCGACCCAACTCAGCTGTACAGGCGGCAGTGAGCGCTTCCCAGAAGCGGTCGTTCGCCGCCGGACAGGCAAATTCGGCTCTTGATGGTCAGCAAGATGGCGGCTGCTGTCTGGAAGAAGACATCCGACTGCGGACGACATAGGCCGTGCGGACACCGCGAGCCCGCCAACGCCGTTCTGGACCAGACCTCCTCGCTATCCGCCAAAGCCACCATATAGTAGGCTGTTAACCAAATTTGCCCAAGCGACGGTATAGATCGACGAAAAGCACACGCCGATTAAAATGTGAGCTGGAGGAAACTGGGGCATGTCAGAGCAAGAGCGCGTGCATCTTCAGGAACTGAGCGAAAAATTCGATGCCTTGAAGGAAGAAATCCAACAACTTCGGTCTGAAGTTGGCATGCTCCGATCTGTAAGGCATGGATCTGGAGTCGATCTCGTAATCCTAGATAGTATTGTTGCGTATGTTCCAACAGCAGACAATCTGTATTCAAATTTTATACCGGACAGCAACAAGAAATATGACGTTTTTGCCAGCGGTTTGCCGGAGGTGATGCTCGGCAATCCAAGCAATACGCCCGCGAAAGTTTTTCAAGATTATATAGAGATAGCGGCAAGCGATTACTCGACAATAATTCTATACGACATTGGTGCTTGGGCTGGAGACATCGCTATCCGTCTGGCGCGTTACGCCAAAGCATCCAAAATCGATTTCCGCGCCCAATGCTATGACCCATCAACTGCCGGGTCATTGATACCGTTCAACGCACGCCTGAATAATGTAGCGGACCTTGTGGATTTTGTGCCCGCGGGTATTAGCCTCGATGGCGGCCCACTGCTGTTTAATCAAGTGCGCGGACACTCGGACTCATCTGGACTATCCATGGTCGACAGTTTTGGCCGTGATGTAGATTCGTATATTATAAATACTTATACTTTGAAAGAAATTTTGGAAAGAAACAGGCGTCCTTCACATCAAATTATTAAGATCGACGTCGAAGGAATTGATGCACTTATCGTGGCAAACAATCTTGCAATTCTGCAAGAAAGCACTTTGGTGATCGAGTTCAATCCCCGACAGGAGCAATATAAGATTATCGATCCACGAAATTTTCTGGCGCTAATGAACCGAACGCATACGATCTATGACTTATTCTATGCGCCGAACCCAACAATGGTAAATAAAATTGATGATATTGATCAATTTATGATGGATATTTTGCAAAGAAAATGGGGATATACAGATCTATTAATGGTCCCTCGGGTCTGTAAATTTCACGATCGCTTTATTCAGCGATACAAGGACTATAAAAAAGAGCCCGATAATTATGTACTCGCGAAGGCGCATCGCACCAAGTAGGTTTTTGCCGCCTCCCACATTTTCGTATGAACCAGCACCGCCTGGATAGGCTCAGCCAAGAGCGCCAGCGTTGCCTGCAAAGACGTTGGCCATTTACACACTTCTCTCAGATACTGACAATGGGTCGCGGACTTCTGACACTCCGAAGAATTCGGATTATTTAGTCCGGGGCTCGGCAAAGGGTCGCAAGCGGAAGGGGCAGCAACGTCCGCTAAAGCGCCTTCCAACTCGTAAGTAGACCGTCCGCAAACCACCCTGAGCCGACATGTGCGTATGGGTACCAAGCGTGAGATTTGGACTTCTAGATGTTCGGTCCCGGCATCCGGCGATCCGAAAGCGGACGCGTTTTCACGGCTTCATTTTGATGCTGTCATGTTCGCGGTTGGCCGCATCAATCGCCGCACCGTTGTTGAGTGCCCACGCGCAGAGCGCCTCAAAGGGCTCGCGTAGTGAATGGCCGAGCGGGGTGATCGCATACTCGACGCCGATGGGTGCGGTCGGCAGCACCGTCCGGGTCACCAAACCATTGCGCTCCAGCCGCTTCAGCGCGTCCGCCAGCGCCTTGTGCGTGATGCCGTCGAGCCGCCGTTTGATCGCGTTGAACCGTGAAGGCCGCGGGCAAAGCACCGTGAGGATCAGGATCGTCCACTTGTCGGCGATCTTGTCCAGCACCGGGCGGACCTGCGCCATGTTGGCGAGCGCGCAAGCGGACGCGGCATCGAAGTCGGTATCGTCGGCCATATCTAGTCTACCTTAAGTGCGTTCTTGATAGCAGATACACGCTGTGTATCTGCTGCGCCATTGCAGATGAAGGGATGCCCCGATGGCTCGCATGCAAGACAAGGTTGCGCTGGTGATCGGCGGGGCGAAAGGCATCGGCCTTGCGGTCGCCGAGCGGCTGGCGGTCGAAGGCGCGTCGGTCGTCTTCACCGGGCGGCGCGCCGACGAGGTCGACGCAGCCGCTGCGAGGATCGGGCGCGGTGCGCAGGGCCTCGTCGCGGACGCAGCCCAACAAGAGGATCTGCACCGCGTCGTGGCGACGGTGCGGGAGATGCATGGCCGGATCGACGCGCTGGTCCTCAACGCGGGCATCTCGGAACCCGCGACCCTGCGCGACGGGACGCCCGAGCATTTCGACCGGCACTTTGCGGTCAACGTCCGTGGGGCTGTCTTCGGGTTGCAAGCGGCTCTGGGCGCAATGGGGCGGGGTGGGGCCGTCGTGCTGATGGGGTCGATTGCCGACGTCATGGGCGTGACGCCCTACGGGACCTACGCCGCGACGAAGGCAGCGCTGCGCTCCTACGCGCGCACATGGACGGCGGAACTGGCCCCACACGGCATCCGCGTGAACGTGGTGGCCCCCGGTCCGACCGATACCGCCATGATGGCGAGCGTATCTGAGGACGGGCGGGCCGCACTCATCGCGCCGATCCCGCTCGGCCGCATGGCGCGTCCCGAGGAGGTGGCAGCGGCCACGCTGTTCCTACTGAGCGACGAGGCGAGCTTCGTCGCGGGGGCCGAACTGTGCGTCGACGGCGGGATGCAGCAGGTCTAGCGTCCCGATAGCAGTTTCAGGGTGTCCGCTTCCGCCGGTTTGCATCCCCGAAGCGGACCATCTTGAAGCCACCCATTTTGGACGTTCAGATGGGCGCGTCGTGGTGGCAGATGCTGGCCGAAAGCGGAACAATTGCTTCGGAAAAGGCCGACCAGAGATGCGGACGGCCTTCAATCGATCCGGATCGGAAAGGAACGGAGCGAAACGCGTCACTCATAAGCTGATGTCCCGGCCTTGACCGAGAGCCTCCGGTTCCATCCCGGCGGCTCGAGCGGCCAACCGGCATAAACAAGCGTTAACCCTTAAGACAGATGTGGCGGACCATACCTCAGGTCACTGTCGCGGTGTCTTGCCAGACTGCGCCAAGGACCCTTCGCGCGCTTGCATAAGCCACCTGCAATCTCCGGCGTGAACGCAATAGAATGGCCGAGATGTTCGTCGATGAAGCTCTCGATCGAGCCAACGCCGATATCCAAGCGGGACGGCGCCAAGAAGCCAGAAATCTTCTGGAGGCGATACTCAAGGTAGAAGACAGAAACCCGCGAGCCTTGATCGGAATTTCGGTCGTCAGCTTCCAACAAGGCGACCTGCCGAAGGCGGTCAACTACATCTCGGCAATAGTCCTAGAGAATCCATTCGACAGCGACCTCCTCGGCACGTGCTCGGCCCTTCTGCGGAGCTTTTCCGTCGAGGAATTCGCCGATCGTGTCGAAGCGATAAGTGATGACGCCAAGAAGGATGCGCGGACAATAACGGCGTGCCTCGACGGTTTTCTCAGCATGGCGGATTTCGGATCCTCGGGCGAGGCGATCGTGCGCGTCCCATCCGAGATCGCTAGCGCGATCCACTTCATATCGCTCGACGCTCTGTCTGTAGGCTCCAACAGATCGAAGTTCGGTCGGTACTCGCCTATCAACTGCGTCATCGCTCCTACCGCGGGAGACTATGAATTCCGCGAGAAGCACTTCATCTACGCGTCCTCACTGCTGGAGGACAAGCAGGAGATCCTTGAGGCGTTCGGCCTCCGGGATCTGGCACGGGTCAAAGCGGTTCACAAGGTCAAAGCGAAGCGCATGTCGGATGCCCTCGATGAAATCGGGGTCTCAGGTCTCGACTATTTCAAGAGCGATCTGGAGGGCATAGACGGCTTGGTCCTGCGCGACGCCCGGCAGCACATCGCCGGGGCCGCCGTCGTACAGGCCGAGCTCCGTTTCATGCCGGCCTACGAGGGGGAGCCGCACTTCGACGAGACCGTCGCCTACATGCGCGGACAGGATTTCGAGGTGCTGCATCTGACCAATGAGAATTGGCGGTACGCGACCCGGCACAGGGAGCACATGGCCAGAGGTCGGACGGTGTTTGCGGATACCGTGTTCGTGAAGAACATCGACACGTATCTATCGCTTCACGGACGCTCGACCGAGGCCGTGGTTCGATATTGCCTCGCCTGCGGCGTGTCCGGCAACGCAAACTATGCTGAATTCATACTCGAGAAGCACAAGGCACTCGTCCCTTGCGATCTCGGCGCCGCTCTCGTCAACTAACTGATACCGAAGGCCCGCTTCGGTCAGCCTCAGTTCGCCAAGACCCGACTCGGTCATGTCGCCATGTCGTGACCGGAATTCCAGCCTCACGCCCTGTAAGGCTGCGGCGGCGGGCCATCCAGGGCGATCAGATCGACGTTCCGCGCCTTGAGGACGCCGAACAGGCCTTCCAGTTCGCGATCGCAGGGATCGTCCACGATCGCGGCTTCCGGCGTGTCCTCCTCCAGCCACGCCTCCGCATCCTTGTTGGAGGAGAAACCGAGCGGGTCGTAGCCGAGTCTCTCGAGCATTCGGCACGCCCGTCGCCGCCGTGCGGCGCTACGGGAGAGGACCAGGGCCGGAGGCCGGAGCGGACGAGCGGCCATCACGCGGCCTTCCGCGGCTTCGAGGACGTCGCCTTGCCCGCGCCGCGGGTCGAATTTAGCCGAGACCGCTTCGAACCCGCCTTCTTCCGGGCAGCGGCCGGCTGAGCGGAGGATCCACCCTTCTCGGAGTCGATGCTGCGCCTGAGGGCCTCCATCAGGTTCACGACGTTGCCGGAGCTCGGTGCCGCCGCCTTCGATCGACCCTTGCCCTTCTCGGGCTTCTTCGCCTTGCCCTTGACCAGCGCGATCAGCGCCTCCTCGTAGCGGTCCTCGAACTTCGACGGATCGAACTTCCTCGTCGACCGGGCGATCAGCTCCTCGGCCAGGGACCGCATCTCGTCGGTCGGATTGCCGTCCGGCATGTCCTCGAAGTAGGCGGTGGGCGACCGGATCTCGTCCTGGTACCGCAGCAGGGTCGCCAGCAGGCCTTTGCCGTAGGGCTCGATCAGGACGATGCGCTCCCGCTTGTAGATGACGATCCGGCCTAGGCCCGCCATCCCCTTCTTCCTCATCGCATCCCGGATGACGGCGAACGCCTCGCGCGACACCTTGTCCTCGGCCGCGAGGTAGTAGGGCTTGTCGAGGTAGCGCTCGTCGACCTCCTCGCGCCTGCAGAACGCCTCGATGTTGATCGTATGCGTGCTTTCCAGCGCGATCTCGCTGAGCTCCTCGTCCTCGACGGGGACGAGGTCGTCCTTGGCGACCTCGCAGCCCTTCACCTGATCGTCGCGATCGACGGTCTCGCCGGTCACGGAGTCGACCAGCAGCTGCTTCACGCGGTTGCCGGTCTCACGGTTGATCGTGTGGCACTTCAGGTCCCGCGACGAGCTGATCGCCGGATATAGTCCGACGGAGCAGGAGACGAGTGAAAGTCGCAGGTGCCCCTTCCAATTGGCGCGCGATGCCACCGCAGCCTCCAAATTCGCACAAGTATTCGTCGCCGGCGATGAGTCGATGCGATGCCGACCACGAATTCGGCGACTCAACGAGAGTCGCTCTCGACTCGTTCCTGCACAGTTCGTCCTGTGGATAACTTGCGAGATCTTGTCTGCCCCCGCATTCGAAGCGGCATCCCGGAACCGGCGATCGGCCGCGGCGGTTTGCCGGAAGTCATGTCCGAGCTCCTCAAGCCGTACCGCGAGAAGCGGGACTTCGAGGCCTCGCCCGAGCCTCGTGGGCGCCGTGGCCGGAAGGCCGCCAAGGCGCGCTTCGTCGTCCAGAAGCACGACGCCCGACGCCTGCACTACGATCTGCGGCTGGAGATGGACGGGGTGCTCAAGAGCTGGGCCGTCACCCGCGGGCCGAGCCTATCGCCGGCCGAGAAGCGGCTCTCCGTCCGCACCGAGGACCACCCCCTCGACTACCTGCGCTGGGAAGGGGCGATCCCCAAGGGCCAGTACGGCGGCGGAACCATGATCGTCTGGGACATCGGCTCCTGGGAACCGGTCGGCGATGCGGCCGCCGGTCTCGAGAAGGGCCACCTCGAGTTCGTTCTGCACGGAGAGCGGCTCGGCGGCCGTTGGCATCTCGTGCGCATGAAGGGTCGCGGCGGCGAGAAGAGGCAGCCGTGGCTGCTGATGAAGGCCGAGGACGAGCATGCCCGCCGCGAGGGCGACATCCTCGTCGAGCACGATGCGTCGGTCCTGTCGGGCCGGACCAACCGCGATCTCGCCGCCGGCGGCGAGATCAGACCCGACCACGCGGCACGTGCGAAAGTCGCCTTGACGCGAGTGACGAAGACCGCCTCGGCCCGGTCCCCGCGCGCCCGCAAGGCCGTGCTGCCGCCCTTCGTCGAGCCGGCCTTGGCGATCCTCGTCGACGCGGCGCCGACCGGAGAGGGCTGGCTGTACGAGATTAAGCACGACGGCTACCGCATGCAGGCGCGCATCGACGGAAGTGCCGTGAAGCTGTCGACGCGATCCGGCCTCGACTGGACGGCGAAGTTCGAGCCGATCGCGAAGGCCCTGCAGAAGCTGAAGCTGCCCTCCGCCCTGATCGACGGCGAGATCGTCGTCGATAACGCGAGCGGCATCTCGAGCTTCGCGGCGCTTCAGCAGGCCCTCGCCGACGGCGACACGGGCGCGGCGCTCTTCTACGCCTTCGACTTGCTCTACATCGACGGCAAGGACATCCGCGCCCTCCCCCTGACCGAGCGCAAGGCTCTGCTGCTGCAGAGCCTGGACGATGCGGGGTCCGCCGACCGGATCCGGTTCAGTGAGCATCTCATCGACGACGGTGCGGCCATGGCCCGCCATGCCTGCCGCCTCGGGCTCGAAGGCATCGTCGCCAAGCGGGCCGACGCGGCCTACCGCTCCGGACGAAGCGATCTCTGGCGCAAGGTGAAATGCACCGGCTCCCAGGAGTTCGTCGTCGCGGGCTTCATGCCCTCAGGCACGGCCCCGAAATCCGTCGGCTCGTTGATCCTGGGAACACACCAGGATGGCACCCTCGTCCACGTGGGACGGGTAGGTACGGGGTTCGGCGACGCGGTCGCGCGCGAGCTCTGGGTGAAACTGGAGTCCCTGCGGATCCCAGCGCCGCCGTTCGACGCCGAACTGCCGCCCCTGGCGCGCCGCAATGCACGATGGGTGGAGCCTCGTCTCGTATGTGAGGTGACGTTCCGCGGATGGACCGCCGACGGTCAACTGCGGCATGCGTCGTTCAAGACCATCCGGACCGGCGTGGCGCCCGACGAGGTCGTCCGGAAGGCGGCGCCGGCGCGCTCACGGGCGCCGAAGCGGACAACCGCGGAGTCGACCATGACGCTCACGCATCCAGATCGCGTGCTCTGGCCGGACGTCGGCCTGACGAAGGAGGGCTTGGCCGGGTACTATGCCGAGATCGCCGACCGCATCCTGCCGCACGTGATCGACCGGCCTCTGTCGCTCGTCCGGTGCCCGGCTGGCCTCGGCTCGTGCTTCTACCAGAAGCACGGCTGGTCCGGGATCGACGAACGCCTTCTCCGCGTCCTCGAAGGCGGGACCGGGAAGGCGGTCGTGATCGGCGACCCGGATGGCCTGCGCGCCCTGGTCCAGGCAAGCGTCCTCGAGATCCATCCCTGGGGCGCGACGGCCGCGGACCCGGATCGGCCGGACCGCTTGGTCTTTGATCTGGATCCCGGGGACGGCGTGGGCTGGACCGACCTCGTCGCCGGCGCGCTCGAGGTCCGCGAGCGTCTGCGGATCTCGGGGTTCGGCGCCTTCGTCAAGACGACCGGAGGTAAGGGACTGCACGTCGTCGTCCCGGTCGAACCGAAGGGTGGGTGGGATGAGGCGAAGGCGTTCTCGAAGGGGCTCGCCTCCGAGATGGCCAAGAACGCGCCCGACCGCTACGTCGCGACCGTGTCCAAGAAGTCCAGGGACGGCCGCATCTATATCGACTATCTGCGCAACCAGCGTGGTGCGACCGCGGTTGCGACCTTCTCGACCCGCGCCCGCGCGGGAGCGCCGGTCTCGGTGCCGGTCGGCTGGGACGAACTCCCGTCCCTCGGTTCCGGATCGCGCTTCGACGTCGCCACCCTGCCCGGTCGCTTGGCGGCGCTCGGCAAGGATCCCTGGGCCGGCTTCGAGCGTGCCGCGCGGCCTCTGGAGGCAGCCGGCAAGCGCGGGCGTCGACGAACCTGACTGGCCTGTCTGTATGGACTTGCCGTCGGCTCGTGCGCGGTCAGCGCGGGCCGGGCAGGCGAAGAGCGAGATAGCGGACGGTCTTGGCTCCGCCGTGAATGGTGGCTGCGCCGACCTCCTCGAAACCGAGCCGGGCGTGGAAGGCGTCCGAGCCCAGGTTGGGCGGCATCGAGTTGACTTCGCACACGATCAGGTCGTGACCGGCCTCGCGGGCCTTCCGGAAGAGATCCTCGTAGAGCCGCCGCGCATAGCCGAGGCCGCGGGCAATGCCGGCGACCACGACCCGGTCGACGTACACGAAGCGCGGGTAGCGTCTGCGGAACCATAGATAGTTCGGGCTCGCATAGGTCGGATGCCGCTCATCGAGGGCGATCAGGAAAGCGTCGTTGCGGCCAATCCGGCGTGCGTGGAAGCTCCCCGCCACGAGCTCGGAGAGACCTTCCTCGTCGAGCAGGGAGAGCTCGGCCGCGTGCGCGTTGTTGAGGGCCAGGATCGGACTGGTGTCGGTCGATGAGATCTGCAGCAGCGATGTCATGCACTCTCGCGTGTCATCGGCCGAGTGTTGTACGCCATCCCGACTGCAATCTGGATCAAGGCAGCCGTTGTGGCCCCAGCGCGGATCGCAAGCTGGGTGGCCGGGATTCGGGAGTTGCACCTCTCGCTCTGGCATGCATTATACCAGTGGCCTGACGCATGGGTCGTCCTCAACGCACCTCGCGCCCTCGTCAGAAACGTCGGGGGCGTTTTTTCTTGGGAGCGGTACGGCCGGCAGCTTCGGATGGAAGCTCGACGAGGTCTGCAGCGGCGGTCCTTCGGCCAGGAAGGCGCGATGGACGCTCTCGGTCGCCGGCGACACGATGATCGCGTCGATCGCACGCGGCTTCAAGGCCGGCGAGCCGTTCACCCTGAAGCGCTGCGCCACGAGGTAGCCGGGAAGCCGAGCCTGAGGCCCGGCCGGCTATCGCTTCCCGCCGTTCGGGTCCATCCATGGGCGGGCACGCCCCTCCCCCTGGGTGCGAAGGAGCTGCGATGAGCCCGCACGACTACACGTGGCTCCTGTTTGCGACGCCCGCGGCCGTCGCCCTGCTCGGCGCCTTCGTCTATGTCGCGATTGGTCTTCAGGACCGGATCGACGGCCGCTGCGACCGGTAGACCGGGCCGCTGGCCCTGCCCACGAATGGTGCGCCTGTGCCGGGCGCATGGGGCGGCATCCCCGGGCGGAACCCGAGGTTCCGGATCCTGTTGTGGGATCGGCGAGCGCAGATGCCACTTGGCCCATCGGACGCCCGCCCTTCGGAAGGATCCAGATCGGGCACCTCGGCACCATGAAAGCAATCGTCTGTCTGTCCGCCGTCGTCGTCGCATCGACGCCCTTCGTCGGCACGCCCGCCAGGGCCGACGATGCCGAGGCGGCGCGCCTGTGCCGAGGAGACGCATTCAAGCTCTGCCTGAGCGAGATCCCGGACCGTGACCGGATCACGGCCTGCATGGTCCGGAACAGGGCGCGCCTGAGTCCGGGCTGCCAGACGGTGTTCAACAAGCCGTCCCGGCCAGCCACCGTCGAGGCTGCCAGCCACACGATCCGCTGAGCAGATGACGGTGGAGGGTATCCTCCGAAGGTCAGCACCTGCGGCCGTAGGATCGTGACGCCCGCCTCCCCGCCCATCCCATGGCTGGATCGAAGCTGGAACTGTCGATTACCGAAGCGCGCCGCATCGCGCTGACCGCCCAGGGCCTCGGCATGCGCCCGCTGTCGGACGGGATCGCCGTCTCGCGGATGCGTCGGCAGATAGGCCGCCTGGGCCTGCTCCAGATCGACAGCGTGAACGTCCTCGTCCGCGCCCACTACATGCCGCTGTTCTCGCGCCTGGGGCCCTACGACCGCGGCGCCCTCGACGCCCTGGCTGTCGCAGGCTCGAAGCGCTTCTTCGAGTACTGGGGTCACGAGGCGTCCCTCCTGCCGATCGATCTCCAGCCTCTGCTGCGCTGGCGCATGGACCGCGCCCGCCAGGGCCACGGCGTATGGAACCAGCTCAAGGCGTTCGCGGGCGAGCGGCGCGCGGAGGCGGACGCCATGCTCGCCCGGATCGGGCAGGAGGGCCCGCTGGCTGCCTCCGACGTCTCGGGCCCGAAGGCGTCCAAGGGCATGTGGGTCTGGAGCGATGCCAAGCACGCGCTCGAATGGCTCTTTTGGGCAGGACTCGTGGCGTCGACGCATCGGAGGGGCAGCTTCGAGCGCGTGTACGACCTGCCCGAACGGGTGCTGCCCCGCTCCGTCCTCGCCCGACCGACCCCGGCTCCGGTGGACGCCCGGCGCGAACTCGTCGCGCGATCCGCGGAGGCGCTCGGCGTGGCGACCGCGAACGACCTGCGCGACTACTACCGCCTTTCGCCGACCGAGGCGCGCCTGCCCATCGAGCAGCTCGTCGAGGAGGGCGTGCTCATTCCCGTGACCGTCCGCGGATGGCAGCAGCAGGCGTACCTGCACAGGGATGCCCGGCCCGGCCGCCGTCACCGCGGCGCGGCCCTCCTGTCGCCGTTCGACCCGCTCGTCTGGCACCGGCCACGGACGGAGCGCCTCTTCGGATTCCGGTACCGCCTCGAGATCTACACGCCCGCCCACAAGCGCGAGCACGGCTACTACGTGCTGCCGTTCCTCATGGACGGCGCGCTGGTAGCCAGGGTCGACCTGAAGGCGGATCGACGGGCCGGGGCGCTGATCGTCCTACGCGCGCATCAAGAGCCGGGTGCGCCGGCGGCTACGATGGAGCGGATACTCGCGGAGTTGCGATTGATGGCCTCGTGGCTCGGCCTGTCCGACGTCGTGATTTCGTCGACAGCCGGGCTGGAGAGCCGCGATCACCGGGTCAGTTCCCGGATGAGCGACCGGGCGGCGATGGAATAGCCGGCGGACCCCAGGCTACGCGTTGCGCCGGGCCGCGGACACCGCCTCGGCCAATGCCGGGAAGCCGCCGCGCAGATCGGCCGCCGTCATCCAGTAACCGGACCGCCCGAAGACCCGATTCAGTTTGGCCCTGCGGCGCGCCCCCTTCGTCCAGGACAGATGCGCGTCGGCCGTCGGGTCGATCTCCAGCACCAGCATGCGCTGCCGCTGGATTTGCATCGGGGTCACGCTGCGGATCGTCTCCCAGGGGATCCAGTCGGTCGACAGCCTGCGATCGTAGATCCCACGCGGCCCGACGGACACCACCGGTTTCGACTGGAACAGCTTGGGGAAGATCAGCACCGTGCAGAGGCCGAAGAACGCGACGCCGGCATAGGCCTCGAACTCGGCGAAGCTTCCGGGCGTCACGGCCGTGCGCCCGATTGTCGGGTGCGCATAGATCAGCCAGCCGGCGAAGGCCGCGAAACCGACGGAGGCCAGGAAGAGGCCGATGGTCCGCCACGGCGAGCGATGGATCTCGACGACATCCACGTAGGCGAACTCCGCAATGCGATGGGCTGACCTGCGCCAGGTCGCTCCTCGGGAGAGCGACTATCGCGCGCCCGAAGGCGATACCGTAGCCGATGTTGGGCGACTTCCTGCATGACGCGGTCCCAGAACGCCTCAGCGCGGGCGCGTTCGGGTTGATTCTCCACCTTGTTCAGGCAGGCCCGAATGAAGACGCATCCGCCGCGACGGCCTCAGCGCGGATCAGCGGGGCGGCATTCCTGGCCTGGATCTTCTCGACAATCGAGAGCAGGTGCGCGCGATCCACCGTCTTACGCGTGGCGCTGCCGGAGCGTCCGCTTCGGAGAACACGGCGGTGTACCCCGAATGGCCGGGTTGAGCGCGAAGCGAAACGGTCGGTCCTACGCGCCCCGACGATCCGGCGAGACGTAGTCTGGCCGTAAGCGGCCGATCCGCTTCAGAGCATGCCCGCTGTGGAATTGGACACTAGCGACAGGAGCGATGTCACGACCGCGTGCCGAAGTCGCAGCCCGTGTTTATTGGCTTTGATGACAGAGGTCTTTCAACCAAACGCGGGTTGCGGAGGGAGAGAATAGCCATTCCGCCGGTGGCAAGGACGAAAGCGACGAGACCCGTCGAGACGGCGAGACCGCCCGTCAGGCTCGTGAAAAATCCGAACGCGATTGGCGCCGCCAGGCTTCCGACCTGCCCCATGCTGCTGATGAAGGCGAGACTTCCCACGGCTTCGGCTTCGGTCAGGAAGCGCACCGGTATGGTCCAGAACAGGGCGGTCGCCGACAGATAGCCGATGGCGAGCAGGGCCAGGCAGGCGATGGCCGCCGCAACGTTCTGCGCGACGAGGGAGATGGCGAGGGCGGCCGTCGCGGCCAGGAAGGCGGATAGGGCGAAATGCCACCGCCGCTCGAGCCGCCGGTCCGAACTACGGCACAGCAGGAGCATGCCGACGGCACCCACGGAATAGGGGATCGCCGACAAGAGCCCGACGCTGAACACGTCGGCTACGCCCGATCGATGGATAATCGTCGGCGCCCAGAAGTTCAGAACGGTCCCCGCCCAGGTGATGGAGAAATATCCGAAGGTCGCGATCCACAGCTTCGGATTTCGCAGGGCCGACAGGAAGGCCCTCGCGGGCGCGGGTCCCTGTTCGAAGGTCCCGGATGAGAGATCGGCCGCCACGATCGCCTTCTCCCGTGGCGTCAGCCAGGCGGCATCCGCGGGTCGGTCACTCAGCACAAAGAACGCGCCGACTCCGACGAGTACCGGCAGCGCCCCCTCTACGAGAAACAGCCATTGCCAGCCCTTGAAGCCGGCCGCGCCAGCGAGGTGCTGGATGATCCAACCGGAGGCTGGTCCGCCTACGATGCCCGACACCGCAATGGCGAGGACGAACAGCGACATCACCCGCCCGCGCAGGCGATGGGGGAACCAGAAGGTGAGGTAGAGGACGATGCCCGGGAAGAAGTCAGCTTCGGCCGCACCGAGTAGGATCCTAGCCAGGTAGAAGGTCGCCGGGCTCGTCACAAACGCCATCGAGCAGGACACGAGGCCCCACAGACACATGATACGTGTCAGCGTCTTCCGCGCGCCAATGCGGCCAAGGAGAAGATTGCTCGGCACCTCGAAGAGGATGTACCCGACGTAGAAGATGCCGACGCCGAAGCCGTAACTCGCGTCCGACAGGCCGATGTCACTCTGGAACGTCAACTTGGCGAAGCTGACGTTTACACGGTCGATGTAGTTCAGGACATAGCATAGGAAAATCATCGGGATCAGCCGGAGGCTGATCTTCCGATAGATCCTGGCTCGTTCGTTCTCAGACGCTTGCTCGATAGCAACGCGCGTCTTGGACGCATCGGCCATTCCAAATCCCCCATCGCGAGCTTGGCTTCCGCGGCGCGATCCTGTTCGAATAATTCGCGCCGTCCCGACCGAGCCAAGTCTCGCTACGAAGCATAGCAGGCCATTTTGCAGTGTTGCGATGATATATTTTCGTCGTTTCAATCGATGCCATCGATCGATGATGCCGGCAGATCTGTCGCACGCCCTGCGAGGGTGTGCCGATCAATCGGCCATGAAGTCCGGAGACATCGACACAGTCCGTCCCGCTTCGGTCAAAATCACCGACCTCGGAATCGCCTGCTCGAAGGTCGCTCCAAGATCTGTCAGACGTTGAAGCAGCTCAGGCAACCGGACGAGGCATCCAGCCTCGATGTCATGAATGACCATGACACTCCAGTCCTGCTCCCGCACCTGGGCCATCGCGGTCTCGACCCAGCCGTCCGCGTCCTTCCAGTCACCGGGGACGCTGTTCCAGGTGATCGTCGTGTAGCGTTCGGCGAGGAGGTGATCGAGCGCCGCCCGACTCAACAGATGCCGGCCGATCAGTCCGTCGTTCCCGTAGGGGCGGAAGAGCTTCTCCGGTCGCGTCAGCGAACCGATCCTTTGCTGTGTCTCCTCGATCTCTCGGAGCGCATAGTCCCGGTCCGTCCGGTCCCCGAGTGCCACCGAATGCGTAAAGGTGTGATTTCCGATCCAATGCCCCGCTGTATGAGCAGCCCGCATGAGATCGGCTGCAGCGGGGTCGTCGAGCCTCTGCCCGATCACGAAGAAGGTGGTCTTGATTCCGGCCCGGTCTAGGATCCCCAGGATCTGATCCGTCACATGTGGTGTGGGGCCGTTGTCGAAGGTGAGGGTGACCTGCTTGGCTGCCATATCTGACTCCAATTCGGGCTCGTTCGCCGTAGCGGTCGTGGACACACTGGCGAGCTCCCGCGACGACATCCCCGCTACAACCGACGCGTCGAATGAGAAGCCTTATCGCAGGCTCGTCGGAGCGTGTGCAGGAAGGATGCGACGTGCGGAGGCAGGACCTCGTTCCGGCGCAATAGCACGCCAGGGCTCCGCATGGGCGTGGGAGTTTCCAGAGGAACCGACAAAAGCGTCCCATCCTCTGGGACGGCCTGTCTCGACAGGATCGCGACGATGTTCATACGCCGAACGAGGCCGAGGATGGGACCGATCGTGTTCATCTCTGCGACGAGGTGCGGGACGGCGCCGCATTGCCGGAAGCAGTCATCCAGCAGCCTGCGGGTGGTGAATTCCGGTGAGAGCAACACGACCGGCTGATGGTGGAGTTCCGCCATGCGGACCCATTTCCGGGCTGCCCACCGGTGTTCAGGCGAAAGCACGAGATCCAGAGGCTCGTCATAGAGGGGTTCGAAGGCGAGATCCTGCTGGTGGTCCGGCCTGTAGGAGATTCCGAGATCGAGGGCACCGGCCAGGAGCCGCTCCTCGATCACGCTAGCGGCGAGTTCCTCCACGACGACGCGCATCGAAGGATTGCGGGTGAGGAACTCGGTCAGGCAGGCGGGGACGAGATTGACGTTAAAGGTGTGCGTCGCGGCGATCCTAAGCCAACCGGTCAGGACCTGATCCTGGGGGGACAGCGCCCGAAGGCCCTCGTCCAGTTCGCCGAGGGCCCGTAGGACACGGGGCAGCAGGTTCTGCCCGGCTTCAGTGAGGAACACGCGCTTGCCGACGCGGTCGAACAGGCGTTGCCCGACCTGATCCTCCAGTTGCCGGATCTGGTGAGACAGGGTCGATTGGGTGATGTGCGTCTGCCGCGCGGCCCGGGTGAAGCTCAGGTGCTCAGCCAGAGCCACGAAGTAACGCAGGTGACGGAGTTCCATCGGTCTGCCCGTTCGATCGACGGCATCGATCAATTGAATGCATCGATATCATTATATCGATGCAACCCGGCGCGCTATACGATGCTGACGCTGGGCTGACGGCTTCTACCTTCACGGTCCGCCACTCCGCGCAAACGCCCTGATTGGGAGTTCGAAGTGCCGAGGATTGGGAACGCGAGCCGGGCCAGCGTCGGACCAGATCACCAGGGATTGTTCGACCGCCTGGAAGCGCTGCGGGGAAAGCCGGTCGAGAACGTCTTTCTCGCCGTCGCCAACGCGCCTGCGCTGTGTGACGGGGTTCTCGCGATGGCGATGTCGCTGCGCCAGAGCACTCTGCTCGACCGGCAACTTCGCGAACTAGCCGTCCTGACGGTCGGGCTTGAGACGCGGGCTGACTACGAGGTCGCGCATCACTGGAACTCGGCGGTGAAGGCCGGGCTGTCCCAAGCCAAGCTGGAGCAGCTTGCGCAGTTCGAGACGGATGACCGGTTCACCGCTTCCGAACGCGCCGTCATGCGCTTCGCTCGCGACGTGACGCGGACCGGCCGTGTCGATGACGGCCTCTGGGCCGAATTGTGCGGGTTCCTGGACGAGCAGGAGCGACTAGAACTGGTCCTGACGACGGCTTGGTACAACTGCGTCGTTCGCATCCTCCTCCCCCTCAATATCGAACTTGAGGACTGGTTCTCACGTCTCTGAGGGCGAGCGCGAGAGAACTTGCGCCCGGCGTGCCTTCGAACCGGACGGAAGTTCCGGAACAGAATAGGGAGATCATGAAAATGGACGTGACGCCCGGAGGTGATCCGCCCGTGCTTGGCCGACCGCCGGCTAAGTCATTCGCGACGGATGATGTGGATAGCGCCGCACTCTATCGAAAATTGCAGTGGCGGCTGCTGCCGTTCCTCTTCGCATGCTACGTGGCTGCCTATCTCGACCGGGTGAATATCGGCTACGCGCAGTTGCACATGCGCGCGGAGCTGGGCTTCAACGACGCGGTTTACGGCCTCGCCGCCGGACTATTTTTCGTCAGTTACTTTCTGTGCGAAGTCCCGAGCAACTTCGTCCTTCAGCGCGTCGGCGCCCGGCGAACGCTGGCGCGCATCCTAATCCTGTGGGGGCTCGCCTCCTCGGCAACGATGTTCATCACCGGGCCCCATTCGTTCTACGCGCTGAGGCTGATCCTGGGAGCGTTCGAGGCGGGCCTCGCCCCCGGGGTGATGTACTATCTGACGCTCTGGTATCCGAACCGCCGCCGGGCGGAAATGACTGCAATTTTTCTGAGCGGCAGCATGCTCGCCGGTGTGATCGGTGCACCTGTCTCAGGCTTCATCCTCGAAGGCATGCAGGGCGTCCTCGGCCTCAGGGGCTGGCAGTGGATGTTCCTTCTGGAGGGCATGCCGGCCGTGCTTCTCGGGCTCGTCGCGCTCCGGATCCTCGTCGACAAGCCTCAAGATGCTCCCTGGCTGACATCATCCGAGAAGATGCTCCTTTTGGCAGAGATCAACCGGGACGCGAACTTGGCTGCCGGCGGCCATGCATTCGGTGCGGCGTTCCGCGACCCACGAATCTACGTCCTCGCGCTGGCGTACTTCACCCTCGTCTGCGGGCTCTATGCGATCACCTTCTGGATGCCCGTGATGATGCAGGCCGCCGGTGTCCAGGGAGCCGCCGAAATTGGCCTATGGTCCGTAATCCCCTATGCGATCGGCGGCATCGGCATGGTGTGGCTGTCCCGACGCTCTGACCGACGGCAAGAGCGGCGGTGGCACTACGCCGTCTGTGTCGGTGTCGGTGCCTGCGCGCTGATTGGGGCGTCCCTCGCCGGCGCGAACCTTCCAGTCGTCCTGGCACTGCTCTCCGTCGCGACCGCGACGCTCTTCGGCGCGATGCCGATCTTCTACGGCATCCCGATGGCCTATCTCCCCGAGCGTTCGGCCGCGGGCGGCTTGGCGCTGATCAACTGCCTTGGCCTCACGGGTGGCTTCGTGAGCCCCTTCCTGCTGGGCTGGATCCGGAACGCGACGGGGAGCCTGACGCCCGGCCTGTGGTTCATGACGGGCCTGATGCTGACGGGCATCGTGGTGCTACTCCTGGCGACACGCCGCCCGTTCACGCGAGTCACGCCCCACCCCGCCAACTCCGGGCTCAGTTTCGGGTCGGAGGCAGGCCGGTGAGCCTCGATAGCTTGGCCCACCGCTGGTATGCGTCGGAAGGGAGCCGATCGCCGCTCCTCCTGCTGCACGGCACCGGAGGTGACGAAGACGAGCTTGTGCCCTTTGCCCAGGCAGCGGCCCCCGGCGCGCCGATGCTGGCCGTCCGCGGAGCCGTATCGGAAGGTGGCAAGCTGCGCCACTTCGCTCGCCATCCGGACGGTCGTTTCGATTCATCCGAGGTCGTCCGCCGAGCCGATGAGCTGGCGGCCTTCGTCGCGGCCGCCCGCGACCGTTACGGTTTCGGGCCTCCGCTTGCCCTCGGCTTCTCGAACGGAGCCAACATCGCGGCCGCACTCATGCTTCTGCATCCTGCTCTTCTGACGGGCGCGATCCTGTTGCGCGCCGTTCCACCGCTGACTGGTACCGCGGCCGCTGCCCTTGTCGGGCAGCGCGCCGTCGTTGTCTCGGGCGAGACGGATACGATCGCGCCGCCGGCACTCGGGGCCGATCTGGCACTTTGCCTGACCGAGCTGGGCGCCGAAGCGACCCACCATGTCCTACCCTGCGGCCACGACCTGACACCGGCCGATGTGCCCCTCGCCCGCGACTGGCTCAGCTCTCTCGCCGAAGGGGCACCCGCTGGACCGGCTTCCTCCCACTTGATTCGCCCTTGATCCGGAGATGATCGATGAAGCTCTGTCGTTACGGTGAGGTTGGGTCCGAGCGGCCTGCTCTGGTCGATGCTGCAGGCGTCCTCCGCGACCTCTCGTCGGTGTGCCGTGATCTTGGTCCGTCCGAACTCGCGCCCGACGGTCTCGCCAGGATCGCACAGACGGATCCGACGCGGCTGCCCCGGGTAGAAGGAAGCCCCCGCCTCGGCGTTCCCTTCACAGGCCTCTCGAAGTTCATCTGCATCGGGCTCAACTACTCGGACCACGCGGCCGAGGCCGGCATGGCCATCCCGAGCGAGCCAATCATCTTCCTCAAGGCTCCGAGCGCCGTCTGCGGGCCGAACGACGACACGATCCAGCCCCGCGACTCAACCAAGCTCGACTGGGAAGTGGAACTCGGCGTCGTGATCGGATCGACGGCGCAGTACGTCACCGAGGAGCACGCCCTCGATCATGTTGCCGGATACTGCGTCGTGAACGACGTCTCGGAGCGGGCCTTCCAGCTTCAGTCCAGCCAATGGGACAAGGGCAAGGGATGCGATACGTTCGGTCCAATTGGACCCTGGCTCGTGACAAAGGACGAGATCCACGATCCGCAGCAGCTCGACATGTGGCTCGACGTGAATGGAACCCGCCGTCAGACGGGCAATTCGCGCACGATGATCTTCGGCGTTCGCGAGATCATCGCGTACTGCAGTCGGTACATGACGCTCCTGCCGGGCGACATCATCGCGACGGGCACGCCGCCGGGCGTCGGCATGGGGATCAAGCCCAAGCCCGTCTGGTTGCAGCCGGGCGACACGGTCTCGCTAGGGATAGAGGGCCTCGGGCAGCAAAGCCAGCGCATCCGGCGGACCGATCACGGCTAGGGCGCCTGTCGGCCGGCTCAGGGTCGGGAGGGCGACCCGCCATCCAATCCGGGCTGAGCCGGCGGCCTGCTCGGATCATGCATTTCGCAGAATCGCGATCTTAGGCCCGTAGGTCCGCTTCAATGTGCGGCAGGTGCAGAACTTTGCAACGGCATTGCACGTGCTGACCACGAACGCAGTGAAATGCGGAGCACTACGGGCTGTGTTGGCCAATTCGCCGTGACGCGGGAGGTAGTGGCCGAAGATGGCGTGGCATAGCAGCATGATCTAGGCCTCACACCTGAACGAACAAATGGCGCTCACCTCAAGCAGGCCAATGCCTGGCTTCCCTTGTGAGTATGCATGTGGCCGACGTTCGCTTTCATGCCTTGCTGGCCGAAATTCGATAGACAGAAAACCACTCATCGAAGACGTTCACAGAAGTGCTTCGTGATGGAAAATGCTGGCCGGAAGCGGAAAGGCGATTTGCGGAAGTGCGGGACATATAGCGGACGTGGCGTTTCGGCCTCTCGCAGAATCGCGAACTGAAGATGTGCTTCTGTTGTCGGAGACAGCTCCGTCATTCATCATAGCGCCGTCAGGATTGTGTAGGTCCTTAGCCTGGTTCGTCTTTCAGGACATGCTCGACGAAAGCCGAGATGAGAGCGACCGTGTCCGCGAAAGCTTCGCGATGTGGTTCATGTCCGACACCCGGCATCTCACGGACTGTGAGCAGGCTGGGTGGACATGATCTGCGGGCTGCAGCGATCTGGGCTTGCGTCCCGTAGGCGTCCTCGGTTCCCTGTATAAGTGTCACGGGGACGGTCAGGCGTGTCAGCGCAGCCTCGATCGTCCATCCGCGCCGGGCCGGATCCAGCCATGCGTCGTTCCAGCCACGGAAGGCCCCTTCGACATCGGTGTGCCAGCGGCCGAGGCGGGTCCTCAAGAGCCCCCGCTCGTAGGCGGCTCGGGTTCGCCGGATCGCGGACAGCGTGACCTCCTCCACGAAGAAATGCGGTGCCATCAGCACACCGCCCCGCAGGCGGGCATCGCCTTCCGCCAAGGCGAGAGCGGCGATCGAGGCGCCGTCGGAGTGGCCGATCATCACGCCGCTCCTGAAATCTGCGGCGTCGAGTAACCGCGGGAGGACTGTGCGGGCCTCGTGCTCGAGATAATCGGCCGGGCGAGGCAAGGGCACCGGGCTCGACGCGCCATATCCCTGGCGGGAGACGGCCAGGACACCGCACTCTGTCGTTTGGGCGAGGGTCTCGGGCAGGGCGCCCCATTGCATCGCCGAACCGAGGCCTTCGTGGAGCAACACAAGCGTGGGGGCCACCTCCGGCTGTCGACCGACGAAATGATATTCCAGTCGACCATCGCCGAGATCGAAGAAGCCGGAGGATTGCAGACGAGCCATTTCATCGCTCCCACCGGGATTCGACCAGCACGTATCGTCCTTCCCTCGGAATAGGGAAGGACGGACTGGTCAAGGGCGTGCAGGCGGAGGACCAGCAGAACGCTCGCCCTGGGAGGTGGCTCCGCCTGCATGGGGGGCCGTCACGCCCGGTCGAGGTTGCCCTGCGTCTCCGGAGTGATAACGGCGCCAACGAGATAGACTAGCGTGACGCATGTCATCACGACCGTCAGCACCATCGGGATCTGCGTCGGCCCATCGGCGATGAGGGAGACGAACGTCGGCAGCATGCCGCCCAGCGCGAAGCCGATATTCCAGGTCAGGCCCGTCCCCGTGGCCCGTACCGCCGTCGGGAATTTTTCATTGAGGAAGATCAACAGCGGCGCGTAGCTGGCGTTGGCGATGAGCGAGAGAAGGAAGGCACAGGCCGCGACCCCCATGAGGCTCGTCGTGTTCGCCATGGTCAGGAAGAGAACGGGAAAGGCGAACAGGCGGATGACTCCCATCAGCAAGAACGACCGCTTGCGCCCGATATGCTGGCTCAGTTCGCCCATGCCGCAGGCGCCGATCGCCGCCGCCACGTTGGCGCCGATCAGGATCATCGAGGCGGTGGCGTTCGGTACGCCGTTCACGAGCTTGAGGAGGGTCGGCAGGTAGCCGGACGTGAGGTAGTAGGCCGCGCCGCCGCCGAAGGAGATGAGCGTCGCGACCGCGAAGCTTCCCCGGTTGGACGGCGAGAACAGCGAGCGGATCGGCGAGGCCTTCGTCGGAGCACCCTCCCGGAGCGCGGCCTTGCGGGCCTGCAGTTCCTTGAAGATCGGGGATTCCTCGAGGTTGCGGAAGAGGATCAGGCCGATCACCGAGGTCAGTAGGCCCGAGAAGAACATCACCCGCCAGCCCCAGTCGGCGAAGGCCTCGCCCGGCGCCATGAGCGAGACGAGATAGAAGACCAGGGAGGCCAGGAGGCCGCCGATGGCCGAGCCCCCGCTGCCGACCGCCCCGGACATCAGCCCCCGCCACCGCTCCGGCACAGATTCCGTACCGATCGTGTGGGATGCCGCAACGACACCGCCGACGAAGACGCCCTGGACGAGGCGGAAGAATAGGAAGATCGCGGTGGCGAGCCATCCGATCTGGCCGACCGTCGGCAGGAGGCCGAAGACCGCCGTCGACAGGCCGACGCCGATCACCGCCACCATGAGGGCGCGGCGGCGGCCGAAGCGGTCCGCATAGGAGCCGAACAGGGCGGAGCCGAGGGGCCGGATCAGCAGCGTGACCGCGAAGGAGGCATAGGCTCCGGCCAGCGACAGCATCGGCTTGTCCGCCGGGAAGAACAAGGTGCCGACGACCGGCGCCACGTAGAGCAGAATGAACAGGTCGAAGAGATCGAGCCCCCAGCCGAACAGCGAGGCCATGGCGGCCGTCGCCGTCTGCCGACCGGTGGGCCTGGCGAGGGCGGGGGGATCGGATGCGAAGGTGGCGGCGGTCTGCATGGGGTTCCTCCGGGGGATGCGGTCGTTGCCGCGGTGGGGCCGGTTCGGGCTCTGGGTCTGGATGGGAGCCATTCGGGCGCGCGCCGTCGTTTCCCGCCTGGGCGGGATCGAAGCGATGCGGTGAAGGTCACGGGATGGGGGGAGCCGCTATGCAGCCCCCCGGCGCGGCCGGGCTATGAGCCGGTGAAGCGCGGCGCGCGCTTGGCGTGGAACGCTTCGACGCCCTCGCGGAAGTCATCGGCCTGCCGCAGGCGGCTGTAGCAATGCCCTTCGAGCTCGATGGCGATGGAGAGGCTCGCATCCTCGGTGTCGTTGAGGAGCTTCTTGGCGGTGCGCTGGGCGATGGGGGAGAAGGCGCGCAATTCGTCGACCAGCGCGTCGGTGGCCTTCTCCAGGTCCGCGTCGGCCACGCATTCGGTGGCGATGCCCCAGTCGAGGGCCTGCCGTCCGGGGATGCGCTTGGAGCGCATCACGATGTCCTTGGTCCGGGTGATGCCAACGATCTTCTGGAGACGGGCCGAGCCGCCGGAGCCGGGAATCTGCCCGAGCTTCTGCTCGGGCAGGGCGTAACGGCAGGTCTCGGAGACGATGCGGAAGTCGCAGGCCAGCGAGATCTCGAAGCCGACGCCGAACGTATAGCCCCGGTTGGCGGCGATGACGGGCTTCGAGCAGCGGGCCGGCGCCGCCATGTTCCAGGCGAGCTTCGAGACGTGCTCGGGCGAGGCGTCGAGGAAGCCCTTGATGTAGCCCCCCGACGAGAAGTGTTCGCCCTCCGCCCGCAGGACGATGACCCGCACGCGGGGATCCTCGTCCAGCGCCTCGAACACCTTACGGATCTCGTCGCGCTGGGGCATCGCAATGACGTTCATGGGCGGCCGCGCCAGGATCACGTCGGCGCGCTCGCGCTCCGAGTCGATCTCGACGCGGAACCCGTCGAGGTTCGTCAGGCGCGGGTCGATGGTGTGGGTGTCGCTCGTCATGGGTTTGGTCTCTCGCTTGTGATTCGGAGTGGGGGCGGGACCGTCAGGCAGCCTCGTGACCTTCGGCATGGGGCTCGGCCCCGCCTTCCAGGACGTACTCGCCGGCCACGAGTTGGCGGCGCAGCAGCTTGCCGACCGGCGATTTCGGGATCTCGTCCACGAAGACGTAGCGGCGCGGCAGCTTGTGACTCGGCAGGCCGCCGGCCCGGCAATGGGCGTCGAGCGCCGCCGCGTCGGTGCTGCCGCTCCGCTTGATGAAGGCCGCGACGATCCGGCCCCAGCGCTCGTCGGGCAGGCCGACGACGGCGACTTCGGACACCGCCGGATGCAGGGACAGGCGGCTCTCGATCTCGACGGGCGAGACGTTCTCGCCTCCGGTGATGATCATGTCGTCCACCCGCCCGGTGACGTAGAGGTCGCCGTCGGCGTCGGCGAAGCCGGTGTCGCCGGTGAAGTACCAGCCGTCGCGGAAGGCCTTGGCGTCGGCCTCGGGGCGATGCCAGTAGCCCTCGAAGGCTTCGTCGCCCTTGGCGATGACGGCGATCTCGCCCTCCTCGCCCGGCGCGGCGGTCCGGCTAGGATCGCCCCCCAGGGACACGACACGTACCATGGTGTTGAGGCCCGCCCGCCCGGCCGAGCCGGGCTTAACCGCCGCCTCGTGGTTGATCGTGAAGGTGTAGACCTCCGACGAGCCGTAATGATTGACGAAGAGGTCCGGCCGGAACGCCTCGGTCAGGCGGGCGAGCAGGCCGTCCGTCATCGGTGCCCCGGCGAAGCCGAGCTTGCGCACGGAGGTCGTGTTGGTCGCCTGGAAATCCCGGTGGTGCACGAGGTCGTGGTAGAGGGTCGGCACGAGGTAGAGGTTGGTGATCCGCTCGGCCGCGATCAGCCGCAGCGCCCCCGCCACATCGAACCGGGGAAGGCAGACGAAGGTCCCGCCGATCAGCGACATGGCGAGGAGCGAGCGCACCCCCATCGTGTGGTAGAGTGGCATCACGCCGAGCGTGCGCTCGCCGCGCCCGTAGAGGTTTTGCGCTACATGGGCCACGGCCGCCGCGCGCTCCGCCCGGTGTCGCCGTGGGACCCCCTTGGGCTTGGCGGTGGTGCCGGAGGTGTAGAGCATCAGCGAGATCGCCTCCGCGTCGGCCCGGGGCGTCGCCGACGGCCCCTCGGTGGCGGCGAGGTCGGCGAAGGCCGTCTCGCCGGGGCCGGGTGGCGTGCCGACGGCGATGCGCGGGATCAGCTGCGATGCCGCGCTCTCACGCAGGCTCGCGGCCGAGACCGGTTCGTAGGCGATGGCGCGGGCTTCCGCGTTCTCGATCGCGAAATCGATCTCCTCGGCCTTGGCCCGCCAGTTGATTGGCGTGATCACGACTCCCGAGAATTGGCAGGCCCAGTGCAGGGTCGCCGCCTCGTGCCGGTTCTGAAGGACCGTGACGAGGTGGTCGCCGGGCTTCAGCCCGAGCCGGTCGAGCCCGGCCACGGTCGCAGAAATGACCCCGAACCACTCCGCGTAGGTCAGCCGGGTCTCCCCGTCGACAAGGGCCAGGGCCCAGGGATCGCGGGAGACGCTCGCGAGGAAGCTGGTGCCGAGATCAAGCATGGGCGGCCTCCGGGGATGACGGGGCCGGGATGTCGCCCCTGAGTTCCGCAGCCGCCTCCAGGGCGGCCTCGATGATCGGCGCGTAGCCGGTACAGCGGCAGAGATGGCCCCCGATCACTTCCGTGATCTCTCGTCGTGACGGGTTCGGCCGGAGCGCGAGATAGGCGTCGAGTGACATCAGGATGCCGGCGGTGCAGAAGCCGCATTGCAGGGCGTGCCGCCGCCGGAAGGCCACCTGCAGCACCCCGAGGCGGCCAGGCTCCGGGGCCAGACCCTCGACGGTCCGCACGGCACAGCCCTCGACCCCCACCGCGAGGGTCAGGCAGGCCCGGGCGGGCACCCCGTCGATGGACACCGTACAGGCGCCGCAGACGCCGTGCTCGCAGCCGACATGCGTGCCCGTGGCCCCAAGTCCGTGGCGCAGGGCGTCGGTCAGCAGGGTGCGGGTCTCGACTTCGACCGCGGTCTCGCGCCCGTTGAGGGTGAAGGCGACCGTGTGACGGTCCTGCGCGTCTAGCTGTGGCATGGCACGGCCTCCTGATGGGTGTCGCCGCGGGCGACCTTGGCGGCTTGTTCCAGCACCCGGCGGCCGAGGCTGCGCACGAGGTCGCGGCGGTAGCGGGCGGTGGCGTGGAGGTCGTCCCCCGCGCCGAGGTCCCAGGCGAAGGCGTTGAGGGCATCGTCGAGCGCCGAGCCGTCGAGGTGGGGGAAGTCGCGGGCTGTGGGCCGGTCGGCGACGCCGCCGACAGCGAGCCGCATCCGGGTGCCGTCCACCACGGCGGCGCAGGCGACGATCGCGTAGTCGCCGTGTCGCCGCCCGATCTCAGCGAAGGCCGTGCCGGTGCCCTCCCGCCGCAGCGGATAGGCGATGGCCTCGATCATCTCGTCGTCGGCCCGGTCAGTGACCATCATGCCAGCGAAGAAGGTCTCCGCCGCGACGCGCCGGACCTTTCGCCGGTTGCGCAGATGCACCTCGCCCTGGAGCGCCACGAGGCAGAGGGGAATCTCTGCGCTCGGGTCGGCATGGGCGACGGAGCCACACAGTGTCCCCCGTGCCCGGGTCTGGATGTGCCCGACCCACGGCAGGGCGGCGGCCAGCAGCGGCAAGTCCCGGGCGAGCCCCGGCCGGTCGAGCAGGATCGCCTGCCGCACGCCCGCCGGGATAACGAGGGCCCCCTTGTCGAGGCGAGGCTCCTTGAGAGCGGGGATGCGCATCACGTCGACGA
Source organism: Methylobacterium sp. 13MFTsu3.1M2 (assembly GCF_900112625.1). Lineage (NCBI taxonomy): Bacteria > Pseudomonadati > Pseudomonadota > Alphaproteobacteria > Hyphomicrobiales > Methylobacteriaceae > Methylobacterium > Methylobacterium sp. 13MFTsu3.1M2. Next base: position 29,991 of record NZ_FOMM01000026.1, read on the forward strand.
GCACGGCGGGCTTCGTCAGCCGCATGTTGAGCATCGGCATCAGGGACTGGCCGCCCGCGATGATCCGGGCCTCGGGGCCGTGCTGGCGCAGGGCTTCGAGGGCGTCGTCCACGGACGTGGCGCGCAGATAGGCGAAGGGCGCGGGTTTCATGCGGACACCCCCAGACGCGCGAGGAGCCATCGCAGGGCGGCCGGGAGGCGGAGCCCGCGCTTGCCGGACCCGCCGGCTCGCCGGGCGAGGGCCGTGAAGAACCCGCCGATGATCACCCGCGCGGCCCCGTCGAGGAGGCGTCCGCCCACCGCCGCGACCTTGCCGCCCACCGCCGCCTCGTAGACGTAGGCGATCCGCGTGCCCCCCGAGCCATCGGGCTCCAGGGTCAAACGGCCGGTGCCGCCGCCGCTGCCGAGGCCGCCCGTCACCGTGCCGGTGAGCGTCACCGCCCGGGGCTCATCGAGATCGGAGAGGATCACCTCGGCCTTGTAGCGACCCTTCACTGGACCGACGCCGAGGGTGACGTCGGCCCGGAACCTTGTGTCGGAGAGCTTCCGCACCCCATGCGAACCGGGAATGATGGAGGCGAGCACGTCCGGGTCGAGGAGCATCGCCCAAACCGTCTCCGGCGGGGCAGTGACGGTGGCCGCGCCGTCGCCGCGCAGGGTCCGGTCGCCCGCCTTCGCGGCGGCCTTCGCGGCTCGACCGGCCGGCGGCGCCGGCTCGTCGCCCCCTGCCGCGAGGGCGGCGAGCTTGGCAGGCGTCAGGGGCAGGTCGATGGCCTCGAGGTCGAGGGCGTCGGCCACCGCGTTGGCGAGGCAGACCGGCGTCGACATGCAGTTTCCCTCACCGACCCCCTTCGCGCCGAGCGGCGTGAAGGGAGACGGGCTCTCGACGTGCAGGATGCGCAGGTCCGGCACCTCGGTCGCGGTGGGCAGGAGGTAATCGGCGAAGGTGCCGGACAGGAAGGCGCCGTCGTCGCCGTAGGCGAGTTCCTCGTAGACTGCCGCGCCGAGCGCCTGCGCGAAGCCGCCGCGCACCTGGCCCTCGACCATGCCCGGGTGCAGTACGCGCCCGCAATCGTGCATCGAGACGTAGCGGTCGATGGCGATTTTCCCCGTGACCCGGTCGATCTCCAGGCCGCAGATGTCGAAGATGAAGCCGTGGCAGAGGGAGGAATTGATATGGTCCTCCGCGTCCGGAGCGGTCAGCTCCGGGGGCGTCCAGAACACCGTCTCGCGGATCACCGCGCCGAGATCCTCGGGCACGAGGCCCGGCGACCAGTGGCTCGTGGCGGCCACCCGCGCGAAGGGCAGGCCTGCATCCGGGTTCAATCGCGAGGCGATGCGCCCACCCGCGAAGAGCAGGTCCTCGGGACGTAGGTTCAACTGAGCCGCCGCGATCCGCGCGAGCCTGTCGCGCAGGCGGGTGGCGGCGAGGTGCGCGACCCCCGCCACGGCGGCGGCGAAGCGGCTCGCATAGTTGCCGGAGGCAATGGACCATGCGTCCTTGGCGGTGTCGAGGTCGGCCGTGACCCGGACCTGCTCCATCGGGAGGCCGAGGACGTCGGCCACCACCTGGGCCAGCACTGTCCGGTGCCCTTGGCCCTGCGGCACCGAAGCGACCTGCACCGTCACCGAGCCGACCGGATCGAGGGTGATGGTGGCGGTCGATTGCGCGCCGTTCTTCGGCCCGGCCTTGGTGCGCTCCTCCGCCGTCAGGACGGTGGTGATGTAGCCCATGTTGGAGACGCTGGGCTCGACCGCCGCCGTCAGGCCGATCCCATAGAGGCGGCCCTCGGCGCGGGCGGCGTCCCGTCGCCGCTTCAACTCGACGAGCCCGCCATCCCGGGCGGCTTCGTCGAGGGCGCGCTGGTAATTGCCGGAATCGTAGAGAGCGCCTGTCGCGGTGCGGTAGGGAAAGGCGTCGGCCGGGATTAGGTTTGCCCGGATCACCGCGAAGGGATCGAGGCCCAGCGTCACGGCGATGCGCTGCATCAGCCGTTCGAGCGGATAGTAAACCTGCGGCCCGCCAAAGCCGCGCACGAGGCCGGTCGGGGTCTTGTTGGTGAGCACCACCCGGTTGCGTACGGCGACGTTGCGGATGGCGTAGGCGCCGGTGAGGTTGCCGTGCATCCGGTAGAGCGTGGCGGGTTCGGGCGCCCGCAGGTAGGCGCCGCAATCCTCGACCTGATCCCAATCGAGAGCGGTGACGCGCCCGTCCGCCTCGAAGGCGGCCCGGAGGGTCGTGACCCGGTTCGTGGCGGAGACGGAGGCCGAGAGGTGCTCCAGCCGGTCCTCGATCCACTTCACCGGCCGTCCCACGAGGCGGGCCGTGGCGGCGATCAGGACCGCGTAGGGGGCGACGCCCTGTTTCACCCCAAAGCTGCCGCCGGAATCCGGGGGCGTGCGCAGGCGCAGGCGGTTGCCCGGCACCTTGAGCGCCCGGGCAACGACCGCGTGAATGCTGAACGGCCCCTGGAAGTTCGCGAGCACGTCGTAGGAGTCGTCGGTGGGGTCGTAGGAAGCGACGACGCCGTAGGTCTCCATCGGCGAGCCGGTGTTGCGCGGGTAGCGCACGGTCACGGACAGGCTGTGCGGGCTATCTGCGAAGGCGACCTCGGGGTCACCGTAGCGGAAACGCCGGTCGCTCACGAGATTCGCGCCGACACCCTCGTGCAGGATCTCGCTGTCGGGGGCGAGGGCCGCCAGCGGGTCGACCACCGCCGGGCGGACCCGGTACTGAACCTCGATCAGGTCGCAGCCGTCCTCCGCGAGGTAGCGGTCGCGGGCGACGACGATAGCCACCGGCTCGCCGACATAGCGCACCCGGTCCACCGCGATGGCGCGGGCATCGACGGCCGCCCGCAGGGCGGGGACGAGACCGGTGGTGACGGCATCAAGGTCGCGGCCCGTGATCACGGCGGTGACGCCGGGCAGCGCCTTGGCCGCCTGGACGTCAATGGCGAGGATGTCCGCATGGGCGTGGGGCGAGCGCAGGATCGACGCGTGCAGCGTGCCGGGCCGCGTGCCGAGATCGTCGATGTAGCGGCCGAGCCCGGAGAGCAGGGCGGCGTCCTCAACGCGCTCTACGGACCGTCCGACATAGCTCGTTGACACGATGCCCAAGCCGCTTCCTCCACCGGACCTCTCGATGGGGTCCTTGTCGCGGGCAGAGTGACGGATCCGGGCGGGCGCCACGATGCCGAGGCATCTCGCGACTTACCCAAACGTCTCATTTTCGACGTGGCGGAGGGCCTTTGGCTTCACACGGCGGGTTGGCCGCTTCGCCGGACAATGCTGCGGAATACGCTTGGGGGCACGCTGACATGATCCCGGAAGAAGCGCGAGAAATGGGCAGGCGCGGCGAAGCCGAGGCGCGTGCCGATCGCCGCCAAGGATTCCTCGCTGCCCACGATCGACTCGACGGCCTGCTCGATGCGGATCGCGTTGAGGAAGACGTGGGGCGGAGCTCCGGTGGATTGCTCGAACAGGCGATAGAATTGCGCTCGGGAAAGGCCCGCCTCACGGGCCAGGGCCTCGATCCCCAACGTGGCACCGGGCTCGGCGCGCACTCGCGCGATAGTCCGCCGGATGCGCCAATCGCTGGCGTTGCGCCTGGCGGCGGCGCGGAGCGACTCGGCCTCCTCACGCCACGCGGTGAACCGCTCGATTACCGCGATCATCAGGCCCGACAGCAACTGATCCTGAATGTGCGAGGAGTGCGGCGCGTAGACCATCTCCGCAGCGAGGTCGTGCGCGAAGCGGCGGATCGTCGGGGTCACGCCGCCCAAGGGCTTTCCAAAGAAGCCAGGCGCCCCGCTCGCCGCCCAATTGCGCCGGAAAGCCCCCAGCCAGTCCGGCTCGATATAGAGGGCCAGGATCATCGCCTTGGCGCGGCGCGGATCATGGAGATAAGCGTGCGTTTCCCAGGCATTGACGAGCACGGCCTGTTCGTCGGTCAGCGCAACGACACGGTCCCCGACGAGGAACTCGGTGTCGTCCCCTTCGACCTTCAGAAGAACGTGGCAGTGCGGATGCGCGTGCCGAACAAGGCTCCGGTCCATGTCGAGGAGCGCCACGCGACCAAAGGTGCCATGAGCAATCTCGAGAGCCTCAGACATGCCTGCAAGTAGCATGATTCCGACGGCACAACCAGTTTCTGGCCGGCCGGCTGATCGCATAAAATACGCCGTGTCATCGCTCCGACGATCTTACGGGATAGCTGATTTCCGTTCCGAGCCTACCCATCAGTGCTATGGCACCATCGACTTTCAGGACATGCAATGTTCTCCGGCGCCAGTATCGATCGCTTCATTGCGGCAAACGACAGTTCCAGTTGATGCCGACACTGTCTGCTTGCCGCGAGGCGGGCAGCGCGCTCCAGCGGCGGGTATGGGCGCCAAGCCGAATGTCTGGTTTTACCCGCGATTGCGATCCAGCGTGTCGTAGTCTGGCCGATAATGGAACGGCTGCTTTGGAAATGGGGGGCAGAGAAAGCAGATGGGGTGGATGGCTCCCGCTCCGACTGACGGCATCTCGGTGCCAAGATGTGGTCGCTGTCGAAGCAGCAGCCACGCTCATGCAGGAGCCATCCCCATGGAGATCACCACCGTCGGCATCGATCTGGCCAAAAGCATCTTTCAGGTTCACGCCGTCGATGCAGCTGGGCACGTCGTCGTTCGGAAGGCGCTGCGGCGGGCGCAGGTCACGCCGTTCTTCGCCAAGCTGCCACGGTGCCTGATCGGCATGGAGGCGTGCGGCACAGCGCACCACTGGGCCCGGGAACTCATAAAGCTCGGCCATGACGTGCGGCTGATGCCGCCGGCTTACGTGAAGCCGTACGTCAAGCGCGGCAAGACCGATGCGAACGATGCCGCTGCCATCTGTGAGGCGGTGACGCGCCCGAGCATGCGCTTCGTGCCCGTGAAGGCGACCGAGCAGCAGGCGGCGCTGGCGCTGCACCGGACGCGCGACCTGCTGGTCAAGCAACGCACGCAGCTGGTGAACATGATCCGAGGCCTGCTCGCCGAGTTTGGGATCGAGATGGCGCGGGGCCTGCGGCACGCGCTCGAACTGGCGGCCCGGCTCTCGGCCGGAGACGCGGCCGAGGTGCCGCCGTTAGCCCAGCGCGTGGTGACCGGGTTGGCCGATCAGATCGGTGCCTTGCAGATTCAGCTCACCCGACTGGAGAAGGAGTTGCTCACCTGGCATCGAGACAGCGACCTGTCGCAGCGGCTTGCGACGATCCCGGGTGTCGGCATCGTGTCGGCAACCGCGCTGGCCGCCTCGGTGAGCGAGCCCGAGCGCTTCCGCTCCGGTCGGCAGTTCGCGGCCTCGTTGGGCCTGACACCGCTGCAGAACTGCAGTGGCGGCAAGGAGCGCCTGGGCCGGATCTCACGCATGGGCGACCGCTACCTGCGCCGGCTGCTCGTGGTCGGCATGACGTCTCTGATCCGGCGCGCGAAGACGACACCGACCTCGGTCGACCCGCGGCTGCCGGCGCTGCTGCAGCGTAAGCCAGTGCGCGTGGTGACTGTGGCGGCGGCCAATCGCACGGCGCGGGTCGCCTGGGCGATCATGACCCGCGGCGGCACCTACCGCGCACCGGCGGCCACGGCCGCCTGACAGCACGTAGAGGAGACGTTTCCAGGTTGCGAGGACGATGAGAGTTGATGGCAAACCGGTCAGACCGGGAGCCGGGACACCCCGCCGGCTGTCCAGGGCGTCATAGCCCGCAAAGCAGAGTGGGACCCAGCTCACGGATACCATCAGGGCCAGCAGTCAACATGAACGACTGCATCAACAGGCCGGACACAAGACTGCACCCGACCAACGCGTCAGAAGCTCAATTCGCCACTTGCAATGCGGGAGCCATCCACACAAGACGGCCGCCGACGCGACGAGTGCCTGAACGCGAACTGCGTCCCTGTCGCTGGCCGACATGAGGAACAAGATCGAGACGAGGCGGCGGCACTACAACGAGAGCGGTCCTCAGACCGCCCTGGGGTGGCCAACGGCCCAGGAATGGCCCGGGAAACGGCCTTGCAAGCCGCCCAATGAGACTTGGAAGCTCACCTTCCGGCCGGATCAAGATCTGGGCGACCCTCAGGAACGTCGTCGCCCATGTTAGGCAATTTGTGATGCATCCCGGCCCGATTGCAAGCGAGATGGTCGACGATCTTTAAGCGTTTGCAGCGCCTTAGCTAATTGGTGGTGGGCCCGGCAGGACTCGAACCTGCAACCAGACCGTTATGAGCGGCCGGCTCTAACCATTGAGCTACGGGCCCGGGAGGCGCCGACGGATAGCCGATCTCCGGCCGGCCGTCACCCGGATTTCGCCGTGCCGCGGGGGCGCCGGGCCCAGGGCGCCGGTTCCGTTCGGGTCGGCAGGTCCGCCGGTAGGTCCGCCGGTGCGGGCGCCGTGTCCTTGATCCACCACAGGTAGCGGGCCAGGATCGAGCGGTACGGCGCGAAGGCGGCCGCCACCGCGGCGGTGTCGGCCTGTGCGGTGAGGCGGCGCAGGCAGCCCACCGCCGCCACGTCGCCCGCGGGCCAGATGTCCGGGTCGTGGAAGTGGAAGATGCCGACCATGTCGGCCGTCCAGGGGCCGACGCCGCGGATGCCGCACAGGATCGCCGCCCGCTCGGGATGCGGCAGGGCGGCGAGGCCCGGCCCGAGGAGGCCCGCCGTCTCGGCCGCCACGATCGCCCCGAGCGCCCGCACCTTGTTGCCCGAGAGGCCGCAGGCCCGCAGCAGCGCCGCGTCCCCGGCCTCGAACAGGCCCCTCGGGCTCGCGCCCGCCGCCGCGGCCGCGGCCTCGATCCGGGCCCAGATCGCCGCCGCCGCCCGGACGGAGAGCTGCTGGTTGACCACCTCGACGAACAGGCGGTCGGCGACGCACGGATGCGCCGGCGGCTCGATCCGGATCGGACCGGCCCGCTCGAGGGCGGCCCGCAGCGGCGGATGGGCGCGCGCCGCGTCCAGGAGATGGGCGTAGATGGCGGGATCCAGCATCGCCGCAGCCTTACCGGCCCGTGCGGCTTCCCGGAAGCGGGCCCGAGTCGGGCTGGAAGCGGGCCCGAAGCGGCGGTGCGGCCGCGCGCCCCGCGCCGGCCGGCCTGGACGGGACGCGCCCGCGGCCCAGGTCTCGACACCATGGCGATCTTCTTCACCGCGGACACGCATTTCGGCGACCCGCACATCCTCCGCCACCGCGGTGCTCGGTTCGGCAGCGTCGAGGCCCACGACGAGGCCCTGGTCGCCGGCTGGAACGCCGTGGTCGGCCCGGAGGACGTCGTCTGGCACCTCGGGGACTTCGCCGCCCATGCCAGCCGGGCGCATTGCGCGGCGATCTTCGCGCGGCTGAACGGCGCCAAGCGCCTCGTCCGCGGCAACCACGATTCGAACCGTGTCCTGGACCTGCCCTGGGCCGAGCCGCCGGTGGAGTCCGCCCGCCTCTCCGTCGCGGACGCGCGCGGGCGGCCGCACCGCCTGTTCCTGTCGCACTACGCGCACCGGGCCTGGCCGGGCCTGTGGCGGGAGACGCGCCACCTCTACGGGCACAGCCACGGCTGGCTCGCCGACACCACGCGCTCCTGCGATGTCGGCGTGGATGCCTGGGACGACCGCCCGGTCACCCTCGAGGCGATCCTGGTGCGCCAGGACGAGGCCGCTTGCGTGCCGGAGGAACTCGCGGCCCACGGCCTGCGCTGATGGGCGGGGACCGGCGCGCTATATCGTGCGCCGGAGCATCGACAGCCCGGCAGGAGGCCGCATCGCCATGACCGACATCCCCGCCCCGCCGCCGGGCCCGGCCGACGCCGCGACCCGGGCCGCGACTCAGGCCGCCACCGAAGCCGCCACCGAACTCGGCCTCGGGACCGACTGGGCCGCCCTCGGCGCGCCGGACTGGGACCGGGTCTGCCGCCGGGCCGGCGCGATCCTCGCCGGGCAGGGCCAGGCGCCGGCGCCCGGCTGGGACGGGGCCCTGGCGCGGGCCCTCGGCCGCCCCGATCCCGCGGCCGCGCGGGACGAGCTGGCCCGCGACGCGGCCAACACCGTGCTGGCCGAGAAGGGCGAGGTCTTCGCCCCGGAGGACGATGCCTGAGGCGGACGACGAGACGCCGCCGGTCGTGTCGCCGGTCGTGCCGCCGGGCGTGCCATCGGGCGGACCGGTGGTTGCCGCGGCGGGGGTGCGGGCCGATGTAGGAGGCATGCCTTATCCCGAACACCGGCCTGAACCGCGGCCCGAGCACCGGCGTGCCGCCCCGAGACCGACCGAGCGCTACGCCCCCGGCGCGGCACCCGCCGCCCTGCGGGTGATCCCCATCGCGGGCGGCCCGACCCTCGACGCGCAGACGCGCGTGCGGCTCGGCCACCAGATGCGGGCGATGTATGATCCGGTGATCGACGAGGCGTTGGATCCCCGGCTGGCGGAGCTGCTGCAGCAGCTCGATGCGGATCGGGGCGGCTCGACCTGAGATCGGGGGCGGGGGTGTCCGGCCCGCGCATCCGCTGCGGCTTCCGGTGAAGAGGCTCCCATCGGTGGATCGGGGGGGTGTCACACCGATGGGAGCCCGGCCGAGTCGACGGATCGACCCAACCCGCCCCATATCGCCCAGGCGGCAGCCCGGGCGCTTTCACCTAAGTCAATTTGCTTGCGAATACGGCCGTCGAAGTGTCGAATTGGCGTATTCGATCGTGAGAATCGTCGCGATCAGGCCGAGGTGCCGGTCACCGAGAGCATGACCCCGTCGCTGCCGATCTCGTCGCCGCCGTAGCCGAGCATGCGCGCGAGTTGCTCGCGGGCGCGCCAGACCCGGCTCTTCACGGTGCCGATCCGGCAGTTCATGACGACGGCGGCCTCCTCGTAGCTCAGGTTCTCGATCGCCACGAGGACCAGCGCCTCCCGCATCACCGGCGCGAGCCGATCCAGGGCCGCGCGCACGTCCTGCAGGTCGAGATGGCCCCCCTGCTCGGGGATGCTGGTCAGCCGGTCGGCGTAGCTGCCGTCGGTGTCGGCGACCTCGCGGCCCTGCTTGCGGTGCTGGCTGTAGAAGACGTTGCGGAGGATCGTGAACAGCCACGCCTCCAGGTTGGTCCCGGGGGTGAATCCGCCGCGGCCGCGCCAGCCGCGCAGCAGGGTGTCCTGCACGAGATCGTCCGCCGCGGCCGGGTCGCGCGTCAACGAGACCGCGAACCGGTGCAGCGCCGGCACCACCTGCAGCAGGCCCGCGCGGAACGTTCTGTCGCGCTCGCCCTCGGCCTGCGCGAGGGCGGTCTCCAGGCGCGCGAGCAGGTCGGCGAAGGGGTTCGCATCCCTGTCCGAGTCGAGGTCGATCCGGTCGTAGGCGCGACCGAGGAGCGTGCCGAGATGGGCGCGCACGGCCTCCGGCAGGCCGAAGCGGGTCTCGTCCCCGGCCTCCTCTGCGACATCCGCGATGGGATCGAGGAGCGATGGGCCTTCGGTGTCGGGCATTCGGTCCGGTCGTCGGCGGGCGGGCCGGTCAAGCCCAGAGGACCGGTTGTGGCGCGCCCCGGCCGCCCATGCCGCAACATGGGTTAACGCCTGTCCCGAACGGGGCTCAGCCGCGGGCGCCGAACCGCCGCGCCGCCGCGAGACCGGCGAGGACGGCCGCGCAGGCCCCTGCGGCGGCGAGCCCCGTGCCGAGGGCCGTACTCAGGGTTCCGGCATCGGGGACGCCCTTGCGGGCGCGCCAGCCGCCGTCGGCCCGCGTGCCCTCCGGCGTCGGCGCGCGCAGGGCCCCGTGCGTGCGCGGCCCGGGTTCGGCCCGGTCGAGGGCCCACCGGAACCCGGCACCCATCAGGTGCTCGGTCTGGTACGGAGCCAGCGCGTAGCCGACCTGCGCGAGGCGGGCCGGCCAGCCGACCGCGACCTCGTCGCGCGGGTGGCGCGTGAGGCGGAGATAGGTCTCCGCCACGGCCTCGGGCGCGTAGTACAGGTGCCCGGGATTGAGCCGCCGGCCGCTGACATTGGCGCCGTGCTCCAGGCCCGGCGTGTCGACGATGGCGGGAAATACGGCGCAGACGCGGATGTGGCGGTGCCGGGCGAGTTCCTGGCGCAGGCTCGCCGAGAAGCCGCGCAGGCCGAACTTGCTGGCCGTGTAGGCGGCGGCGAAGGGCGTCGGCGCCCAGCCGCCCATCGAGACCGTGTTGATCAGCGTCCCCCGGCCGCGGTCGAGGAAATGCGGCAGCACCGCGTAGGCCCCGTGCACGGCGCCCAGCAGGTTCACCGCGATCGTCTGCCGGTGCAGGTCCAGGGGAGCGTCCAGCAGGGGGCCGAACACCCCCACCCCGGCATTGTTGATCCAGACGTCGATGCCGCCGAAGGCCCGGAGTGCCGCCCGGGACAGGGCGTCCACCGCCTCGGGCTCTGTGACGTCGGTGGGGACCGCGACGGCCTCGGCGCCCCACGCGCGCAGGTCGCGGGCGATTCCGTCGAGCACGTCGGCCCGCCGCGCCGCCAGCACCACCCGGGCGCCCCGCGCCGCGAAGGCCTCGGCCGCCGCCCGGCCGATGCCGCTCGAGGCCCCGGTGATGACCACCGTCCCGCCGTCCAGGCGTGCCATGCCGGTTCTCCGCGTCGTGTGTCGTCGAGTTGCAACTGCACGGCGAACCCTTCCCCGCGCCGCGGCGTTCCCCCTCGCAGCTGCGGCCATTCGGACGCGCCGTCCCGGGCGCGCCGACCCGGACGCTGCGACGCGCGGCCCCGAAGGCCCGCCCCCGTCTGCCCGAACCCTGCCGAGGTCGCCGATGCCTGCCCCCGATCCAGCCCCCGCCAGGGCCGCCGCGCCCGAGGGAGGCGCCTCGACGGTCTGGACGCTCGCCCTCGCCACCGCGCTGATCGGCCTCGTCGCCCTCCCCCGCCGGTCGGCGCGCGGCGCGGTCGGTGCCTCGGTCGACCGTGCGCCCGGCCGGTCCGCCGACCGGGACGGGGCGCGCCGGACGTCGCCCGCGCATGCGGGACGGGAGGCCCACGCCGTGGCCCGGGCCGAGGCCGATCGCGGGCGGCAGGCCTCGACGCCGACCGAGATCCCCGCCAAGGGCTGGAAGGACATCGCGCTGCGCGCCTATCACGACATCGGCGAGAACCGCCTGTCGCTGATCGCGGCCGGCGTCACCTTCTTCACGCTCCTGGCGATCTTCCCGGCGGTGGCGGCCCTGGTCTCCTGCTACGGCCTCGTGGCCGACGCCTCGACCATCAACGACCAGCTCGCCAGCCTCCAGGGCATCCTGCCCCAGGGCGCCCTGGAGATCGTCGGCGACCAGGTGAAGCGGCTGAACGAGCAGGGCAACACCACCCTCGGGTTCAGCCTGCTCATCAGCATCGCCCTGTCCGTGTGGAGCGCCAATGGCGGCGTGAAGCACGTCTTCGACGCCCTCAACCTCGTCTACAACGAGCGCGAGAAGCGCAACTTCCTCGTCCTCAATCTCGTCTCCCTCGCCTTCACGGCGGGGGCGCTCCTGTTCCTCCTCCTGGCGCTGGCCGCGGTGGTGGTGGTGCCGGTGGTGCTGGAATTCGTCGGGCTCGGCGCGGACGCTTGGTGGCTGGCGCTGCTGCGGTGGCCGGTCCTGCTCCTGGCGGTGCTGCTCGGCCTCGCCCTGCTCTACCGCTACGGGCCGAGCCGGGACGCGCCGCGCTGGCGCTGGGTCACGCTCGGGGGCGCCCTCGCGGCCGTGTTGTGGATCGTCGCGTCGCTGCTGTTCTCCTGGTACGTCGGCCATTTCGGCAGCTACAACAAGACCTACGGCTCGCTCGGCGCGGCGATCGGCTTCATGACCTGGATCTGGCTCTCGACCATGATCGTGCTGGCCGGCGCCCAGGTGAACGCCGAGATGGAGCATCAGACCGCCGAGGACACAACCGTCGGCGAACCGCAGCCCCTGGGCACGCGCCGGGCGCGGATGGCCGATACGGTGGGCGCCGCCGCGGAGTAGCGCGGCGCCCGGACCTCACCCGGGGCACGGCCTCCTGAGCGAGGGGGGCTCGCGGAGCGCGTCGCCGGCGAGAACGCCGACTTAACACAGGTTGGCGCGCGTTTTTCTGCTGCAGGCACAAGCCGATCAAGAAGATCCGGACTTCGATGTTCGGGCGACGGTTTGGCCCCCTGCCGATAGAAATATCCGTGCCTCATTATTTGACCGATACCCATGGCGGCGCCGTTCGGGACGCTTCGGATGGGCGCGACGTCGCCCGATCCCCCATGGCCCCCCGCTTCGGCGACCTCCCCGGCGCCTGTCCCGGCGACTGCCCGGCCGCCGGCACGCCGGCGCCCCGGTGATCTGACCGGAGGCGGACGTGGACAACCCGTTCGTACGGAAGATGGAGCGGCATGTCAGGCTCGCGCCCGAGGACCGCGCGATCCTCGACGGGTTGGGGCGCCTGCATGTCCGCCACGTCGCGGCCCGGCAGGATATCGAGGGGCAGCAGAGCGACCCGTACCACACGCACCTGATCCTCGACGGCTGGGCCTGCCGGTACAAGCAGTTCCCGGACGGGCGGCGGGCGATCGTCGCGCTGCTCCTGCCGGGCGACCTGTGCGACCCGTTCGTGTTCCGCCGGGCACGCATGGACCACGCCATCGGCGCGCTGACGCCCGTCACCGTCGCGCGGATCGCCCCGGAGCAGATCGGCGACGCGGTCCGCGGCCGGCCCGCCGTCGAGGAGTGCCTGTGGCGGGAGCTGCTCGCCGCCACGGCGATCCACCGCGAGTGGATCGCCAGCGTCGGCCGGCGCTCGGCGATCGAGCGGCTGGCGCACCTGTTCTGCGAGCTGCACCTGCGGTTGACGCGCGTCGGCCTCGCGGACGGGACGACGCTGCCGATGCCGGTGACCCAGCCCGACCTCGCCGACGCCCTTGGCCAGACGAGCGTGCACATCAACCGCACCCTGAAGGAGCTGCGCACCGGCGGCCTCGTCGCCCTGCGCAGCCGCCGCCTGACGATCCGCGACCTCGACGGGCTGCGGGAGCGCGGGCTGTTCGATCCGGCCTACCTGCAGCTCTCCTGAGCGGCGCGGGCGATACGCCGCGGCACCGGAGGCCGCGTGCGCCTTGCCGCGGGGCGGCCGCGGCCGATCTGAGGCGGACCCGTCACCCGCCACCGGCGCCCGCGCGACACACGATGCACATCCACCTCGACGCGCTCGGCGGCGTCGCCGGCGACATGTTCGCCGCCGCCCTGCTGGACGCCTTCCCCGAGCATCGGGCCGGCGTGTACGCCAGCGTCCAGGCGGTCGACGCGCGCATCGCCTGCGCGGTCAGCGCGCACAACGATGGGATCCTCACTGGCGCGCGCTTCACCGTGTCGGCGCCCGTGTCGGAGCCCACGCCGCACCGGCACGCGCATACCGGGCACCACGACCATCCGCATGCTCACGATCACGGCCACGATCACGGCCACGATCATGCCCACGATCATGCCCACGACCACGGCCACGATCATGCCCACGACCACGGCCACCGTCCCTGGTCGGAGATCCGCACCGCGCTGGAGGCGGCGGATCTCGCGCCTTCGGTGCGGGCGCACGCGCTCGGCATCTTCGGGCATCTGGCCGCGGCGGAAGCCCGCGTCCACGGCATCGCGGTCGACGCGGTGGCGTTCCACGAGGTCGGCGCCGCCGACTCGATCGCCGACATCGTCGCCGCCGCCCACCTGATCGCCGCCTTGGAGGCGCGCAGCTGGAGCGTCTCGGCCCTGCCACTGGGCTCCGGCCGGGTGCGGACCCAGCACGGTCCCCTCCCCGTCCCGGCCCCCGCCACGACGCTGCTGCTGGCGGGCTTCGCGACCCTCGACGACGGGATCCCCGGCGAGCGCGTCACCCCCACCGGCGCGGCGATCCTGCGCCACCTCTGCGGCGACGATCCCGGGCGGGGTCGCCCCCGGGGGATCCTCGGGCGCACCGGCATCGGCTTCGGCACGAAGGTCCTGCCGGGCCTGAGCAACTGCCTGCGCGCCCTCGTGCTTGAGGACGGCGCCGCGTCCCGCCCGGGCCAGCGGGATCTCGCGGTGATCGCCTTCGAGGTCGACGACCAGTCCGGCGAGGATCTCGCCACGGGCCTCGACCGGCTGCGCGCCGAGCCCGGCATCGTGGACGTCGTGCAGATGCCGGTCATCGGCAAGAAGGGCCGGATGATGGCCCGGATCCAGGTCCTGGTCCGTCCGGAGAGCCTGGAGGCGGCGGTCGCCGCCTGCTTCCGGGAGACCACGACCATCGGCCTGCGTTACCACCCCGTGGAGGGCGCGGTGCTCGCGCGCGCCGCCCGCACGGTCGAGCACGAGGGCCGGTCGATTCGCGTGAAGATCGTGGCGCGACCGGGCGGGCGCACCGCCAAAGCCGAGGCCGACGACGCCCGCGACCGTCCGGACCACGCGGCCCGGGCCGCCCTACGCCGCGAGGCCGAGCGCCTCGCCCTGGAACAGGAGCAGGAGGAGCGGTGACGCGCCAGCATCTGGAATCCGTCCTCGCCGGGCTCGGCCCTGTCGCGGTGGCGGTGAGCGGCGGGGTCGACAGCCTGACGCTCGCCACCCTCGCCCACCGGCTGGCGCCAAGCGCTACTCTGGTGGTCCACGCGGTCTCGCCGGCCGTGCCGGAGGAAGCGACCGCGCGCGTGCGCGCCGAGGGCGCCCGCGAGGGTTGGTCCTTACGGGTGATCGAGGCCGGCGAGTTCGCCGACCCGGCCTATCGGGCAAACCCAGTCAACCGCTGCTTCTTCTGCAAGACCAACCTCTACGGCGCGGTCCGGCGCGTCACCGACCGCCAGATCCTGTCGGGCGCGAACCGCGACGACCTCGGCGAGTACCGCCCCGGCCTCGACGCCGCCCGGGAGCACGGCGTGCGCCACCCTTACGTGGAGGCCGGGTTCGACAAGGCTTCGGTCCGGGCGCTCGCCCGCGACCTCGGCCTCGGGGCCGTGGCGGAATTGCCGGCCGCGCCCTGCCTGTCGAGCCGGGTCGAGACCGGCATCGCCATCGAGCCGGAGACCCTGACCTTCATTCACGCGGTCGAGCGGCTGGTCGGCGGAGCGCTGGCGACCGACGGAGCCGGACGGGCCGTCCGCTGTCGGGTCCGCGCCGAGGGCGTGGTGGTGGAACTCGATCCGGCGAGCCTCGCCGCCCTCGACGCCGAGGGTCGCGAGACGCTCGGGGCGGGCATCCGGGACATGGCGCCGGCCCGTCTCGCCGGCCCGGTCCGCTTCGCCCCCTACCGGGTCGGCAGCGCCTTCCTGGTCGAGCCGCGGGAGGGCCGGGCGTGAGCATCTCCGAAGAGTTCACCCTCGATTTCGCCCGGCCCGAGCGGATCGGGCTGGAGGAGGCGATCTTCTGCGCCGGCAAGAGCCCGGAGCAGATCGACGCGATCCTGGACGCCGCCCGGGCGCGCAGCGCCTCGCTGCTCCTCACCCGCCTCGACCCGGAGAAGCGCGACCGGCTCCGGGACGCCGCGCGGCTCGACTACTGCCCGGTCTCGCGCACGGCGGTGTTCGGCGAGGCCCCCCGGATCACCGGCCCGGCCCGGGTCGCGGTGGTGGCGGCCGGCACCTCGGACGTACCCGTCGCCCGCGAGGCCCTGCGAGTGCTGGCCTATGCCGGACGGGCGGCCTCGCTCTTCGCCGATGTCGGCGTCGCCGGCCTGTGGCGGCTGACGACGCGGATCGAGGAGATCCGGGCGCACCCGGTGGTGATCGTCGCCGCCGGCATGGACGCGGCTTTGCCCAGCGTCGTCGGCGGCCTCGTGGCCGGCGCGGTGATCGCGGTCCCGACCTCCGTGGGCTACGGTGTCGCCGCGGGCGGGCGCGCCGCCCTCGACGCCGTGCTGGCGAGCTGCGCGCCGGGCATCACGGTGGTCAACATCGACAACGGCTACGGCGCCGCCTGCGCCGCCCTGCGCCTGCTCCACGCGGCGGGACGCCTCGCCACGGGGACCGAACGATGACGCGGCCCGACGCATTACCTCCCCTCACCAGGACATCCTCGAACGGAGACAGCCGATGGAACGCCGCAGCTTCCTCCAGGGCGCCGTGCTCGGCGCGGGCCTCGCTGGCGCCGGCAGCGCGGGTGCGGCCGTGAACGCCCCCGTCCTCCCCGGCAACCGCCCGCAGGACCCCGCGGACCTGCCCTTCGTCACCGATCCCGGCGAGCGTCGGGGCGAGATGCTCTACCGGTCGTTCGGGAAGAGCTCCGAAAAGATCTCGGCGATCGGCATGGGCGGGTTCCATCTCGGCAAGAGCGCCGTGACGGACGACGAGGCGACGCGGCTGATCCATGCCGGGATCGACCGCGGCATCACCTTCATGGACAATTGCTGGGACTACAACGACGGTCGCTCCGAGCTGCGCATGGGCGCGGCCCTGGCCCAGGGCGGCTACCGCGACAAGGTCTTCCTGATGTCCAAGATGGACGGGCGGACCAAGGAGGAGGCGCTCAAGCAGATCGACCAGTCGCTCCTGCGCCTGCGCACGGACCGGATCGACCTCGTCCAGCACCACGAGATCCTGCGCTACGACGACCCGGACCGGGTCTTCGCCGAGGGCGGCGCCATGGAGGGCTTCCTAGAGGCAAAGAAGCAGGGCAAGCTGCGCTACATCGGCTTCACCGGCCACAAGGACCCGCGCATCCACCTGCAGATGCTGGAGGTCGCCGCCGAGCGCGGCTTCCACTTCGATGCCGTGCAGATGCCGGTCAACGTGATGGACGCGCATTTCCGCTCGTTCAGCCACCTCGTCCTGCCCTACCTCGTGCAGAACGGCATCGCGCCGCTCGCCATGAAGACCTTCGGCGACGGGGTGATCCTGAAGGCGGACGCGCCGATCAAGCCGCTCGAGTACCTGCACTTCTCGCTGAACCTGCCGGTCTCGGTGGTGATCACCGGCATCCAGAACCAGCGCGACCTCGACCAGGCCTTCGAGGCGGTGAAGACCTTCAAGCCGATGGACAAGGCCACGGTGGCCGAGCTGCTGTCGCGCTCGAAGCCCTACGCGCTGGAGGGCAAGTACGAGCTGTTCAAGACGAGCGCGACCTTCGACGGCACCGCCAAGAACGCGGCGTGGCTCGGCGAGGACGTGGCGAGCGTGAAGAAGCTCGCGCCGACGATGGAGTAGTCGGCGGGCAAGCGCGTCCGATATTCCCCTCCCCCTTGCGGGGAGGGGTTAGGGGTGGGTGTGGTTCAGAAGGAACCGCCGAGCCCTTTCCGGCCCCACCCCCACGCGGGATCTGCGATCCCCAAACTCCTCCCCGCAAGGGGGAGGAGAGTCAGCCCCTCACGCCACGTCCTCCAGCCGGATCGGCAGGCTGCGGATCCGGCGGCCGGTGGCGTGGTGGATCGCGTTGGCGATGGCCGCGTTCACCCCAATGATCCCGAGCTCGCCCAGGCCCTTCAGGCCCAGCGCGTCGACCTGATCGTCGGGATCGGGCACCAGCAGCGCCTCCACCTCCGGCGCGTCGGCCGCCGTGGGGACGAGGTACTCGGCGAGATCCGGGTTGCGGTAGGCGGCGCCGTCCACCACCGTCTCTTCGAGCAGCGCCGAGCCGAGGCCCCAGATCATCCCGCCCGTGAGCTGGCTCCGCGCGGTCAGCGGGTTGAGGATGCGCCCCGCCGCGAAGGCGCTGGTGAGCCGGGCGACGCGGATCTCCCCGGTCTCGGCGTGGACGTGGACCTCGGCGAACTGCGCGCCGAAGCCCCAGGAGACGGCCTTCCCGCCCCCACCGAGGGCGAGCCCGATATGGCCCTGCCGCAGGCCCGCGAGCGCCTTCTCCCGGTCGCCGCCCTCGGGCACGAACTCCGCGACCGTCTCGACGCCTTCCGGGCCGACGACCTCGCCGAGCGCGATCCCGGCCCCGTCCGGCGCCGCGAGCCGGCCGCCCGCGAGGCGCAGGCTGCCCGGATCGCGGCCGGCGAGGCGCCCGCCCTGCCCGGTCGCGGCCTGCGCCAGGCTCTCGCGGATCTGGCGGCAGCCGAGCGCCAGGGCGCTCATCAGGCTGGTGGTCGTGCTCGACCCGCCCGAGATCCCCGCCGCCGGCAGGTCGGTGTCGCCGAGCCGGACGGTGACCCGCTCCACCGGCACGCCGAGACCGTCCGCCGCGCCCATCGCCAGCAGCGTGGTGATGCCGTTGCCGATCTCGTGGTGCGCGCAGGCGACCTCCGCGGCGCCGTCCGGGCCGAGCCGGACCCGCAGGGTCGCGGCCGCGATCTTGGTGGGCCGCACCGAAGTCGCGCAGCCGAGACCCACCCGCCAGGGCCCGTCGCGCATCGCGCCCGGGCGCGGCACCCGGCGCGACCAGCCGAAGGCCTTCGCGCCGGCGTCGAAGCAGGCCATCAGCGGCCGGGTCGAGAACGGTTTTCCGGAGACCGGATCGACCGCCGTGTCGTTGAGGCGGCGCAGCGCGATCGGGTCCATGCCGAGCGCGACCGCCATCTCGTCGACGGCGCTCTCCAGGGCGAACAGGAACGGCACCTCCGGGGGCGCCCGCATCGGCCCCGGCGTGTTGCGATCGACCCGCACGGCCCGCTCCTCGGTGCGGATGTTCGGGCAGGCGTAGAGGCTCGCCGTCACCTCCGCGCCCTCCATGACGAAGGGATCGAAGCGCGACGTCACGGTCTCGGCCTCGTGGACCAGGGCGGTGAACCGGCCCGTCCGGTCGGCGCCGAGTCGGATGCGGTGGCGCGATTCCGGCCGATAATTGGCGATGGTGAAGCACTGTCGCCGGCTGGGCACCAGCGAGACCGGCCGGCCGAGGTGCCGCGCCGCGAGCGCGACCAGCGCGGTGTGCTGCGACAGGGCGAATTTCGAGCCGAAATGGCCGCCGATCAGCCCCGCCACCACCCGCACCTGCGCGGGATCGAGCCCGAGCTGCGCCGCGAGCCCGTGCTGCACGGCGCCGACGTAGCGGGTCGGCTCGTGGACGGTGAGCCTTTCGCCGTCCCAGGCGGCCCGGGTGGTGAACAGCTCGATCGGGTTGTGGTGCTGGACCGGCGTCGCGTAGCGCGCCTCGACGCGGAGGGCCGCGTCCCGGAAGCCCGCCTCGGCATCGCCCTGGGCGATGTCCGCGTGGTGGGGCTTCAGGTCGGCGAGGCGCACGGTCTCGGCGCCGGGGGCGTCGAAGCCGCCGGCGGCGGGCTCCGCGGCATAGGAGACCTTGACCGCCCCGGCCGTCGCCTCGGCGGCCTCCTGGGTCTCGGCGACCACGAGCGCCACGATCTGGCCGGCATAGGCGACGGCGTCGGAATCGAGGGGCCGGTGCGAGCTGTTGGCGAAGCCGCCGGCCATCAGGTGCTTCACCGGCGCCACCGCGCCCGCGAGGTCCCGGTGGGTGAAGATCCGCAGGAGTCCCGGCACCCGCTCGGCCGCGGCGAGGTCGAACCCGGTGACGCGGCCCCGGGCGATGGTGCTGGTCACCAGGGCCGCGTGGGCCGTGTCGCGGTCCGGGCCGGTGAGGTCGGAGCTGTAGAGCGCCCGGCCGGTGACCTTGTCGGGTCCCTCGACCCGGGTGTGGGGCCGGCCGAGACGGCCGTCGGTGTCCTGCGCGCCGGCGTCCATGCCGCCCTCCCCGTTCGCGGCCGCTCGGGCCGCATCGCAAGGGGGAATCGCCGTGAGGGCTCGACGGCTCCCCGGACGGTGGAGCGACAGGATGCAGCAACCGGCCCGGTCGTCCTCGCGAGCGCGGCGACGCGACCCAGGGCCAGCGTGCCCTGGATCAGCGCGGCGCCGCCTGGATCGCTTGGCTGCGCTCGCGAGGTCGGTGCGGGCTGCGGCAGCCTTCACTGCCGCAGCCCGGGACCTCTGTTCAGGGCCTCAGTTCAGGACCTTGCCGTCCGGTCCGACCTTGACCTCCTGCTCCTTGTCGGCGCCCGCGACCTTGATCTCGTACTGCACCGCGGAGCCGTCCTTCTCGACCTCGGCCTCGTAGGCCTTGCCGCCGCCGGCCTTCTGCTCGGCGATGGCCAGCGCGTCCTTCAGCGAGGTCTTGGCGTTCTGGAAGTCGGAGGCCTTCAGCCGGGTGAAGTAGCGCTCGAACGGCTGGTTCTCGGTCTTGTAGAGGGCGCCGGTATCGGCGTTGATGCCGTACTCGACGAGCTTGCCGCTCGGGTAGACGACCTTGATCGCGTAGTGGGCCGGATCCTTGCTGCCGGCCTTCTCGAAGTCGGCGTCGATGGCGCGGCCGCCCTTCTCGTCGCCCTGCGACTCGGCGGTGGCCAGCGCCTGGGCGAGGCCGACCTTGGCGACCTTGGCGACCTGCCACTCCTTCATGTTGCTGTCGGCCTTCGTGGCCGGCTCGGCGGGCGTCGCGGTGGGCGTCTGGGCCAGGGCGAGGCCGGTGGAGAGGGCGAGGAGGCCGGCTGCGGCGGTGAGACGGGTGATCATGGCGGTGTGTCCCTTCGCGGGTTCGTTCACGGATGCGTGAAACGTCGGGTCCGGAAATCCGGTTGCCCGCGATCGGGAAAAAATTCGGGTCCCGTCCCCGGGCGGGGCCGGGTCGGCGCCTGGGGCCGCGCGGGGTCGACGGCCCGGCGAGACGGACGGCCGGCGCCCCTGTATGACACGCGGACGATCCGGCGCGCCCCTCGGGGACGGCGGACGTCCCCCCGATGGAGCAGGCCATGACCGCGCACGAGCCCGAGCCGCTGGACGAGTTCACCCGCCTGCACGCCAAGCTGTCCGCCCTGGAGATCGTGCTCGGCGTCCTGATCGGGCGCCTCTCCGAGGAGAACCCGGAGATCCGCGAGGACGTGAAGCGCGACGTGGCGGCGATCCTGTCGGACCTGCCGATCGACGGCCCGAGCGAGGAGATGATCGCCGCCGAGGTCCGCCGCGCCGCCGAGGTGCTGACCAGCGTGTCGATCGGCTGAGCCGTCAGCGCGGCGGCATCCGCAGCGCCCCGTCGAGCCGGATGGTCTCGCCGTTCAGCATCGGGTTCTCGCAGATGTGCCGGACGAGGTCGGCGTATTCCGACGGGCGGCCGAGGCGGGCTGGGAACGGCACGCTCTGGCCGAGCGTGTCCTGCACGTCCTGGGGCAGACCCGCCATCATCGGCGTCTCGAAGATGCCCGGCGCGATGGTGACCACCCGGATGCCGTGCCGGGCGAGCTCCCGGGCGATCGGCAGGGTCATCGACACCACCCCCCCCTTCGAGGCCGCGTAGGCGGCCTGCCCGATCTGGCCGTCGAAGGCCGCGATCGAGGCGGTGTTCACGATCACGCCCCGGGCGCCGGCCGCGTCCGGCGCCTCGCGGGCGATGGCGTCGGCGGCCAGCCGGATCATGTTGAACGTGCCGACGAGGTTGACCGAGACCGCCCGCGCGAAGGTCTCGAGCCGGTGCGGCCCGTCGCGGCCGACCACCTTCTCCCCCGGCGCGATGCCGGCGCAGTTCACCAGCCCGTGGAGGTGCCCGAACGCGTCGAGCGCCGTCCGGACCGCCGCCGCGCCGTCCGTCTCGCGGGTGACGTCCGTCTCAGCGAAACGGGCCTGCGCCCCGAGGTCCGCCGCCACACGGGCGCCGGCCTCCCGGGCGATGTCGGCCACGACCACCCGCGCCCCCGCCGCCGCGAGGCCCCGCGCCGTCGCCTCCCCGAGGCCCGAGCCCGCGCCCGTGACGATGAAGACCCGGTCCCTGATCATCGCGCTCGCCATCCTGGCTCCCCGCCGCTCCCGGGCGGCCGACGGCGCCCCGCGAGTCCCGAGGTAGCGCGGCGCCGCGGCCGCCGGAAGGTGTCCGGCCCGGCACATGCGCCCGATCGCGCCCGCGCCGCGATTGACGTGTGAATTTTTCCCACATATACGTGGTGAAGGTGATCTAGTGTACTGGATCATATTAACGCGTGTTTCTGAGAAGTTTATCCGGTGATTCGTCTCGCGGCGGCAAGTCGTTCGGCCGCACGTGACCTGTCGTCCCCTGTATCCGGGCTGCGGACCGGCCCGCGCCCGTCATCCTCCGGTCCCGGCCGTCCGGGAGCGGCCGCTCCCTCACGCCTGATCAGGACAGCCATGGGCGCCCACTGGATCGAGAATGCGGCCCGGCACTGGCGGCACGGGCGGATCGTCGGGCACCGCTTCGCCGAGCGGCGTCCCGGCATCCGCGCGGCCCTCCGGGCGGCCGCGCCCGGCAGCGTGCTGCTCGCCGGCAATTCCCACGCGGAGCTCGTCGGCGCGCCGGATCTCGGCGGCCGGCCCTGCATCAACGTCGCGGTCGGCGGCAGCACCGCGGCCGATTGCGGCCGCCAGCTCGCGGCGCTGTGCGTCCCGGTCCGCTGCGCGGCCGCGGTGCTGATCATCGGCACCAACGACATCCAGCGCTGGCGCCATCCCGAGCGGGCCCGGGTGGTCGACCGGTTCGAGGCCGATGTCCGGGATATCCTGCGCCGCCTGGAGGCCTGGGCCGCGCAGGTCTTCGTCGCGGCGATCCCGCCGATCGGTGCCGGGGCGACCGGGCGCGATCCCGCCGCCGTCGCGGTCTTCTCGGATCGCCTCGCGGCACTCTGCGCCGCGGGGGGCCGCACCTTCTTCGACCCGTTCGCGCCGTGGCGATTCGGCACCGGCGGCCTCGCCGGTCCGGGCCTCCACCGGGACGGCGTGCATCTGGCCGACTACGCGCCCCTGGCCGCGGCGCTCGCCAGCGCGGTGGTGCTTGATGCGCTCCCGCTCGCGCCCGTCCGGAGGCCCGTGCCGGCCGCGCCCCTGCGGATCCTGCGCGCCGCCTGGATCGGCCGGCCGTGAGGCTCCGCGCGCGCCTCGCCGCGGCCCTGCGGCCGCCCGCGCGCGCCGGCGTGCAGCACCTCCCCCGGCGGGTCTGGCCCGGCGAGGAGGCGGCTTGGCGCGACGAGAACGGCGTCCGCCACCCGCGAGCGGTGCGCCGTGCCCTCGCGGCGCTGGCCGCCCTCGAACCCCGCGGTCGCTACGGCGCCCGGATCGAGGGACGGGGCAAGGTCGTGACCGGTCCGGCCAGTGCGCTCGTCCTGCGCGACGCGGAGGCGGAGATCGGGTTCGTCCTCGGCCTCACGCCCGACGGGTACGGCGCGGAGCTGTTCTGAGCGGGTCCGGATCAGGGCGGGGTCGTGCACAGCAGGGTCGGCGCGCAGGCCGTCCGGAAGCCTGCCCGCGCGTAGAGGGCCTCGGTCCTGCCGTCGGCGGGGCATTGCAGGAAGACCTGGGCGGCCCCCCGCGCCCGCGCCTCGCGCAGGGCAGCGACCGTCACGGCGGTGCCGAGGCCGCGGCGCTGCCGGTCGGCCCGCGTGCTGACATTGTACAGACCCGCCGTCTCGCCGCGCAGGTAGAGGCTGGCGCAGGCCGCCGGGCCGGCGGCGTCGCGCAGGACGAGGTGCAGGGTCACGAGGCCGTGCCGGCCCCGAGCCGCGCGCAGCGCCGGGATGTAGTAGCGGCGCAGATGCGTCCGCACGCCCGGCGCGTCGGACAGGTGGGCGAAGACCCTCTCGAAATCCGGCCCCGGCGCGGGCGTCGCCTGCACGGTGACGGCGCTGCCGGCCGGGGCCGGCGCCGGAAGCTCCCGCGCCACCATCCAGCGCGCCGGGTAGAGGATCGCGGGCTCGAACAGGGCGCGCAGAAGCGCGATCTCGCCGTCGTCCCGGGCCAGGAAGGCCGGCGCCCGCGCGCGCCCGAGGGCGGCCGCGCCCGCCCAGGCGAACTGGTCGGGACGGTGCACGCCGAAGGCGAAGTTCACGGTCGGGTCCGGGATGCTGCGCGACCAGACGTAGCCGGCGCCCCCGGGGCCGTGCTCGACGCCGTCGATCAGGGAGCCGGTGAGCGCCGCCACATGGGCGTCGCGCAGGGTCTCGAAGGTCGGTTCGGGCGCCTGCATGTCAGGCGGCCGTCCGAGCGGAGGCTCGCGCGGGGGACGGCGCCCGGGCCTCGGCGGTGTCCCTGGCTGCGTCCCCGGCCGTGTCCCCGGCCGTGCCCGGACTTGCCTCCGCAGCCGTGTCCGCGCCCGCCTCCTGGCCGTGCCTGTCCATCCGCTCGCTCCTGCGCCGCTCGGGCTTCGACGGAGTGACGGTTGAGGCGGGGCGCCGTTCATGCTGTCGCACCCGGTGCCGGCGGACGGCGCCCGCACGAAACCTCTGAACGCCGGACGGGCCCATCCGTCAGGGAGGTGCCGGCGACGCGGAGGTGCCGGCGACGCGCGGAGGACGGATGACGGACGCTTCGAGCCAGCGGATGCGCGACGCGGGGGCGCATCCCCCGAAGCCGCGCGATGACGGGGGGCTGGAAACCGCGCGGGACGCCGCGCCGGTGTCCCTCACCCTGGAGGGGACCCGCGAAGTGCCGGTGATCCGCCTCGCCGAGCCGGTCGCGCCGGCGGCGGCCGCGGAGGCGATCCTGGCGCGCGCCGAGGCGCTGACCGCCCAGGACATGCAGGTCCTGCGCATCGTCGTCGCGGCCGATCCGGCGACGTCCGGACGGCTGCTCGACCTCGGCGCGGCCCGGGCCCTCGGTGACGGCGACGGGGTCGAGATCCTGCCGGGGCTCCTCTGGCAATGCGCCGCCCGCTGGCTCCCGCGGGCCCGGCCGCCCTTCCCCGAGCTGTTCACCGCCACGGCCGGCCGCCGCCACCCGCTGCGGCCCCGGACGCCCGCCGGCACGGTCTACGCGCGGGCGATCCCGTGGCTCGATCGGCGTCTGAGCTTCCGCACGATGACGGAGCCCGGCGACGTCGCCCTGTTCTCTACCTGGATGAACGACCCCCGCATCGCCGCGATCTGGCAGGAGACCGGTACCCTGGAGGCGCACGCCGCCTACATCGCCGGGCTCCAGGCCGACCCCGCGACCCTGCCGCTGTTCGGCTGCCTCGACGGCAGGCCGTTCGGCTATTTCGAGCTGTACTGGGCGCGGGAGAGCCGCCTCGGGCCGCTCTACGAGGCCGGCCCCTACGACCGCGGCTGGCACGTCGCGATCGGCGACGCGTCCGTACGCGGGCGGCCCGCGCTCTCGGCCTGGCTGCCGTCGCTGATGCACTACCTGTTCCTCGACGAGCCGCGCACGCAGCGCGTCGTCGGCGAGCCGCGGGCCGATCACGCCCAGCAGATCCGGAACCTCCACGGCTCCGGCTTCGCGACGATCGCGACCATCGACTTCCCCCACAAGCGCGCGGCCCTGGTCGCGCTGTCGCGCGAGCACTTCGTGCGCGACCGGCTCTGGGTGCCGGGGGCGGCCGCTGCCGACGCCGTGCCGCGGCCTCCCGCGGTGCCCGCCTAGACCGCCCTCCGCGAACAGGGATGAGCGTCCGGTGACGCCCCCGCCCCCGCCTACGGGCCCGTCGCCGGCGGGCTGATGATCGCCTGCGCTGGGCCGCGGCCGAGGTCCTGGCCGACGGGCGCGGTCCGGCGCCGCTGCCGGCCTGGGGCCTCGGCGCGCGCCGGGCAGGCGGCGCAGCGCCGGTCGAGGGCCGCGAGGCAGTGCAGGTGGCCGCGGCGCACGAGGCCGCACACCAGGGCGCGCGAGACCCCGAGCCGGGCCGCGATCTCGATCTGCGGCACGCCCTCGACCCGGTGGAGCTGGAAGGCCGTGCGCACCGGCTCCGGCAGCTCGGCCACCGCGGCCTCCACCTGCCGTAGGGATTCCCGCGACGCCGCGGCCGCCTCGGGAGTGCCGGTGCCGGGATCGGCCGGGTCCGGCGCGGCGTCGAGGCCGGTGAACAGGCGCCGCTCGAGGCCCTGCCGCCGCGCCCGGTCTAGGGCGAGGTTGCGCACCATCCGCCCGACATAGGCGGCCTGGATCGCGGTCTCGGCCGGGGGCGGATCGGCGATCAGCCGGAGCAGCACGTCCTGGACGACGTCCTCCGCCTGGGCCGGGCAGCCCAGGATGCGGCGCGCCCGCGCCAGATAGGCCGCGCGATGGCGCTCGAACGCCGCGAGGTTCCATGATCCGCCGGGCGGAGGGCGGCCGGGCCGGCCCGGCGGGACCGCGGCGATCCCGTGGCCGGAGGGACCGGCGTCGCAGTTCCAGGTCGCCACTGTCCCGCTCACAATGTCCCATCGGCACGGCGCGTGCGGGTGGGACGCGTAACACGCGGCTCTTCTGTGTAACAACGTCTATCTTCGTGGATTGGAATTATTAAAACTCGAAATATCGACATCCGTTCGAGGGAATAGATGAAAGATCTGGACGTTCGCCCCGGCGCGGGGCGGGAAATCGTTCCGGACTCTGCATTCCACGGTGCCGCGCCCGAGATCGGGCCGGCGGCCGCGCCGGATTTCCGGTCGCGCCAGGGTCCGTCGGCGCGTGTATGCTGGCGCTTCCTCGATTCGGCGCGCGGTGCGCGCCGCCGAACCCGTCCCCGCAGGATCGCGGCAGGAGAGCCAGGGCCGCGATGCCGTCCGTCGATACGCTCGTCCCGGTGGGTGCCTTCGCGCTGCTGGTCCTGGCGTTCGCCGTGAAGCACCTCGCGGCGGACTTCTTCCTTCAGACCAACTGGATGGCGCAGGGCAAGCAGCGGTCGTCCGCCTGGCTCGCGCCCCTCTGCGCCCATACCGGCCTGCACGGCCTCGGCACGCTGGCGATCGCGCTGGCGGTGAAGCCGGCCCTGTGGTGGCTGGCGCTCGTTGATTTCGCGATCCACACGGGGATCGATCGCGGCAAGGTGCTGGTCGGCCAGCGGACCCGCCTGCCGGCCACGGACGCCCGGTTCTGGTGGCTGATCGGCATCGACCAGTTCCTGCACCAAGTCACCCATCTCGGGCTCGCCGTGGTGCTGGCGGCGGCCTGACCCCTGACCGGGAGAGCGGGCGCCGCCGGGCGCCTCACTGCATCTCGGCCTCGAGCAGCCGGTTCGTGTCGGAGACCTTGCCGGCCAGTTCCAGGATCAGGAAGCGCTGGAAGGCGAGCGCGAGGTCCGGGCGCTCCCGCTCCATCCGCGCGAGGGCGGCACGGTCGATGACGACCACCCGGCAGGGGCTCTCGGCGACGGCGGTGGCGGTGCGCCGCCCGCCCTGGACCAGCGCGATCTCGCCGATCACCGTGCCGGCCGTGGTGGTGCGCAGGCGCAGGTTGCCGCGGCCGGGGACCTCCATCTCGATGGAGACGAGGCCCTGCTCCAGGAAGTAGAGGGCATCGGCCGCCTCCCCCTGGCGCATCAGCGCCGCGCCCGCCGCGAGCTCGCGGACCGTCAGGTAGGGCGCGAAGTCGTCCGGGCCGAACGTGCTGCCGAGCCGGTCGGCCATGTGCCGGGCGAAGACGGCGACTTCCCCCGGGCCGGCGCCGCCGGCCTCCGCCAGGAGCGTCGCCTCGGCGGCGCGCAGGGCCTCGTCCAGCGTGTCAAGGATCCGGACACGCGGGTCGGCGGTGAGGCCGTTGCGGGTGATCAGCAGGCGCGCGACCGGATCCACGTGGACCAGCAGCACCTCGAAGCGCCGCTGCTCGGCGAGCTGGCCAACCTTGCGGAACGCGATCAGCGCCGAGCTGTCGAGTCCCACGGTCTCGCGGAAATCCAGGATCAGCACGCGCAGATCCCCGGCCTCCGCGGCGGCCCGGCGGAAGATCGCCTGCGCGTTGAGGAAGAACAGGTAGCCCTGCAGGGTGTAGATCCGGGTCCGGCCGCCGGCCGCCTCGAGCCGCGCGGCGGCGTCGGGGCCGCGGATCACGCTGCTGCGCCGGTCCGCCCCGGAGAGCGACCGGCGGATCGCGCCGATCTGCCCGTACTGGACCCCGAAGATCAGGATCGCCAGCAGGACGCCGACGAGGAAGCCCGTGGTGGCCCCGAAATACGCGGTGGCGGTGCACACGACCAGCGCGATGGCGATCTCCCAGCCCGGCAGGGTCCGGCTGGCGACGCCGAGGTTGAACAGGAGCCCGATGCCGATGGCGATCAGGGCGCCGCCGGCCAGCGGGCGGGGCAGCAGCGCCAGGGGGCTCGCGCCGACGATGAGGAGCGCCGCCATGACCGCGAGGGTCAGCCACCAGCCGAGCCAGTGGCCGCCGCCGATGTTGTGCAGCAGCAGCGTCGAGGTCCGGCCGAAGCCCATCGCGGAGCTGCCGAACACGCTGCCGACCAAGTTGGTGGCGCCCGAGGCGACGAACATCCGGTCGATGTCGAGGTCGCGCCGGATCTCCAGCTCGACGCTCACCACGTAGAGGATCTGGATGATCACCGCCACGACGACCAGGGTGGCGATCTTGGGCCAGATCGGCAGGAGCAGGTGCGGATCGAAGGCCGTCAGGCTGCCGATGGCGGGCGGCCGCAGCAGCGTGCCCGTCGGCAGCGGCTCGATCAGCCATCCCGATGCCTGCCCGGCGGCGACGCTGGTGCCCGTCCAGGCCAGCCCGAGATGGACCACCGCGAGGCTCGACAGGATCACCGTCGGGTAGGTCCCCCAGTGCCGAACGATCCGGGGGAGGTAGAAGGCGCAGAACCCGATCACGAGGGTCAGGGCGATGCGCGCGAGCGCCCCGGCATCGATCCGGCCCGGATCGAGGTTCGCCGGATCGACGGCGTGGAGCAGGGCCGCGAGCGGGTCGTCGACATGGCCGCCGATCTGCACGCCGCTGCGCAGGAACAGCAGGCCGACGCCGCCGAGGAAGCCGGCGAGCACCGGGTAGGGCAGGAGCTGCACCAGCAGGGAGGCCCGCAGGGTGCCGAGCAACGCGAAGATCACGCCGGTGGCGAAGGTCGAGACGCCGCAGGCGACGAGCACGAGCTGGCCGACCGTCTCCGGATCGGTGACGCCCGCGGCCTCGAGCTGCCCGGCGACCGCCGAGGCGATCGCCGCCTGCACGATCGCGGCCGCGCCGATGAAGGACAGCGAGATCCGCGCGGTGCGGCGCAGCGCGATGAAGACGAGGCTGCCCAGCACGTAGGCCGCGAGCAGCGCCGACAGGCCGGCCGCGCGGCTCTCCACCAGCGGCCCCGAGAAGATGAGCTGGGAGTAGCTGATGAGGTCGAGGAGCAGCACCATCACGGTGACGGCCGCCGCCGCTCCGATGCGGGCCCCGCGCAGGATCGCCGCGCGGCCGCCGGCCGGGGATGCGGTCCCGGCGGACGTCAGGTCGGTTGTCGTCATCGGCACGGTACCCGCGTCTCGAAATCCCGATGGGCGCGGAGATCGCAGATCCCGGGGCAGATCCCGTGCGATCACGTGCACGGATCGTCGCCGAATCGCAGGACCTGACCTTGGCCACGCCAGTTCTCAACCGATGGCAGGCGCCGGCTTAAATTATCGTGCAGGCCGCTTCCGCGCGGCAGCATTGTGGGATCGCCGCGGTGGATCGCGCGGCGGATCAGCCGATCCGCCGCGCCGTCGGGGGCTCCCGGGTCGCGGCCGCCGCGACGGTCGTTCGGCCCTCAGCGCGCCTCGCTGACGCGCTTGGTCGCCCGCTGCTCCTTCTTGTAGGCGGTGATCGCCGCCGAGCAGTTCGGGGAGAGCTTCTTGAGGTTGGCCTTGAAGCAGGCCTCGACCTCCGGGCCACCCGGTGCGTAGGCGCTGCAGAAATCCATGTAGTCGCCGGTGCAGTACTGCTTGAGGGCTTCCCGGGCCGGGGATTGCTCCGCGAAGGCCGCGGCGGGGCCGAGGCACAGACCGATGGCCAGGAGGGCCGTCTTGGTCGAAGTCATCGAAATCCTACGCTCGTCCAGGCCGCGCGAGCGGGTCGCGCGGCGATGGGCGGTGCGGATGGGCGCCAAGGATGGCATGACCATGACGTCCGGGCCGCCCGAACGCAGATCAGCCATGCCCCGTGCCGGCGGGGCCGCCGGTCAGTGCGCGCTGACGCGGCGGGTCGGCACGAGGTCGTTGGCGATGATCTCGCCGAACGGGCCGTCGTTGCGGGCATTGCCGGCCGGCCGCCCGGTCGTGGCGCGCAGCGGCAGCTTCGGGAAGACCAGCTCGGCGAACCGGTAGGCCTCCTCCAGGTGCGGGTAGCCCGAGAGGATGAAGCGGTCGATCCCGAGATCGATGTACTCCTTCATCCGGTCGGCGACCTGGTCGGCCGAGCCGACCAGCGCCGTCCCGGCGCCGCCGCGGACGAGGCCGACGCCGGCCCAGAGGTTCGGCGCCACCACGAGCTTGTCGCGGCTGCCGCCGTGGAGCGCCATCATGCGGCTCTGGCCGACGGAATCCTGCCGCTTCAGGGTCTCCTGCGCCTTGGCGATGGTGGCGTCGTCGAGCTTCGAGATCAGCTGCTCGGCGGCCTCCCAGGCCGCGGCCTCGGTCTCGCGGGCGATGACGTGCAGGCGGATGCCGTACGAGAAGGTCTTGCCCTTCGCCTCGGCGGCCTCCCGGGCGGCGGCGATCTTCTCGGCGACCTGGGCCGGGGGTTCGCCCCAGGTCAGGTAGACGTCGCAATGCTCGGCCGCGACCGCCATGCCGGCCGCCGACGAGCCGCCGAAATAGAGCGGCGGATAGGGCTTCTGCACCGGCGGGAAGATCAGCCGGCCGTTCTCGGTGCGCAGGTGATCGCCCCGGAAGGTCACGGTCTCGCCCGCGAGCAGGCCGCGCCAGATCGTCAGGAACTCGTCGGTGACGGCGTAGCGTTCGTCGTGGGACAGGAACACGCCGTCGCCGGCGAGTTCCACCGGGTCGCCGCCGGTGACGACGTTGATCAGGAGGCGCCCGTCCGAGATCCGGTCGAGGGTCGCGGTCATGCGGGCCGCCGCGGAGGGCTCCATCAGGCCCGGCCGCACCGCCACGAGGAAGCGCAGCTGCTTGGTCAGCGGCGCCAGCGCCGAGGCGACGATCCAGGAATCCTCGCAGGAGCGTCCGGTGGGCAGCAGCACGCCGTAATAGCCGAGCTCGTCCGCCCCCTGCGCGATCTGCCGGAGATAGCTGAGCGAGACGTCCCGGGCCCCCTCCCGCGCGCCGAGATAGCGGCCGTCGCCGTGGGTCGGCAGGAACCAGAGGACGTCGGCGCGTCCGTCATTGGCTGCTGTCATCGGAATCTCCTGTGCGGCCCGGTGGCCGGATGCGGAAAAGCCGGACCCGACTGCGCGGATCCGGTGATCGTCGAGAGCTAGGGCGGGCCGCCGCTTCCGGGAAACGGCGGCCCGCGTTCAGGCGGTCGGCTGCGATCCGAGCAGGTGATCGAGGATGCGGCCCTCGAGGCGGGCGAGGTCCGGATCCCCGCGCCGGCGCGGCCGCGGCACGTCGACCCGCAGGTCGAGGGCGATCCGGCCGGCCTCGACCACGAGGATGCGGTCGGCCAGCGCCACGGCCTCGGCGACGTCGTGCGTGACGAGGAGAGCGGTGAACCCCTGCGCCCGCCAGATCCGCTCGATCAGGTCCTGCATGCCGATCCGGGTCAGGGCGTCGAGGGCGCCCAGCGGCTCGTCGAGGGCGAGCAGGCCCGGCCGGCTCACCAGCGCCCGGGCCAGGGCCACGCGCTGGCGCTGGCCGCCCGACAGGGTGGCGGGCCACTGCCCGGCCTTGTCGGCGAGGCCGACCTCGGCGAGCGCCGCGAGCGCCCGCTCCCGGCGCTCGGCCCGGGAGCCGTGCCCCGACAGGCCGACCGCGACGTTGTCGACGACCCGCGCCCAGGGCAGCAGCCGCGGCTCCTGGAACATGATCCGCTTCGGCGGCTCGGACCGGCGCGGGGAGCGCTCCGGCCCCTCCAGGTCGATCCGCCCGCCCGTGGGCGTGTCGAGCCCGAGGATGAGGCGCAGCAGGGTGCTCTTGCCGCAGCCGGAGCGGCCGACCACCGCGGTGAACCCGCCGGCCGGCAGGAACAGGTTCAGGCCCTCGATGACGGCGGTGCCGTCGAAGCTCTTGTCCAGGTCGCGGACGGTGACGGCGATCCCGCGGGCCGGCGGTGACGGGGGCAGATCCGCGGGCGGCTCCGCGGGCAGATCCGCTTGCCTGTGCCCCGGGGCGGCGCCGGGCGCCGGGCGCGGATCCGTGCCCGGGTCGGGAAGCGCCTCGCGGCGGACGGCGTCGAGCAGCATCAGGCGCTCCTGTAGGCGGGGTTCCAGGCGAGGCAGGCGCGCTCGAGCTGGCGGGTCAGGGCGTCGGCGAACTTGCCGAGGGCGGCGTAGATCAGGATCGCCAGCACGACGACGTCGACCAGCATGAACTCCCGGGCCTGCATGGCCATGTAGCCGAGCCCCGACGAGGCCGAGATCGTCTCGGCGACGATCAGCGTCAGCCACATGATGCCTAGCGCGTAGCGCAGGCCCACGAAGATCGACGGCAGGGCGCCGGGCAGCACCACGCGGGTGAACAGCTCGGTGCGGGACATGCCGTAGACCCGGCCCATCTCCACGAGGCCCGGATCCACCGAGCGGATGCCGTGCAGGGTGTTGGCGTAGATCGGGAAGAACACGCCGAGCGCCACGAGGAACAGCTTGGCCTCCTCGCCGATGCCGAACCACAGGATCACCAGCGGGATCAGCGACAGGTGGGGCACGTTGCGCACCATCTGCACCGAGGTGTCGGTGAGCCGCTCCGACAGGCGCGACAGGCCGTTGGCGAGGCCGAGCCCGAAGCCGATGCCGCCGCCGATCACGAAGCCCGCCAGCGCCCGCAGGGTGCTGACGCCGAGATTGGTCCAGAGCTCCCCGGTCCGCCCGGCCTCCCAGCCGGCCCGGACCACGTCGAGGGGCGCCGGCATGAAGCGGTTGGAGACGAGGCCGGCCGAGACCGCGGCCTGCCAGCCCAGCAGGATGGCGGCCGGCAGCAGCCAGGGCACCGCGGAGTCGCGCAGGCGAACGAGCTTCGAGGGGCGCATCAGCGGTTCTCCGTCCGCTTCTCGGACTTGAGGGCGTCCGCGGGCCGGGGGGGCGTCCAGACCGCGTCGGCGACCCGGACGGGCTTCGGCAGGAGCCCGAGACGGTGGAAGCTGTCGGCGACCCTCTGCTGGTCGGCGATCGCGGCTGCGTCGAGGGGCGCGACGCCGTAGGACAGGCGGCCGAGCGCCACGGCGAGAACCGGCGCGGGGATGCCCACCGAGGGCGCCAGTTCCGCCGCCACGGCGTCGGCATGGCCCTCCGCCCAGGCGTCGATCTCCCCGATCGCCTGCAGCACGGCCGAGACGATCGCGGGGCTGGTGTCGGTGAAGCCGCGCCGGGACAGGTAGAACTGGCGGTTGGGGGCGAGCGCGTGCCCGTCGACCCCGCGCCCGTCGACCAGGACCCGGGCGCCCGTGGCGCGCTCGGCGGCGGCCTGGAACGGGTCCCAGATCACCCAGGCATCGACGGAGCCGCGCACGAACGCGGCGTTGGCGTCGGCCGGCGCGAGGTAGGCGAGCGTCACCGCGTCGTAGGGGACGCCCGCCTGCTCCAGGGCGCGCACCAGCAGGTAGTGGACGTTCGATCCCTTGTTGAGGGCGACGGTCTTGCCGCGCAGGTCGGCGACGCTGCGGATCGGGCTGTCCTTGGGCACGAGGATCGCCTCGCCCCGCGGCGCCGGCGGCTCGGCGGCCACGTAGCGCAGCTCCGGGCTCGCCGCTTGGGCGAAGATCGGCGGCGCCTCGCCGGCCGAGCCGAGATCGATCGCCCCGGCATTCAGCGCCTCCAGGAGCGGCGGCCCGGACGGGAACTCGGACCACGCCACCGCGGTGCCGAGGGGCTGGAGGGCCTTCTCCAGGGTGCCGCGGGCCTTCAGCAGCACGAGGGACCCGTATTTCTGGTAGCCGATGCGGATGGTGCCGGCCGCGCGGGCCGGCCGCAGCAGCGGGGCAGCCGCGAGGCCGAGGCCGGCGGACAGGAGGAGGCGGCGGTTCGGGGCGGGGGCGCCGGCGGATGACAGGGACAGCGCGCGGGGCGATCGGTCGGTCATGGCTCTCTGCGGTCGTCTCAGCCGTTGCGGGCGGGGGGCGTCCAGACCGCGTCGGCGATGCGGATCGGCTTCGGGATCAGCTTCAGGGCGTGGAAGCGGTCGGCGACCCGCTGCTGCTCGGCGGCGACGCGGTCGGTCATCGGTCCGATCACGTAGTCGGTCCGGTCCACCGCCCGCCGCGTCGCGGCCAGCGGCACGCCGGTGCCCTGCGACAGGAGTTCCGCCACCGCGCCGCGATTCTGCGTGCACCAGGCCGCCACCTCGCCCAGGGCGTCGATCGCCGCGGTGAGGACCGGGGCCCGGCTCTCCGCGAAGGGCCGGCTCGCCAGGAAGAAGTTGTTCTGCGGGGTGACGTCGGTGGCGCGCACCAGCACGCGCACGCCCTCCCCCTGCTCGGCGATGGCGAAGTACGGGTCCCAGATCGTCCAGGCGTCGATGCTGCCCCGGGCGAAGGCGGCCGCGGCGTCCGCGGGCGCCAGCGTCACCGGCTCGATGTCGGCGTAGCTCAGGCCGGCCTTCTCCAGCGCCGCGATGGTCAGGTTGTGGGAGCTCGACGCCTTGGCGAAGGCGACGCGCTTGCCCTTGAGCTCGGCGAGGCTGCGGATCTCCGAGCCCTTCGGCAGCAGGATCCCGGCGCCGGAGCCGCCGGCCTCCTGGGCGGCCGCGTAGACGAGGTTGGAGCGCGCGGCCTGCGCGAAGATCGGCGGGGCGTCGCCGGTCTGGCCGAGATCGATCCCGTCCAGCGACAGGGCCTCCAGCAGCGGCGGCCCGAAGGAGAACTCGACCCAGCGCACCGCGTATCCGAGGGGCTCCAGGCGCTTCTCGATGATCTTCTGCTGCTTGGCGACGACCAGGATGCCGTT
This sequence comes from Methylobacterium sp. 13MFTsu3.1M2, assembly GCF_900112625.1. NCBI lineage: Bacteria > Pseudomonadati > Pseudomonadota > Alphaproteobacteria > Hyphomicrobiales > Methylobacteriaceae > Methylobacterium > Methylobacterium sp. 13MFTsu3.1M2. The sequence goes on from NZ_FOMM01000026.1 coordinate 64,569, forward strand.
CTTCTGGTAGCCGATCCGCAGCACGCCGGGCTCGGCCGCCCGGGCGCCCGGGGCTAACGCCGGGGTGAGGGCCGGCGCGAGGGGCAGGGCCGCGAGGGCGGCCAGCAGGGCGCGACGGTCGAGCATCGGCCGGCTCACTCGGCGGCGGCGAGGGTGAGCGGCGCCGCGGCCGCCCGGTGCACGAGCAGCGCGGCGAGCTGCCCGCCGGCCTCGCGGGCGCGGGCGCGCACCCCGGCCTCCGTCAGCGCGCCGTCGCTGAAATCGGGATCGGAGGCGTAGACCGCGGTCGGGATCTGGAGCGCCCCGAAGAAGCCGAAGAGCGGCCGGAACGCGTGCTCGACCACGAGGGCGTGGCGCGCGCCGCCGCCCGTGGCCACGATCGCCACGGGCTTCCCGGCGAGCGCCCCCGGATCGACCAGGTCGAACAGGTGCTTGAACAGGCCGGTATAGGCGCCCTTGTAGACCGGCGAGCCGACGACCAGCCCGTCCGCCTCCTCGATGGCCGCGAGCACGCCGCGCGCGGCCGGCGCGAGCTGGTCGCGTGTCCAGGCGGCGCCGAGGCCGGTCCCGGCATCGACGAAGTCGAGGATCTCCGCGTCGAGGGGAGCCTGGGCGCTGGCCTCGCGGAGCACGGCATCCACCAGCGTGCGGGTCTTCGAGGGCCGCTGCACGTTGGCGCTCAGCCCGACGAGTCTCGGTCGTGTCATTCCGGATGCCTTGCGGTGAGACAGGATGACGGACCGCCCCGATCCCGAAGAACGGAGGTTGCGCGGCCGGACATCCGAACAGGCCGCTAGAATTGATGGCTGCGACTTCCGCCGTCAATGAAACGGCGTTCCCAATTGCCCGGTGAAGGAAAAACGTTCTCCCCGAAATCGGGCGTCCAATATGGGCTTTCATCTCGACCGCCGCGCGGGATGGGCGCGAGATCTTGCGTGTCGGCGGTTCATCGGCGCGAGAGACGGGGTTTTATTCTCTCAACGCGCCCGGCGGGAGAAGCGTGTTCTCGATACGTGGGCGGACTCGGAACCGAATCGCCAGCCCCGGGATCCGGGGCGGCGGGGGAGGCCGACGCGACCGGAACGCCGCCCGCGCTGACACCCTCGCGGTCGCCAGCGTCGTCGTCGACGACGCGCCCTGCGGCTCCGGATCGGCAGGCGGTGCCTACTTGCGGACGAGGAGGTGCTGCACGGTGCCGTCGTCGCCGTACTTGGTCCACATCTGCGCGCAGGCCTCTTCCGGACGCTCCCGGAGCTGCGCCAGCTCCGCGTCGAGGTCGTGCTGCAGGGCGACCGAGCGCTTCTTCGTGAAGAAGTCCGCGTGGTTCAGATGGTTCTCGCGCGAGAACTGACGGAAGCGCTCCGTGTCGATCCGGACGGCCGGACAGTGTCTCGCGGCCAGATCGGCCTCGATCCCTGGGCGGAGCGCCGGAACGTCCTTCTGCAAGGACGAGCGACGGGCTTCGGCCCAGGTACCGAACACGGCCCAGGCCAGTGCGGCCGCCACGAGAGGAGCAAATCTATTCATCGCAAGACGTATCGCTGTGCTGCGACATCCTAAATCTCGCACCTGCGATAAGTTCGATCAGGACCGCAGAACGCAAGACGCTTCTGTGTGAAAGCGCACGCCCCGCGACAGGCGCGGCGTCGGGTCCGGAACCCTGACCGCCTCAGTACGCCGGGACGACGCGCGTCTCGGGCAGCGGCGCCCGCATGGTGAAGTGCAGCCCGGCCGGCTGGAAATCGAAGGCGATGTCCGCTTGGCACTGGACCTTCAGGACACGCTGCAGCAGCGTCGAGCCGAAGCCCTTCCGCGTCGGCACCGCCGTGGCCGGACCACCCCGCTCGGTCCAGTCGAGGTGCAGCATGCGGGCGGCCGGCGTCTGCTCGATATCCCACCGGATCGCGATCCGGCCCTCCGGGACCGACAGGGCGCCGTGCTTGGCCGCGTTGGTCGTCAGCTCGTGGATGGCCATGCCGGTCGGGACCGCGAGGTCGCCCATCAGGTCGATCGCGGGGCCGTCCAGCTGGATGCGGGCGCCCTCGACGTCGTTGTAGGGCCCGAGCTCGTTCATCAGCATCTCGCGCAGGGGCGCCTGCTGCCAGTAATCCTCGGTCAGGAGATTGTGGGTCTTGGCCAGCGAGATCACCCGCGCCGAGAACGACGCGTAGAACGCGTCGACGCTGGTCGCGGACCGGGCCGAGGCCCCGAGCAGCGCCTGCACGGTGGCCAGCGTGTTCTTCACCCGGTGATGCAGCTCGCGGATCAGGAGCGCCTGCCGCTCGGTCGTGCGCTCGCGCTCCTCGAGATGGGCGCGCGCCTCGAGCTGCCGGCGCTTGGCGCGGTGGGCCGAGCGGGCCGCCATGACCAGCGTCGCCGGGTGGAACGGGCGTTCCAGCACGCTGACGTTGCCGAGCATGTCGGTCAGCTGCGCGTTGGGCTCGGCGCCCCGCAGCCGCAGGAGGATGAACGGGAAATCGGACCAGGGCGGCTGCGCGGCGATCCAGTCCGCCAGGGCCTGGCGGTTCGAGGACAGCAGCGCCTCCTCGGTGAGGACCGCGCAGGCGGCCGCGTCGAGCCGGGAGACCACGTCCGCGAGGCTGGCGCACACCTGTGCCGCGATCCGCGCCTCGCCGAGGATCGCCGCGGCGACGGCGGCGTCGCGGCCACCCGGCGCGAAGATGAGAACCGGCAGTTCAGCCTCGGTCATCAGCCGCGCGGGTTGGCAGGAGCGACGACCGCTCACCCTCGAATGTCGGAACGCCGGTCATGATACCTCGGAACGCGCTGAGCGGTTCGCCAACGCGGATCCCGCCGGAGTCGATCCGCAATTCGCGGATCGTGTCCTCGTGGCTGCCGGTCCGCTTCTTCACGACCGAGATCGCGCGCCGCAGCCGCCCGTCGGCCTCGAAGGTGCGGAACAGCAGGATCGTGTCGCTGAGGTAGGTGAGGTCGACAGTCGCGCCCATCGCCCCGATCATGCCGTGCTGGGCCAGGACGAGGAGCGAGAGCACGCCCTGCTGGTTCAGGTAGGTCAGCATCTCGTGCATCTGCAGGAGCAGGTAATTCTCCTCCGGCATGGCGTTGTGATAGCCGGTCAGGGAGTCGATCACGACCGTCGTCACGCCCCGGTGCTCGACCGCGTTCTGGACGATGTCGGCGAGTTCGCCGGGCGAGACCTCGGCCGGGTCGATCTGCTCGACGATGAGCGATCCGGCGGCGATCGCGTCGTCGACCGGCATGGCGAGGCCGCGGGCCCGGCGACTGAGGACGCCGGTGGTCTCGTCGAAGCTGAGGATCAGCGCCCGCTCGCCGCGGGCGATCGCCGCGGTGACGCAGGTGAGCGCCACCGTGGACTTGCCGACGCCGGACGGGCCGATCAGCATGGTGCTGGTGCCCCGGTCGAGGCCGCCGCCGAGCAGCTGGTCCAGTTCGGGGCTGCCCGTGCCGCACCGGTCGTCGGGAAAGGTGCCGAGATGCTCGGCCGCGACGAGGCGCGGGAACACCGTGAGCCCGCCGCGCCGGATCACGTAGTCGTGGAAACCGCCCCGGAACGGCGTGCCGCGCATCTTGATCACGCGCAGGCGCCGCCGCTCGCCGCCGTACAGGGGCGCGAGCTGCTCCAGCCGGATCACGGCGTGGCTGAGGCTGTGCAGGTTCAGGTCGTCCGTCTCGGCGGTGAGATCGTCGAGGAGCAGCGCCGTGGTGTTCTGGATGAGCAGGAAGCTGCGCAGGGCGTGGACCTGCCTGCGGTAGCGCAGCGATCCCTGCGAGAGCAGCCGGATCTCCGAGAGGCTGTCGAACACCACGCGCTGCGGCTTGAGCCGCTCGATCTCGGCGATCGCCATCCGGACGGTCTCGCCGAGCTCGAGGTCGGACGAGTGGACGAGGCTCTGCTGCTGCCCGGGGTCGAGGCTGAGTTCCGGCGCGACGAGCTCGCAAATCTCGATGCCGTCGAGGGACCAGCCGTGGCGCTCCGCGACGTTCAGGAGCTCGCGCCGGCTCTCCGAGAGCGTGATGTACAGGCAGCGCTCGCCCCGGTGTACGCCGTCGAGGAGGAACTGCATCGCCAGCGTCGTCTTGCCGGATCCGGGCCGCCCCTCGATGAGGTGCGAGCGCTGGGACGCGTAGCCGCCGGCCAGGATGTGGTCGAGGCCGGTCACCCCGGTGGAGACCGGTGCCGCGTCGTGATCGGTCACTGCCATGTCCAGGTCCCTGCCGTCGTCCCGCGGGCGGGCGGCCCGTCGACCGCGTGACGGAACGCGGAGCCCGGTCTCGTACACGATGGCGCGCGGGGCGCGAAACGCCGCCGGCGGTCGCGCCCCGCGTCTCACGGTTGCAGGATGCCCCTCCCCGGCGCCCAGTTCCCGGGGAACGCGACGCGCGCAGGGCGCGGACGCCGGGGTGGTCGGCGTGTTACTGGCTGCCCGGCCCCTTCGCCAGGCCGGCCAGGGTGAACAGGTCCACCGACAGTTTCGCACCGATCACGAAGGCATCCGGGATCGGCTTCGGGCGGAACGGGAAGCGGGTCTGGTCCGGGTCGATCACGTATTGCAGGTTCGGCATCAGCCGCACCGCCGGGGTGAGCTGGATGCCGTAGCTCAGCTCCAGGATGGTCTGCATGGACTCGACGTTCCGGGTGCCGAGCCCCACTGACGCGCGCGCCGCCCGGATGTTGGCCGTGCCCAGCGGCGAGAGCTTCTCCATGGCGAAGACGAGGCCGAGGGTGTCGTAGGGCCGACCCGGGAAGGTGCCGGTCAGCACGGCGCCGCCCTCCAGGAAGTAATCCTGGGTCTGCCGGCCGCCGGTGCCGCCGATCACGACGCCGAACACAGACAGGCCCTGGACGCCGCTCGGGTCCGGCCGCTAGACCATCTGGTCGAAGCGGGCGTAGACCGCCGATCGCCCGAACCGGGTCAGCGGATCGAGACCGCTGAAGACCTGAGCCCCGCCCCGCTGGTCGAGCACGGGATCCTTGTAGTCCGACCGGTCGAAGACGGCGCCGATGCTGTAGTTGCGCGGCAGCGGATCGTTGCCGAAATTGGTCGCGTAGCCGACCTCCACCGGCACCAGGAATCCGGTGGCGCCGCTGGTCGACCAGTCGATGCCGTTCCGGGTCGGCAGCTGGTCGCGCGGGTTCACCTCGTAGATGCCGGCGTGCAGGAACACCTTGTCGTTGACCCAGGCCTTGGCGTGGCCGCCCCAGGTGGCGATCGGCCAGTAGGTGAAGTTCGTCAGCTTGAAGATGGACTTGGGCGCGCCGCAGGTCGCGTTGTTCTGGAAGTTGCAGTAGAGCGGCGAAGCCAGGAAGTTGGGGTTGGCGAGCAGGCGGCCCACCTCGATGTCGAGCCGGTTGTCGAACAGCTTCTGCTCGTAGGACAGCAGCGTCAGATGGGCGGTCTGGCCGCCGCCGTAGATCTCCTGCACGCTGCCGTTGAAGCCGATGTCATCCTGGGCCAGGCTCCGGCCGTGGCGCTGGGTGACGACGGTGTGGACCGAGCCGCCGTCGATGCCGGCGAGGCGGGCGAGATCGGCGTCGAGGCCGAACGCGATCTGGCCCGCATAGGCCGATCCCTGCCGGATGCCGCCGGACGGGTTGGCGGCGAACTCGCCCGTGTAGTTCAGGACCATGCTGATCCCGTTGCCGAGATCGAGGGTGCCCGGCGGCAGGCTGGGCGGCGTCGCGCTGCTGCCCTGCACGTCGAGGCTGGCGGCGGCGCTGCTGGCGCCCGAGAAGCTCCGCGCCTCCCGGATGACCCGCCGCCGGGCGCGGTTCGCCCGATACCGGGCCTTCTGCGCCGGGCTCGCCTTCGGTCCCGGATTGACCAGGGACGGTCCCCCGTCCGGGGCCGTCGCCTCGACCTGCGCGACCGCCGGGCGCGCGCCCGCCGTGACCGACGCGGCGCAGAACGCCAGCGCGGCCCATCGCCAATGCTTTCCCCGATGCTTTCCCATGTGTGACTCCCCCTTAACCGCGCGGCCTTGCCTGGCTCTGTCGCGTTCGTGTCCCGCAGGGGGCCTCCCGGTCAGTCCGTGAAGGCCTCCACCGTGCGGCGCTCGCCGCGCATGAAGGCGTCGGCGGCGTGGATCAGCGGATTCAGGTCGACGTCGCTGGTGCCGGAGCGGACCAGGGCGGCGAAGCGGTCGTAGAGGCCGCGGTACTCCGCCTCGGGCGGGAGCGGCTGGTCGCGGCCGGCGATCGACAGGGCGGCCCCGCCCCGCGACAGGACCAGGGGGCCGTCGTCGGTCTCGACGCGGATGTCCCAGGTCTGCGGCCCGGTCTGGCGCCAGTCGAACCGGGCGCGGATCGGGGTGCCGGCGACGTCCGCGAAGTGCAGGTCGGCGGCGATCGGCGCCTGCCGGTTCGCCGGGACCGACAGGGTCGCGCCGGTGAGGAAGAACGGCGGCAGGATGTGGGTGGCGATCGACAGGGCGTTGATCCCCGGATCGAACACGCCCATCCCGCCCGCGTCCCAGATCCAGTCCTGGCCCGGGTGCCAGTGCTGGACATCCTCCAGCCAGGCGATCGCCACCGACCGGATCCTGCGGCCCGACAGCCACCGGCGGGCGGGCTCCACCCCCGGCGCGTAGCGGGAGTGCCAGCTCGCGAACAGGCTCACGCCCCGGTCCCGCGCGGCCGCGACAAGGAGCCCGACCTCGGCCAGCGTCGCGCCCGGGGGCTTCTCGAGGAAGACGTGGCGTCCGGCCGCGATCGCCGCCACGGCCGCCGCGCACCGCGCCTGCGGCGGCTGGCACAGGGCGACGGCGTCGAGGTCGCCGTGCGCCGCCAGCATCGCCTCCAGGCTGCCGTAGCTCGGCACCCCGTCGAGGCCGCCGTGCCGGCTCGCCACCGCCACGAGCGCGTAGTCCGGCGAGGCGGCGATGGCCGGCAGGTGCTGGTCGCGGGCGATCTTGCCGACGCCCACGAGGCCGATGCGGATCGGGGCCGCCATGTCAGAGCACCCGCACGGACGGCGCGTCCGCCGGCGCGATCGCCAGCGGGTTGCGCAGGGGCAGCGTGAACGGCGCCGCCGCGATCTCGAACACGTCGCCCGGCCGGGTTGCGACGCCGTCGCTGAACGACAGGGTCGCGGTCCCGAAGAAGTGGACGTGCACGTCGCCGGGGCGCCGGAACGGCGCGTACTTGAAGTGGTGCAGCTCCAGATTGGCGATGCTGTGGGACATGTTGGCCTCCCCGGACAGGAACGGCTTCTCCCAGAGCACGGCTCCGTCGCGCAGGATGCGGCTCGTGCCGCGCACGTCCGGCGGCAGGGCACCGAGCCACAGCTCCGGGCCGAGGGCGGCCGGGCGGAGCTTGGAATGGGCGAGCCACAGGTAGTTGCCGCGCTCGGTCACGTGGTCGGAGAACTCGTTCGCCAGGGCGAAGCCGAGGCGCACCGGCGTTCCGTCGGCGTCGATCAGGTAGATCCCGGCGATCTCCGGCTCCTCGCCGCCGTCGCGGGCGAAGGCCGGCGAGATCAGCGGCTCGCCGCAGGCGACGAGGCCGGAGCCGTCGCCCTTGTAGAACCACTCGGGCTGCGCGCCGGTCTCGCCCGGCGCCGGCTTCCCGCCCTCGACGCCCATCCGGAACATGCGAATCGAATCGGTTGGCGCCGGGTCGGTCGCGGCCGCGCGGTGCATCGCGTCGCGGCCCTCGGCGGAGCCGAGATGCGTCAGGCCGGTGCCGCTCAGCAGGAGGTGCGCGGGATCGGCGTGATCGACGGGCGGCAGGAGCCGGACCGCGTCGAGATCGACGGGCGCGCCGAACCCCGCGCGCCCCGCCGTCGCGGCCAGATCGTCCCCCGCGGCGAGGGCCCTCCGCGCCAGGGCCAGCACGCTGTCGACGCCGAGCACCCGCCGCGCCCGGCCGCCGACGAGCAGCGCGACGCCGCGCTGCTCGTCGGCGGCGCAAAATTGTAGGAGTGATCGTCCCATCTGTGTCCTCCCGGGGACGACCGCTTCGGGGCGTCCTGAACGCGCGGCCGTCGAGGGTCGCGCGGCGGCCCGTCAGTGGCCGGGTTGCGGGGCGCGAGCGCCGTCGATCCGGCGCGCCAGGTCCCGGTGGAGGACTGGGCGCGGCATCCGCTCGGTCGCCAGCGGCCCGACCGCGCCGTCGCGGCCGCCCGAGGTCGCCGGGAACGGACCGCCCTGCACCATCGCGGGGGCGACCCCCGCGCCGACCCGGACGCTGCCGCGGACCGTGACGGATCCTGTCGATTCATTACTCATACAATTGGGCTAGAGCAGTTCGCCTCCGGCCGCAAGCGCGGCCGCGCCTTCGGTGCGGCGGGCGTTCCTCTTTGCGCTCCTACAACTTCAGGATACGATCACGCCGTTCCTGCCCCGACCCGGTGGCCCGGACCGGAGGTGGATGCGGTGAGGCAGGAGCGGAGCTCGGAGAACGTGACGCTGCCCCTCGCCTCGGGGTCGCGCCGCATCCACGGCTCGGTCGCCCGCGATCTGGGCGCGGCGATCCTCGGCGGCCGCTACGCGCCCGGGGACGTGCTGCCCGGCGAGATCGAATTCTCTGAGAAATTGAACGTCTCGCGCACCGCCTATCGCGAGGCGATCCGCATCCTGAGCGCGAAAGGGCTCGTGGAGAGCCGCCCGCGCACCGGCACCCGCGTCAGCCAGCGCAGCCGCTGGAACCTGCTCGATCCCGACATCCTCGCCTGGGCCTTCGAGTCGGAGCCGAGCGAGTCCTTCATCCGCGACCTGTTCGAGCTGCGGATGATCGTCGAGCCGGCCGCGGCCGCGCTCGCGGCCGAGCGGCGCTCCGGCCTCGACATCGCCCGGATGGGGCACGCCCTGGAGGAGATGGGCCGCCACGGCCTCGCCACCGAGGCCGGGCGGGCCGCCGACCAGGCCTTCCACAACACGATCCTGGAAGCGGCCCGCAACGGCGCGCTGATCGCCCTGTCGAGCTCCATCGCCGCCGCGGTCACGTGGACGACGATCTTCAAGCACCGCCGCCAGGGCCTGCCCCGGGATCCGATGCCGGATCACCGTGCCCTCTACGACGCGATCGTGGCGGGCGACCCGGACGCCGCCCGCGCGACGATGACCGAGCTGGTCCGCCTCGCCCTCGCCGACACCGAGCTGGCGATGCGGCCCTGACGGTGCCGGCGGCGGGGCGCCGCCGGCCCGGACATCGCCCGAGTGGCCCCAGTGGCCTCAGCGGCCTCAGTGGTTGTCGCGCGGCACGCCCCGCGTCTGCGCGATGCGCTGGAACGCCTCGGCGCCCTCCAGGATGGCCCCGGTGTGCATCTGCCCCACCGCGGCGCGCTGCATCGCCTGCCAGGGGGTCTGCGAGGCCGGATAGGCGTAGCCGCCCGCCGCCTCCAGGGCCGCGCGCCGCCGCGCGATCTCGTCGGCGTCGACCAGCATGTCGGCGGTGCCGCGGCGCAGGTCGATCCGCACCCGGTCGCCGGTGCGCAGGAGGGCGAGGCCGCCGCCGGCCGCCGCCTCGGGCGAGGCGTTGAGGATCGACGGCGAGCCGGAGGTGCCGGACTGGCGCCCGTCGCCGAGGCAGGGCAGCGCGTGCACGCCGGCCCGGATCAGCTGCGCGGGCGGGCGCATGTTCACCACCTCGGCCGCCCCCGGGTAGCCCACGGGCCCGGCCCCGCGCATGACCAGCAGGGTCTCCTCGGTGATGCCGAGGCTCGGGTCGTCGATCCGGGCGTGGTAATCCTCCGGCCCGTCGAACACCACGACGGGACCCTCGAAGGCGTCCGGATCCTCCGGGTTCGACAGGTAGCGGCTGCGGAACTCCGCGCCGATGACGCTGGTCTTCATCACCGCGGCGTCGAACAGGTTGCCGCGCAGGACCAGGAAGCCCGCCGCCTCCTTGAGCGGCCGGTCGATCGGCCGGATCACGTCCTCGTCCTCGATCGCGGCGCCGCGGCAATTGTCGCCGAGGGTGCGCCCGTTCACCGTCAGCGCGCCCTCGCGGATCAGGCCGCGGCGCATGAGCTGCGCCACCACCGCGGGCAAGCTGCCGGCGCGGTAGTAATCCTCGCCGAGATAGGCGCCCGCCGGCTGCAGGTTGACGAGGAGCGGCACGTCGAGGCCGTGGGTCTGCCAGTCCGCGATGTCGAGCGCGACCCCCATGTGGCGGGCGATCGCCGCGAGGTGGATCGGCGCGTTGGTCGAGCCGCCGATCGCGGAATTGACCGCGATGGCGTTGAGGAAGGCGTCGCGGGTCAGGATGTCGGAGGGCTTCAGGTCCTCGGCCACCATGGCGACGACGCGCTTGCCCGTCAGGTAGGCGGCCTCCTGCCGGTCGCGGTAGGGCGCCGGGATCGCGGCCGAGCCGGGCAGCATCATGCCGAGCGCCTCGGCCAGCGTGTTCATCGTGGTGGCGGTGCCCATCGTGTTGCAGAAGCCGGTCGAGGGCGCCGACGAGGTCACCAGCTTGATGAAGCCGTCGTGGTCGATCTCGCCGGCCGCCAGCATCTCGCGGGCCTTCCAGACGATCGTGCCGGATCCGGTGCGCTGGCCCTTGAACCAGCCGTTGAGCATCGGCCCCACCGACAGGGCGATGGCCGGGATGTTCACGGTGGCGGCCGCCATCAGGCAGGCCGGGGTGGTCTTGTCGCAGCCCGTGGTCAGCACGACCCCGTCGAGGGGGTAGCCGTAGAGCAGCTCCACGAGCCCGAGATAGGCGAGGTTGCGGTCGAGGCCGGCGGTCGGCCGTTTGCCGGTCTCCTGGATCGGGTGGACGGGGAATTCGAGGACGATCCCGCCCGCCTCGCGGATGCCCTCGCGGATCCGCTCCGCGAGGACGAGGTGGTGGCGATTGCACGGGGACAGGTCCGAGCCGGTCTGAGCGATGCCGATGATCGGCTTGCCCGAGCGCAGCTCCTCAAGGCTGAGGCCGAAGTTTAGGTAGCGCTCCAGGTAGAGCGCCGTCATGTCGATATTGTCGGGGTTGTCGAACCACGCGCGCGAGCGCAGGGGCCGTGCAATCGGTCGGTCGGTCATTTCTGGGTCCGGTGGGCGGGGCTGGTCGAGAAGCGGTAGGTGATCACGTTCCGGTAGGTCTTGCCGGGATCGAGCCGGGCCGAGCCGAAGGCCGCCTGGTTCGGCGTGTCGGGGAAGAGCTCCGGCTCCAGCGCCAGGGCGTCCGACTGGCGGTAGGCAAGGCCGGACTTACCGACCGCGGTCCCGTTGAGGAAGTTGCCGGCGTAGAACTGGAGGCCGGGCTGGTTGCTCGCCACGTCGAGGACGCGGCCCGATCCCGGATCCTCGACCCGCGCCACCGGGTGCGGCTCGGCCGTGGGCGCGTCGGTCACGACCCAGTTGTGGTCGTAGCCGCGCCCGCGCACGATCTGCGCGTCCTGCCCGTCGCGGATCCGCGCGCCGATCACCGCGGGCTCGCGGAAGTCGAAGGGCGTGCCGGCCACCGGCAGGTGTTCCCCGGTCGGGATCAGGGTGGCGTCGACCGGCGTGAAGCGCTCCGCCGGGATGGTCAGAATCTGGTCGAGGATCGAGCGTCCCGAGCCCTCGCCCGCGAGGTTGAAGAAGCTGTGGTTGGTCAGGTTGACGATCGTCGGCTTGTCGGTCGTCGCCTCGTAGGTGACCGTGAGGGTGTTCGTGTCGTCCAGCGCGTAGGTGGCGGTCGCCGTCAGCGTGCCGGGATAGCCCTCCTCGCCGTCCGGACTGACGTAGCGCAGGGTGACCGAGGGGGCCGCGCCGCCCTTGACCGCGGTGATCGTCCAGAGCTGCTTGTCGAAGCCGGACGCGCCGCCGTGCAGGGCGTTCGGGCCGTCGTTGGTGGCCAGCGTGTAGGTCCGGCCGTCGAGGGTGAAGCGCCCGGCGCGGATGCGGTTGGCGTAGCGCCCGACGCTCGCGCCGAAATAGTTGCCCTTGGCCAGGTAGGAGGCGAGGTCATTGTAGCCGAGCACGACGTCCGCGGCCTTGCCGGAGCGGTCCGGCACGTCGAGGCTCCGCAGGAGCGCCCCCCACGACAGGATCCGCGCCGTGACGCCCTTGCCGTTCGTCAGCGTCACCTCCTCCACCGTCCGGCCGTCCGGCAGCGTGCCGAACACCGCCCGGGTCGGCTCGGCCGCCCGGGCCGGTGCCGGCGTCAGGCCCGGCAGGGCCGCACAGGCGCACAGCGCCAGGGATCCCACTCCACGCATCGCGCTCTCCCCCTTCGTGATTCCGCCCGCCGCGCCGGTCGTGCGCCGGACCGCGACGGGACTCGCGGTTGACGTCCGCGAACCCGATATATACTCAGACAAATAAAAGGAACAACACAGGACCCCGACAAGGTGGCCCGAGAGGCAGAGGACAACGCCGGATGGCAGGACCGATCGCGACCGCGGGGACCGCGGCGCCCCGGACGGGGGCGGAGGCCGCGCGCGACCGGGGCGGCTACCGCCCGGCCCTGTCGCTGCTGGCGAGCCTGTTCTTCATGTGGGGCTTCATCACGGTCATCAACAACACGCTGCTGCCGCACCTGCGCAGCGTATTCGACCTCGACTACACGCAGACCACGCTGATCGAGTCCGTCTGGTTCATCGCCTACTTCGTCGCCTCGATCCCGGCGGCCAAGCTGATCGAGCGCGTCGGCTACCAGCGCGCCCTGGTGACGGGACTGGGCATCATGGCGCTGGGCACGCTCGGGATGATCCTGGCCGCCCACCGGGTCTCCTACGCAATCACGCTCACGGCCCTGTTCGTGATCGCCAGCGGCATCACCCTCCTGCAGGTCGCCGCGAACCCCTACGTGGCGGTGGTCGGCCCGGCCGAGAGCGCCCCGGCGCGGCTCAACCTCGTGCAGGCGTTCAACTCCCTCGGGACGACCCTGGCGCCGCTGTTCGGGGGCTACCTGATCCTCGGCCGCTCGGCCTCGGGCAACGCCGCCGCCGGGGCCACCCTGACCCCGGCCGAGCGCCTGGCCGACGCGCAGTCGGTGCAGCTGCCCTACCTGATCGTGGCGGTGGTGCTCGTCGTCCTCGCCGCGGTCATCGCCCGCTTCCCGCTGCCCGCCATCAGCGGTTCCGGCGGTACCACCGCCCGGGCCGCCAGGGCCGAGCGCGCCGGCCTGTCGCTCTGGCGCCACCGCAACCTCGTGCTCGGCGTGCCGGCGATCTTCATCTACCTGGTCGCCGAGATCGGGGTGTCGAACCTGTTCATCAACTTCGTGTCGCAGCCCGAGATCGGCGACCTGACCCACGCCCAGGCCTCGCGCTACCTGTTCCTGCTCTGGGGCGGCATGATGGTCGGCCGCTTCGTCGGCAGCTACCTGATGCAGCGGCGCCCGGCCCAGACCGTGCTGGCCGGCGCGGCGATCGGCGCCTGCGCGGTGATGCTGGTGGCGACCTTCGCGACCGGCCACCTCGCCCTGTGGGCGCTGATCTCGGTCGGCCTGTTCCACGCGATCATGTTCCCGACGATCTTCACCCTGGGCATCCGCGGCCTCGGTCCGCTCACCGAGGAGGGCGCCGGGCTGCTGATCATGGCGATCGCGGGCGGGTCGCTGGTGGTGGTGCAGGGCTGGGCGGCGGACCGGTACGGGCTGCAGCACTCCTTCCTGATCACCGCCGCCTGCGAGCTCTACGTCCTGTTCTACGCGCTCTGGGGTTGCCGGACCGGCGCCGCAGCGCGGCCGGCCGGCGCCTGAGCGTCGGCCAGATCGGGGAGCCCGCCATGGACCCACGGATCCGCATCCTCGACCGGCCCGGGCGCGATCGGCTCGGCGAGGGCCCGGTCTGGGTTCCGGAGCGGGGCGTGCTGTTCTGGGTCGATATCGAGGCGCCGGCCCTGAACTGGCTGGACCTCGCCGACGGGGCCGTGGGCGCGCGCCCGTTCCCGGAACCGCTCGGCTGGATCATCCCCCGCGCGGGCCGGCGCGACTTCGTCGTCGGGCTGAAGAGCGGCTTCGCGACCTACGACCTGGAGGCGGACCGCCTCGCGCCGATCGGCGACCCCGAGCCCGACGATCCCGACAACCGCCTGAACGACGCCAAGGTCGACGGCGCCGGCCGGATCTGGGCCGGGAGCATGCACCAGGCCGAGACCGTGGTGTCGGGCGCCCTGCATCGGCTCGACCCGGACCTGACGTGGCGGCGGATGGATACCAGCTACGGCGTCGCCAACGGGCCGACCTTCAGCCGCGACGGCCGGATCCTCTATCACAGCGACAGCGCCGCCCGGACGGTCTACGCCTTCGACCTCGCCGCCGACGGGGCGCTGACGGGCAAGCGGCCCTTCCTCCGCTTCCCCGACGACTGGGGCTGGCCCGACGGCATGACCACGGACGAAGAGGGCTGCCTGTGGATCGCCCACTGGGGCGGCGGCCGGCTCAGCCGCTTCGATCCCGCGGGGCGCCTGCTGCGCGCGATCCCCCTGCCCGTCCCCAACATCACGAGCTGCGCCTTCGCGGGTCCCGGCCTCGACCGGCTGTTCGTCACCTCGGCGGCGCGGGGGGCCGAGCACGTGCCGGAGGCCGGCGCGCTGTTCGAGCTCGACGTCGGCGTCGCCGGCCTGCCGCCCCGCGCCTTCGCGGGCTGACCGACCCGGCGCCGAGGACGTGAGTCCCCTGCGCAGATCTTTCCTCCAGCGGGGCGGGTCCTCCGGCGTCCGAGCTGCCGCGGCGGGCGGTCGCGGGTCGGCAGTCGCGGGCCTGCGGTCGCGGGATCGTGCGTCGGCGTCCTCCGGATGGGGGATGCGGTCGCCCCGTGCCGGGTCTACGGTCGGGCCTTCTCCGAGACGAGATCACCTTCAAGCCCGCCCGGCCAGGCCGCGGCGGGCTTCTTGTCGGGCGCTACCGCCGGATCGGCAGCCGGTGGCGGGCGTGCCCGGCGGCGTCGCGCACGACCAAGCTCCAGGACCGGTCGGGATCGGCCGCGCAGACCTCGTCGGCCATCTCGGCGATGACGCTGCGCGCCTCGGCCATGGCCTCGGCCAGGCTGCCGACCTCCACGCCGTCGTCGTCCCGGATCGTCTCCTCGCCGCTCTCGAGGTCGAAGTAGAAGCGCTCGGACACCGACCTCCCCCCTGCTGCAGCCCCGCGGCGATCGTCCGGATATCTCTACGTAGTGCGATACACGACTGGGAAAGGTCTTCGGTCGGATAAACCTTAATGCATCTAAAACATGGAGTTTGCTCGGATCTGCGCCGTCCGCCCGAGATTCCGCTCACGTTATCAAGTACAAGAATCTCAAGCGTCCCCCCGCCGTCGTCCGACGGCCCGGAGCGGTGGCGCGCCTGAGCCGGGGCCCCGTGACATGTCGACCTCCGCCAACCCGCCCGACCCGTGCGCCGAGACGGCCGCGCTCCGCAAGGACAAGCTGCGCGCGCACATCAGGAGCGTGCTGTCGACGATCCGGTCCCATCATATGGGCCGCGGGGCGCCGTCGATCCGGGCCACGGGCTACGTCCTTGGAGGGTGGTTCTGCGGCTCGGCCGCGGCAACGATCCCGCTTTTTACGTAGCAACGGTCCGTCCAAGGGATGTGTTTCTCGAGGCGCCGCGATCCGGCGCTTCGAACGGCGTCCCATGGCAGAAAACACCCAGCTTCGATCCCATATCCGCGGCGTGCTGCTCAGATTGGTGCGGCGCCTGCGCGATCGGGCCGGCTGACGGGGTCCTGTTCGAGGCCGGTGGGACAATTGCGAGACAACTACGAGACAACCGCGAGGAGGCCGGTGCGCCGCGCGGCGCACCGACCCCGTCGTCCGGCCGCTCACCCCGGCTGAGCGCCCATCATCGCCTGCATCCGGTCGAGCCGGGCGATGTGCAGGTTGATCAGCGGCAGGGCGCCGCGGGCGATCGCGCACAGGCCGGGATCCTCGCCCGACCGGGCGTAGGCGCCGTGGATGCTCAGCGCCTCTTGATGGCCCTGGAGCGAGGCGTTCACGAAGGTGGCATCATATTGCGGCCCCGGCGGCATGGCGCTGAGCTGCGCCAGGATCTGCGCCTTCTGCGCGTCGGTGGTCATGCCCTGGGCCGGAGCCGGTCCGCCGATCACACCGCCCGCAACACTGCCGGCGACGCTGCCCGCCGCATTCACGGCCGTGCCGGCCACCGCCACCGGCGCCGCGACGAGGCCGCCGATCAGGCCACCCGGGCCCGCCGCGGCCGGGCCCGGGATCGGGGCGCCGCCCGTGTAGGCGCTGATCTTGCGGGCGAGGTTCACCTGCTCGACCACCTCCGCGCGGGCGAACTTCTTGACGGCGGGATTGGTGGTCTTCGCGTGGGCGTCGCGGGCCGTGTTCTCCAGGAACAGCCCGCCGCCGGTGGCCATCTGGAGATAGGCGCCGGTCGGAATCACGCCGGCCGGTGTGACCTGCGCGAGGGCTGTGCGGGTGACCGCCAGGGCCGCGGTGGCGCCCAGCATCGTGGTGAGGAGAGCGCGTCTGTGCATGCGACGGTGCATCATGGGAGTGGCATCCGGATTGGGTGAGGCACCCGACGCCCCGATCATCGCTTGAGGTGCTGCCCGGCGAACCGCACAGGGGGGACAAGGTTCCTGCCCGGCGGGCCGTCCGAACGGCGGGATCGGGGCACCGAGAAACCGCAGGATGGATCGGATTTCGCGCGCGAATGACCGGTCCTGCGCAGCCTTTGCGCGGGCATACGCCGTCTTCGCCGCCCGGCCCGCGGCTTTATCTCCGATCGATACAGATCTAGATTGGCGCACCGAACGAGGCAGCGTCGCGCGGGGGGCGCGGCCATCCGGACCGGCTCTCGAGGTGACGATGGGCCAGACGACGATCAAGGACGTCGCCCGACGGGCCGGCGTGAGCTTCCAGACGGTCTCGCTGGTCCTGAACCACCCGCAGAAGGTCGCCCGGACCACGCGCGAGACCATCGAGACGGCCATGCGCGACCTGGACTTCGTGCCCAGCCTCGCCGCCCGGTCCCTGCGCAAGAAGCCCAGTCGCAGCATCGCCTGCGTGTTCGCTCCGGCGCCGGAGCCCGCCGCCGACGGGGGCCGCCCGGGGGAGACGGCCGATCACGGCCACGTCCTCCGGACCTTCGGCACCGTCACCGACCGGCAGGGCTACACCCTGGTCCACCGCTGCCGCCGCGCCGACGACCCGGACGGCCCGGGCCGGATCGCCGGCCTCGTCAGCGAGGCCCGGGTCGACGGCCTCGTGGTCTTCGCCGAGGATCGGGACGACCCGCTGATCGGCCTGCTCCAGGCCAAGCGATGCCCGTTCGTGGTGTTCGGCCTGGAGGTGCCCGGCACGCACTACGTCGCGCTGGCGGAGCGCGACGCGGTCCACGGGGCCGTCCGCCACCTGATCGCGGCGGGGAGCCGGTCGATCTGCCTGCTCGCGGGCGACGCGCGCCGGCCCGCCGCCGCCACCGAGCGGTTCCGCGGCTACCGGGATGCCCTCGCGGAGGCGGGGCTGCCCCTGCGCGACGCCCTCGTGATCTCCTGCGACGGGACCGCCGCGGGCGGCTACCGGGCCGCGCGGGCTCTCCTGGAGGCCGGACCCGGCGCCCGGCCGGACGCCGTCGTGGCCGCCAGCGACCGGGTGGCGTTCGGCGTGCTGCGGGCGCTGCACGAGGGCGGCGTGCGGGTCCCCGCGGAGATCCGCGTCGTCGGCTTCGACAACTTCAGCCAGGGGGCCTACGCGATCCCGAGCCTGACCTCGGTCGATGTCCCGGTGCTCGACATGGTCCGGTCCGCCTTCGCGACGCTGGTCGAACTGATCGAGGGGACGCGGCCGCCGGACGACCTCGCCCAGACGCTGTTCCCCGCGCGCCTCGTCGTGCGCGAGTCGAGCGCGCCGGCGGCACCCTAGCGAGGCCGGCTCTCACTCCGCCGCGAGGACGCCCGCGCCGGCTTCGCCGCGCCCGAACTGCGCCGCGTGCAGGCGGCTGTAGGGGCCGCCGGCGGCGAGCAGAGCCGCGTGCCGGCCCTCCTCGGCGACCCCGCCCTCCCCCAGGACCACGATGCGGTCGGCGTCCCGGATGGTGGCGAGGCGGTGGGCGATCACCAGGGTCGTGCGCCCGCGGGCGAGCTCGGCGAGCGCCCGCTGGATCTCCCGCTCGGTCTCGGTGTCGAGCGCTGAGGTCGCCTCGTCGAGGATCAGGATCGGCGGGTTCTTGAGGAAGACCCGCGCGATGGCGATGCGCTGCTTCTGGCCGCCCGACAGGCGCACGCCGCGCTCGCCCACCACGGTGTCGAGGCCCTCCGGCAGGCTGTCGATCAGCCCGCCGAGACGGGCGCGCCGCGCGGCGGCGTCGATCTCGGCCTCTGCGGCGTCGAGGCGACCGTAGGCGATGTTCTCGCGGATCGTGCCGGCGAACAGGAACACGTCCTGCTGCACGATGCCGATCTGGCGGCGCAGGCTCGCCAGGGTGATGTCGCGGATGTCGATCCCGTCGACGGTGATGCGGCCCGCCTCGACCTCGTAGAAGCGCGGCAGCAGGGCGCAGAGGGTGGTCTTGCCGACCCCCGAGGGACCCACGAACGCCACCGTCTCGCCGGCCGCCACCGCGAGGTCGAGGCCGGCGAAGACCGGGCGGCCGGGCCCGTAGCCGAAGCCCACCCCCTCGAAACGGATGTCGCCGCGCAGGGCGCCGACCGCGCGGGCGCCGGGCCGGTCGGTGATGTCGGGCTCGGTGGCCAGCAGTTCCTGGTAGCGGCGGAAGCCCGCGACCCCCTTCGGGTACGTCTCGACCACGGCGCCGATCTTCTCCAGCGGCCGGTAGAACACGCCCACCAGCAGCAGGAAGCCCACGAAGCCCCCGGGCGTCAGGTCGCCCCGGACCACGAAGGCGGCGCCGCCGAGCAGCACCGCGATCTGGACGAGGCGCAGGCCCAGGTAGTTGATCGACAGGCCGGCCGCCATCAGCCGGTAGGCCTCGAGCTTGGTGTCCCGGTAGCGGGCGTTGTCGAGGGCGAAGAGGGCGCGCTCGTGGGGCTCGTTGGCGAAGGCCTGCACCACCCGCATCCCGCCGACATTCTCCTCGATCCGCGCGTTGAAGGCGCCGACCCGGCCGTACTGGGCCTGCCAGTTGCGGGTCATGCGGCCGCCGTAGCGGATCGACACGAAGGCGATCAGCGGCAGGATCGCCGCGGTGATCAGCGCCAGCGGCGCGTGGACGTAGAGCATCAGCGCGAAGGCGCCGAACAGCGTCATCACGGCGATGAACAGGTCCTCGGGCCCGTGATGGGCGACCTCGCCGATCTCCTCCAGGTCCTTGGTCACCCGGGCCACGAGGTGGCCGGTCTTCTGGCCGTCGTAGAAGCGGAAGGAGAGCTTCTGCAGGTGGTCGAAGGCCCGCGCCCGCATCGTGGTCTCGATGTTGATGCCGAGCACGTGGCCCCAGTAGGTGACCACCACCATCAGGCCGGCATTGGCGACGTAGACCAGCGCCAGCGCGGCCGCGGCGAGCAGGATCAGGCCCCAGTCCTGCCGGGGCAGCAGGCTGTCGATGAAGCCCTTCACGGCGATGGGGAAGCCGAGCTCCAGCAGGCCCGACAGCACCGCGCAGCCGAAATCGACCAGGAACAGCGTCCGGTACGGCCGGTAATAGGCGAGGAAGGCCTTCAGCATCGCGCGGCTCGGATCAACGTTGGGCGGCGCACTCGACGGGGCAGAGCGCGCCGCAGGACGGCACCCCCGGCAGGCGGTGGCGCAGGCAGCAGACGCGCCGCCGCCGGCAGCCCGAAGGTCCCGGGCAGAGCGCCTGCGCAAGAGGACTCTCGAGCGGGCTCCTAGCGCAGCCGGGGCCGGCGCGCCATCCGAGGCAGGCCGCGACGTCGTCACAGGCGGCGGCGCGGGCGGCGGCGCGGGCGGTAGGGCAGGTGGTGGTACAGGCGCTCGCGCAGGTGGTGCCGGCCCCCTCCCCGTCCCCAGCCAGCCCGGCGAGCGGGTCCCCGAGTTCCCGGGCGACGTAGTCGAGGATCACCGCGGCGTTGCCCCAGAGGACCCTGGGGGCGATCCCGCACCGGGCGTGGCAGAGCTCGACGAACGGGCGCAGATGCGCCTCCACCAGCCCGGTCAGGCCGGGCGCCGGGCAGGCCGCGCGGGCCGGCCCGTCCGCGGGCAGGCGGAAGCGGCGCGGCCGGCCGGCCGCGTCGAGCTCGAGGCTGACCGCGTCGAAGGCGAGCGGCAGCGGCCGGCCGAGGCGCACCAGGGCGGTCAGCGCCGGCGTCGCCAGGGCCGCGAGGTAGAACTGGCTCCAGTAGGAGACCTGGACCCGCGGGTCGGCGGTCCGGAACTCCGCGCCGAACCCGGCCCCGAAGGCGGCCAGCGTCGCGTCGAACACGGCCTCGTCCCGCAGGGCGCCGAGGGGCAGCGCGTCCGGGCCGCCTGGGCCCTCGGCGACCCCGTGCCGGTAGGCCGCGAGCGTGTCGGGAACCTGGGCGGCGACCTCGGCGATCATCGCGCCGCCCCGTCGTCGCGCAGGGTCCGGTCCACGGCGACGGCGAGCCACGCCACCGCGGCGGCGTAGAGCGGCAGGGTGGTGGCGAAGTAGCCCGGCCAGCCGATCCAGCCGGCGAGCGCCGGGGCCGCCACCCGCAGCGGCATCGCGGCGAAGAAGGCGGCGCCGAACAGGAGCGCGTAGTCGGTGGCGGGCTTCGGCCCCTGGGCCCAGCGGTAGATCATGTTGAAGACCGGCACGCCCAGGAACCCGCCCGCGACGAAGCCCAGCACGGCGGCGGTGATGCCGAGATCCGGCACCCGGCCCGCGCAGGCGACGACCATCAGGCCCCCGGAGGCCAGGACGCCGAGGGCCCCCACGGCGATCAGCCGGACCGTGCCGAACCGCGCGGCCAGCCATCCGGCCGCCAGCGCCATGACGAGGTTCACGGCCGGGAGCACGGTGCCGGTGAGCGTGCCGACCTGCCCGAGCGGGACGCCGAGATCGAGGAGCGCCAGGGTGTTGGGCCCGCCCACGAGGTAGGAGGCGGCGAAGTAGGCGCCGAGCACCAGCACGCGACCGCCCAGGCGGCGCAGCCGCGCCAGGGAGTCCGACCAGCGTTCCGGGCCCGCACCGGCCGCGGTGCCGGCACCGGCGCTCCGGGTCTCGCGCAGGCGCGACTCCGGGTAGCCCAGGATCGGCAGCAGGCAGAGGGCGTCGAGGGCCGCGCAGGACAGGACCGCCCCGCGCCAGCCCAGGCTGTCGTAGGAGCCGACCAGCACGCCGACCCCCAGGATCCCGCCGAGGGAGGCGCCGCACAGCTTGGCCGAGGCCACGAAGGCGCGCCGCTCCGCCGGCACGGTCTCGACCACAAGGGCCTCGAGGGCGATGTCCATGGTCGCCACGCAGGCGCAGGCGGCGATCGCCAGGGCGAGCAGCGCCGGGAGCGGCCAAGCCTCGCCGAGGCTCAGGACGACCAGCAGGAGCACCGAGGCGGCCTGCGCGGCCGCGATCCAGCCGATCCGGTGGCCGAGGATCGGCAGGCGGAGCCGGTCGAGCAGGGGCGCCCACAGGAAGGTGAGCCCGACCGGCAGGTTGATGAGCTGCAGCAGCCCGACCTCGGCCAGCTCCACGCCCCGCGCCCGCAGGATCAGCGGCGCCCCGCCGGACAGGAAGCCGAGCGTCGCCCCGAAGGTCACGTACAGGCAGAAGAACGGCGCCAGCGGCCGCAGGGCTGCCAGGGTGTCGACGACCCGGGTGCCGATGGCGGGTCCGGCGGAACCGGTCATCGCCCCCCGCACGCCGTACCTCGACCGGTGCCGCGATCCGGGCCGGTCCGGAGACCGCAGTTTATAATCACATTAATCTATTGATTTACCTCGGTTTTCGCTGTTTAGAGAGGCCTGTGCCGAGGATCAAGCCGGCGGGTATTCGCGACGCGCCGCCCCGCCGGATCCGGCGTTAACCTTTCGTCAACCATGCCCCCGACAGAGTCCCCGGCGGAGGGCTGAGCCATGACCCGACGCCGGGATTTCGACGCGCTGAGCGAGGCGCAGATCGCCGCGGACCGCACGCAGGGACGCTGGGTCGAGCCGAGGGCGGGCTTCCGGCCGGCCGGGCCGCGGGCCGTGTCCGATCTGCTCGACACGATCCAGCACGTGGCCGAGGCCGCGACCGGCGAGCGCAGCTTCCTGCACCTGCGTCCGGAGGCCGGCCGGCCCCGGGGGCGCTGAGGCGAGCCGGCCCACGCTCCCGCCGCCCCGACCGCGCGGCGCACTGGCAAGGGCCGACCGGTTCTGCAACAACGCCGACATGAGACGGCGTCCGGCCCTCGAATCCGCCCCCGCGCGCGCCGATCGCATCCGCCCGATCCGGCGGCGCCCCATGGGCGCGGACGCGGCGGCCGGGCTGCTGGTCGGCCATGGCGGCCTGCCCGGTGGCCGCGACGGCCGGATCCGAGGGTCCAGGTCATCACCGGCTCCGCCGAGAACGCGACCTTCGCCACCTGCGGACTCGAATCGGGGATGCGGATGATCACCGAGCCGTGCTCCGTGGAGACCCTGGCCGCGCGGGCGCCCGCGCCGATAGCCGGTCGCGACTGACCGCCGATGCCACTGTCGCTGACGACCCGCATCCTGCTGCTCGTCCTGCTCGCCCTCGCCCCGGCGCTGGCGATCCAGGGCTACAACGAGGTCGCCCTGCGGGCGAGCCGCGACGCGGCCGTGCGGGCCGACGCCCGCGCCACCGCGCGGGACGTCGCGGAGGATTTCGCCCAGATCTCCGAGCGGATGCAGCAGGCCCTCGACCTGATCTCCGAGGATGCCACCGTGCAGGTGCGGGAGCCGGCGGCCTGCACCGCCTACCTGCGGCGGGCTGCCGCGCGGCTGCCGCACGTGCTGCTGATCGCCCTCACCGAGCCCGACGGGGCCGTGATCTGCGACAGCGCCGGCGCGCCCGCGGGCTCGTACTCGAGCCGCGGCCGGGCCTATCACCGCCGCGCCCTGGAGCGGGGCGGCTACGCGGTGGGCGGCTACGCGGTCGGCTTCCAGACGAAGCGGCCGTCGATCCACTTCGCCCGGGCCGTTCATGTCGGCGAGTCGGCGGGGGCCCCGGCGGGCGTCCTGCTCGCCGCCGTCGACCTCGACTGGCTCTCCGATCACCTGGAGCAGGCGCTCCATCAGCCCGAGACGGCGATCACCGTGACGGACCGGGACGGCCTGATCATCGCCCGCCGCCCGGACGAGGCGGCCTGGATCGGCAGGCCGATCCCGCCCGACCGGGCCGCCATGCTGGAGGCCCAGGGCAGCGACGTCCGCGTCGCCGCCGGCCTCGACGGCCGGAAGCGGATCATCGCTACCGCGATGCCGGACGGCCCGCTGGCCGGGGTGCGCGTCGTCGTCGGGCGCGACTACGCCACCGCCTTCGCGGATATCGACGCCGCCACCCGCCGCGGGCTGATCCTGATCGCCCTGGGGGCGGCCCTGGCGCTCGCCGCCGCCCTCGTGGCCGGGCGGGTGTTCATCCGGCGCCCGGTCGACCGGCTCCTGCGCACCGCGGCGGCGTGGCAGGCCGGCGACCTCGCCGCCCGCACCGGCCTGCGCGGGGCCGCGGAGTTCGACCGGCTCGGCAGCAAGCTCGACGCCATGGCCGGCACCCTCCAGCGCAACACCGCCGAGCTGCGCGCGGAGATCCAGCGCGGGCGCGCCCTGCAGGCGCAGCAGGGCACGATGCTGCACGAGCTGAACCACCGGGTGAAGAATACCCTGGCCACCGTCCAGGCCCTCGCCCGGCAGTCCCGCGGCTCCGCGGAGGTCCTGGAGGCGCGGATCCTGGCCCTGTCGAAGACCCACGACCTCCTGACCCGCGAGGACTGGAGCGGGGCCCCCCTGCGCGAGGTGCTGAAGAGCGAGCTCGGACCCTACCGGACCGGCGACGACCAGATCCGCCTGGACGGGCCGGACGTGTCGCTGAGCCCCCGCGAGGTGCTGGCCCTCGGCATGACGGTCCACGAGCTGACCACCAACGCGGCCAAGTACGGCGCCCTCTCGGTCCGCGAGGGCCGCGTCCGGGTGGCGTGGTCGCTCGCCGCCGGCGCGGCCGGGGAGCGGCGCCTGCGGCTCAGCTGGGAGGAGCGCGGCGGCCCGCCGGTGCGGGCGCCGACCCGGGTGGGCTTCGGGACGCGGCTGATCGCCGGCGGCGTGCGGCGCGAACTCGCCGGCACCGTCGACCTCGCCTTCGAGGTCGAGGGCCTGCGCTGCCGCCTCGACGTCCCGCTCGATCCGGGTCTCGGCACCATGCTGGCGCCGACGGGCTAGGTGCAGACCGGCTCGGGCGGATTCAGTCGTCAGAGCAGAGCTTTGAGCACGGATCCTGGCAGATCGGTTGAACGCGCTCCTCCGCACGCCGCGCGTCGCGCGCGGTCGACTCGCGCTCAGAGTGCGCGCGAGCATTCCTCTGCAATACGTTGATATCTTTGGGTTTTCCGGTCCAGATATCACGCGCCGGCGCGCGTCACCTCCCGGACGTCGCGCTTCACCTGCCGCCACGTCCGCCAGGGCTCGAGGTTCGAGAGCGCCATCCGGCGGGCGCCCATCCAGCCGAGGCCGAGCGCTATGACGAGGAACGGCGCGGCGACGATCAGCGCGGCCGGCGCCTCGGCACCGAACGGCACGGCCAGCAGCTTCACCACGGCGTCGAGGCCGAGGAAGAAGGTGACGATCAGCAGCACCGGGATCGTGCCGATGATGGCGATCAGCGACACGATCGCCCGGAAATTGCCGTCGACCTCCGTCCGCGCCAGCGTGAGCAGCGCCTCGACATGCGCCGTGCCCTCGCGCAGGGCCGCGATCAGCAGGGCGAGGGTTCCGTCCGGGGTCTGACGCATGGATACGAGAATCCTCGGGGCCGTCACCGGCCGGCTCTCGCCAACGGGGCCGCGGCCCGAAGCGTTCCGCGCCGGTGGCTCACAGCATCAGGAGCAGGGCGCCGAGGATCAGCACGGTCGCCAGGCCTGCCAGGAGGACAGCCCGGCCGGCATCGGCGCCGTCGTCCGGGATCGGCTCCGGGGCGGCCGGCGCGGCGGATGCGGGCGGCGCGAAGGCCGCGCCCTGCCCCGCCTCCGCGGCCCGGACCGGCGGCGTGCCGGGCTGCGGCGCCGGGAGGGCGACCGAGACCGGGATCGCCCGGTCCGTCGGGGGGCCGAAGGCCTCCGGCTCGACGCTCACGCCCGCCGCCTCCAGCTCCAGCATCACGAGGACCAGGGCGTCGACGTCCATCCGCTCGACGGGCAGCGCGGCGCGCAGATCGTCGGCGGTGAGGAGGCCCCGGTCGCGGCCGAGGGCGACCAGCCGGTCGAGCGTCGCGCGATCCAGAGCCTGCGTCATGTCCCGCCTCCGCGGCCGCGTCCCGATGGTCCATCGAGAACGCGCCGCGGTGGCGCCGGTTACCGGCGCCACCGCGGGTGTTCCGGCGCTAGGCCCCGAGGGCGGCCCCGGCCGCCGGGATCGGGCCGGGCTCCGGCGGCGCGCCGCCCGGTCCCGGCCTGAACCGGAGCATCGGCCGCTCGATCAGGTACCAGCTCAGCAGGCCGAGCGGGATGGCGGCCGCGAGGGCTAGGGCGGCGACCGTCCAGGGCGAGATGCCGGGGATCCGCGCGACCAGCAGGTTCTGCACCGGCCACGCGTAGAGGTAGAGCCCGTAGGACGGGTCGACCTGGGCGGTGGCGCGGCTGAGGACGGTGGGGCGCACCGCGAAGGCGAACCAGAAGATCAGGTAGCCGCCGAGGATCGCGAAGGCCGGCTCGGCCAGCGGTCGGCTGAACATCAGCGGCAGGAGCAGCAGGGCGGCGCGGGTCGCGCCGCGCCGCGTGTAGGCGATCCGGTCGGCGAACAGCCGGAAGGCGCCGCCGCAGCAGAACACGAAGGTGAGGCGGATCATCTCCGACAGGGATCCGAGGGTGTCGCCCGGATGCCCGACGGGCAGGAAGAGCCAGCGCAGGGCGAGGAGGCTGCCGAGCCCCCCGAGCAGGCCGAGATAGCGCCCGCGGCGGCGCAGGGCGCGGGCGGTGCCGACGAGGCCGAGCAGCAGGTAGCAGCCGAACTCGCACGGAATGGTCCACATCGAGCCGTTGAGCAGCGGGTAGGGCAACTCGGCGAAGGCGCCCGGGACCACCGGCATCAGCAGCAACGACAGCCGCAGCAGCGTCTCGAGCGGCGAGGCGGCCGCGAGGTTGCCGCCGCCGAGGGGCGCGACGACGGCGATGCAGAGCAGGGACGCGACCACGAAGGCCGGGTAGATCCGCAGCGCCCGCCGCGCGAGATAGTCGCTGAAGGAGCGCTTGGCGCGGTAGCTCGCGGTGATCAGGTAGCCGCTCACGAGGAAGAAGCCGTCGACGGCGATCTCCCCCAGGGACAGGGTTCCGAAGACCTGCGTCAGCAACTCCCGGGACCGGTTCCCGTCCACGAGCTCGGGGGCGTGCGCGAGGATCACCAGGCCCGCGAACAGGAGGCGCAGGGACCCGAAATTGTTCGCCCGCGGATCCCGGCCGCCCGTCGTCTCCGCCACCCCTACCCGCTCCGCGACGCCTCTGCCCGCCGCCCAGGGGCCGGGAAACGGCGCGCGAAGGCAAGGACGCCGGGGCAACACGCGCCGGAGATCTGGCCGCGTCGCCCGCGTCCGCACGCGACGGTGCGGGCGCCGTTGCGCTCCCGGCGTGGTTGGGCTAGGGAATGGCCACGGCCAGCACCCGTAGCTCAGCTGGATAGAGCGTTGCCCTCCGAAGGCAAAGGTCACACGTTCGAATCGTGTCGGGTGCGCCAATCTTCTCAATGACCTAGGGGGCTAAGCCCTGCGGTTGAGAGATTGCCGCGGAAGCGCTGCGGAAGCATCGTGCGTTCTTCCGAGCCGGTGCTGTCCCAAATCGCGTTATCGCAAATGTGATCGCTAGGCGGCTGAACGGCCCTTAGCCTTCCTCGTCGGCCGAGACCGCTCTTTCGAGGCGGCGAGTATCCGAGCGACACCGTCCGCGGCTGCTCGATCCGAAAGCGTAGGCTGCCGCGACGCCTCGATCGCGCAAGCCGCACGCTCCTCTGGGCTCAGATCCTCAACCGACCATCTCGGGTTCTTAGGGGCCGAGGATGGCGTCCACGGTCGCCAGCGCACGCAGCTGGGCGAGATGCGTATCGGCGGCGGCAGGAGGCCCCGTCGGACGTAATCGTCCACGGTGCTCTCGCTCATCATGAGTTCGGCGGCGAGCGCGCGGCGCGAGGTAGGTGGCGGTCGGCATACGGCCGTTCTAGGGTAGATGCTCCGGCGGCAAGCCGTTGTCGCGGCCCGAGGCCGCGTGTGAGGCCGGAATGTCACCCGGTGGCGCTCCGCGGCGGCAGCTCCCGCTTCCGCACGATCCGAGCCCGATCCCGCAGGATGACCTCGTTCGTCGGCCATTCCAGGCAGGCGGCCTCGAATGCGGCGATCGCCGCGGTCAGCGGGTAGATCGTGGCGAGGTGCAACTCGAGCTTGCCGCCGATCCGGTCCCAGATCTCGATCGTGTAGGGGGGGCCCGGCGGCACCGGCGGGATTTGCTTGAGCGCTGGCGGCAGCGTGATCGCCGCGAGGCACAGGTGCTCGTACTTCCGCGCGGGCGGCGCCCCGGGCGCGCGCTGGTAGTGGCACGAGGCTGTCAGGTGCCGGAGCAGGTCGAGCGTCGAGGTGTCGGCCCCATAGCGGTCAATCAGGCTGGCGACGGTGTAGCGGCCCGAGCGCTTGCAGGCCGCGCAGTCGACGAAGACCCGACCGGGCCCCGCATCCGCCAGGCGCCCCATTCTGGTGGCCTTCCGCTCGCGAACGAATACGGAACAAGCCTGAGGCGGCGATGCGCTTCAACCGACGGCGGCCGCGGCGCGAGGAATCGTGGTGGAGCGGTGTGGACGACGTTCGGAAAGCAAAGACCGGTCAGGGGTTTCAGCTGACCCGTGCGGCGCCCGAGACCGGTGGGCTATTCTCGTGCAGCCAGCGATCGAGCGAAAGCCAGGAGGCGACGGCGAGCGGAAGATCGATTGCGGGGCTTGCTGACATACCGGCGGGTAACGGGGCGAGATAAGAGCAAGGCGCCCTATCGTACTATCAACAACGGGCACGCACAGGAAAGGCGCCTGCTGGTGATCCCAGCGGGCGCTGGATTCATTGAGCAGTTAGTACCTGAGCACTAATTCGGATTCGCCCACCTCTTAAGACGGTTTTTCTGAAAATCTAACCACGCCTCGATATCTTCGAAACTTTCATGACCAAACTATTCTGGGAAGCTGAGCGTGACGATACTTTCAGGAATGTTGCAGGCATCAGTTCGAGAGCGTCAGGAGGCTGTTCAAAAGCGGCGCATGAAATCTCCGAGCTCGAGGCTCATCCCCGCTTGGAAACCGATGTGCCAAGCCCGGACTTCAGCGGGCAGCATGCCGGCTTTCAGATGCTCCTGGGCCACGATGATGCCGACCTCCTCGACCCGGCGCACGAGGCCCTGAACGCTACCTGTCTGCGGGCTCAGCGTCTTGATCATCTCGCTCGCTGCGAGCCGGCCAGCTTTTTCGCCTCGGGTGGTGGGAGCGAGCGGCTCGCTATGCGGCGGCATGGGATACGATTGCCTCACCTGCGGGAGCCGATATGCAACGCGGCCCGGCGACAGAATGGCCGGCCTTGGTTTCTGTGTCGTGCGGATGCCGGCGGGCGAGCCGTCCCGCGCCAGGATTCCAGGCACGAAAAAGCCCGCGCCGGCGGACCGGGCGGGCTTCTTAGGCTCGGCACCGACAAGGGAGTAATCCCGCCAAACCTGAAACTGAGAGTGGGTTAGGAGCAGGGAAAGACAAGCCCCCCCAACGGTAGTGACGCTGGAAGCGAGGACCCGACGCCCGCCCAGGCAAATCGAACTACCCATCTTTGAAAGCGTTCACGCCCCGCAACAACGGAGAGCACGACATGAAGGTGATTTCAGCGACCGTCCTTGGCCTGGCGCTACTCAGCGGAACCGCTCCGGCCTTCGCACAGCCATACGGCGGGCGCGACTACGGCTACGATCGCGGCGACTACGGACCCCGCGACCGAGGCTACGGAGATCGGGGCTACGGCGATCGTGGCTACGGCGACCGTGACCGCCGCGATTATGATCGGGACTATGACCGAGGCTCGCGGGGCGGACGTGGTGACTACGCTTTCAACGAGATGGAATATCTGCGCTGCAATCCGGACGTGCGCCGAGCGGTCATTGGCCGAGCGATCAAGTCCGGTCTGGAGCATTACCGGAAGGTCGGCATGGCTGAAGGCCGGAAGTTGACCTGCAATTAGGGCGCAGCTGCTCAGCGCCAGCCATGTAGGCCAAAGAAGCCCGCGCCGGCAATTGGCCGGCCGGGCATATGGCTTCACCACGTGCGCAGATCGTTACTCGCCTGAGACGCCGGGAGTTTATGCATTCCTCGGACGACGAGGCCGGACCAGAGGACAGCTGCAACCGCAGTGCCAAGTGGTGCAGCGACGGCGAGAACGAGGGTCAGGGCCATGGATAAATCGTCTGACGGACTGAACCTTGAGTCCAGCCCGGAATACCGACCACAGGTTGTTTTCGGTCAGTTGATGCATCCAGGCCACGCGTGAGCGCTCAAGGCTTGATGCGCGCGAAATAGCCCCACGCGGCGGTGCCAGCGGGGCCGATAGGCTCAGCGCTGTCGACTTGAGGCTGTTGCCAGCACTGCAATATCCACCTAGGGCTGCATTAAGATCGTGCTAGCGCGGTCCTGGCTGGGTATACAGATGGGCGTCTTCAGACGGGCAAAAATTGCTCTTATTCGGTCCTTAATGGACCGGCAGTTTTACCAAGAACGGTATCCAGATGTTGTTGCGAGTGGCGTAGATCTGGCAGAACATTTCGCTGATTACGGTTTGGGAGAACCCATTCGTTCCTTGAGCAAGCGCTTCGAAGCCGCGTTGCTGATTGCCTCCCCCGCGCTCCTGCTCGCGCTGGCTTGCCGCGGCAAGCGCCGATCGGACGTCGAGGACATCTACGCCGAGCAGATGCGTCGATCCTGCGCGCGCGGGGGCGCCGTGCGCGACCTGCTCGGCTACGCGACCACGCAAGCCTTGATCGGAGTCCACGGCGTGCGCGGCCGCGTCGGACGCGACGCCGCTGCGCAGGAGCGACGGGCGTCGGTCCTGCGATTGCAGGAGTGCCTCGCGGAATTCTCGCGCCTGTCCCCCCGTGACCACGATCGCGCGAAGGCTGCGTTCGAAGGCCTGACGGCGGTGCCGGTCCTATTGCGGGCGTTCGGCGCGTCGAAGTCGCCGCAGGATCGCGATCGGTACATCGAGACCATTGTGGACCGCGCCCGCACCGCCTACCGCGCGGACAGGCGACTGCTCTACTGGCTCTACGAACGCGCCCTCGCCAGACTGACGCACGAACCCGCCGCCGGCGGCGATGTCAGGTCTGGCGCCTTCGTCGCTCGCCAAGTCCATCCGTCGACCCTGTCGGCAGCCGACTGTTCCGCAAATCCCGCGTTCCGGTTCGCGGAGGGGACGCCGATCGGCCAGCCGCATCTGTACGGTCAGCCGCACGAGCCGAACACCACGCACCTCCCCGATCAACCGATTCGTTTCCCGAGCTTGATCGACGCGACGCTCTTTGCCCGGTCCAACACCGTCCTCCTGTCGAGCGGCGGCGCCCTCAATGAGACCGGCGGCAGTCCTCAGCAGGAGCGCAAGGTGCTCCACGCCTCGGATCGGATCGTCATCGGAAAGTCCGGCACGAGCTTCGCCCTCGATATCAGCGGATACGATATCGTCGAGCTCGACCGCGCCGTCATGCTGTGCGGCGTCGCGAGCAACGCGTATGGGCACTGGCTGTCCGACTACATCTCGCGGCTTGAATTTCTGGAACAGCACGCGAGCTTCGCGACATCGACGATCGTCGTCGACGATGACATGCCGCAGTCGCATCATGATCTGCTCGGCCTGATCACGAAGAACGACATATACAGGCTCCCGCGTTCGGGAGCGGTGCGGGCGGCCAGGCTATTGTATTCCTGCCCTCTGACCTTCTTCCCCGTCCACCTGATGCCGCATCAGATGCAAGCCAATGAGCTGAACGCGGTAAATCCTCAGTCTTATCGCTTCATCAAGGCGCGCGTTGAGCGGGGACTCCCGAAGCCGTCTGGACCGCACCGCAAGATATTCCTCTCGCGCAGGACCAGCACGTGGCGTCGTCTCGCGAACGATACGGATGTCGCGGGGCTGCTTTCGAAAGAGGGCTACGAGACTATCATCATCGAGAACTACGACTTTGCGGAGCAAGTCCGAATATTCCAGGAAGCCAGCCACATCGTCGCGGCCAATGGATCGGCGCTTCAGAACGTCATCTTCTGCGATCCGTCGGTGAGACTGCTCATCCTCGCGCACCCCGAGCTCAACAATTGGGGCGCTTTCAACGCGCAAGTGGGAGCTCTTGGCTTCCAAATGGAGTTTCTTTGCGGGCACCCTTCAAATGTCGGCGGTGTGCATGCGGATTATGAGATCCCGCTGCCCATCTTGGCTGATGCGGTCGATAAGCTTCGACATCCTTGAAGCTCAGATCCGAAAAGATAAACCGCCGCGGCCGGAGCCGGGCGGTTCAAGGTGATCGCATCAGGGATGCTGGGTAGACCCGCGCGCGGGCTGGCGGCTTCCCACCGCTCTCGCGCTAGGCAGATTCACTCCGCGGCGACAGCAGCCTTCTTCGCCTTGCGAGCGCGGACAGGCTTCTCGGCCGGCGCGACCGCAGGCTCGGCCACCTTCTTCCGGCCCCGGGCCTTGGGCGCCTCCGCAACTTTCTCGTCGGTGACGGCAGCCTTCGGGGCTGCGTTCCTGCGCAGGTTGCCGAGGCCGGTGTTCTTCGCCAGGGCCGAGCGCATCTCGGAGTAGCTCGGGGCGGTCATGGGGTAGTCGACCGGCAGGCCCCACTTCGCCCGATATTCGTTCGGGGTAAGGCCCACTCCTTTGAGGTGCCGCTTCAGGGTCTTGTACGACTTGCCATCCTCAAAACTGATCAGCGCGTCGTTGCTGATCGACTTCCGGATCTGGCTCGGAGTGGCGCGGTCGACCTTAGCCTCGGCCGGAGCGGCGGGGTTGTTCAAGCCGTTGAGCGCGCCGTGGATCGCGGACAGAAGCGCCGGCATTTCGGACGTAGGCACAGAGTTTTTCGAGACGTAAGCGGACACGATATCGGCCGTGAGCTCGATTAGGTTGCTCTGATCCAGAGCCGAGGTTGATGTAATGTCGTCCATTGAAGCCTCCTGCGTATGTGGCTGAGACTCACGTAGCAACAACGACGCCTAGTCAAGGCGTATCTATGCTGGGACGACGGAGAACGTTGGATATATGCCGGCTTCCAGGATAGTTGCTGAACATGTCTGAGAGAGATCGAGGCCCTCAGGTCCAGTCGCTCATGTCTTCCTTGGCGCCGGGCTCAGTCACCCCCAAGTCGGCACTCAGGCCGCCACGGGCCTTGATCCTCATGGAAGTGGCTCGCAGGCCCGCCTGCCGCAGCCCCGTCACTTCGATCTGAGCGTGGAAGCCGGACTGGCCAAAGCGCTCGATGTGCCGGCCCAACTCGGCCACGTGCTCACGGAGTTCGGGCATTCCGCGGCCGCCACCGCCACCGATCCCACCAGCTGGCGCCGCCGGGACGATTGACCGGATCGACCCGTCCGGCATCTTCATCGTGCCGTCGCCGAGATCGAGGCCTTCCTTGCTGTCCAGGCCTTTGACCAGCTTCGGCTCGAGCGCCGTCGCGTCCTTGGCCACACCGGCGCCCAACGGCGCCCAATCGCCACGTGCCAGGGCACGACGCAGCGCCGGATTGAATGGAGCCCAATCCTGGGGCCACCCACCCCTGCTCCGCAGGAGCGCCAGCGCGACGCGCGTCTGCTCCTCCATGCGAGCCGGCTTCGAGCGGATCTGGAAGCGAATTTCGTCACCCATGTCTCAGAGCCTCGTCCTCAGGGCTTCAGCGGCGGTGGCGAGCAGGTCGGCCTCGCTGTCGCGGCGGGCAGTCTCGGCGACGTCGCCCAAGCGATCGATGCAGCGGTCCATGAGGGCCGTGCACAGGCCGAGCTGCCAGTGAGCGAGCCGACCGGATGCGTTGGGCGTCTCGGTACCGTCGGGACCGTTCGTGATCCTGCAGGGTCGGCATGTCATTGCTGCGGCGCCCGAGTTCCCGGCCACCATCTGATCGCTCAGGCTTGGCCGGTCTCACTCATCGCTCCCGCAACCTGCATGGAGCCCCGCCGCGTGGCGCGCTCCTCCGCCGGATCCTCGCCCTTCGCCACTTGGCCCAGCAGCCCCTTCGCCTCACGGCGGGCTTCGTCAGCCGTCAGGGCGCCGTGCAGCCCTATCGTGAAGCGCCTCGACCGCCCGCTGGCGCGGTACTACACGAGGTAGCTGCGCCGGCCGGATGCGAAGATGCGCACCCCGAAGCCCGGGAGCTCATCGCACCAGAAGAAGTAGTCCCGGCCTTGCGACTCGGCCGCCTCGACCACGCGCTTGCTGAGCTTGGGCATGCCCTCCCCTCCGGTTCTGCCGAAGCACTGCGGAAGCACGCGGAAGCAAACCGAGCCCATCCGGCGGAGACGAGAGAAATGCCCGGCGCGCCAATTTCACAAGGGGCAGCAGCGGTTTGGCAATAACGAGTAAACTCTAGCAATCACGGGAAAACATGTTAGGCTAACCCTTCGAACGCAAAGGTCACACGTTCGAATCGTGTCGGGTGCGCCAATATTATCAATGGCTTAGCAGGCGTCAGCCCTGATCTTGGGATGGTCGGTGTCACCAAGGTGTCACCGCTGCGATCCCAAAGCGCGTCACTTCTCTGCTCGCTTCTGCTCCTCTCGCCGGTATGACGATAGCTAGCCCCGTGCAGGATGCCTCCGTGAAAGCGGAACTCGCTCCGACCGGTATGCTCCGAGTCGGTCTCGTTGAGGCGCCGTCCGCTGGCCTAATCTTCGTCAGCCGTGCCGCCGACGGAGCGCTCGACGGCGTGACAGCCGATCTGAGCGCGGATCTCGCCCGGCAGGTCGGCCTGCCGCTGGCCGTCACCCTGTTCCCGAACTCGGGCGCCGCGGCCGCCGCCCTCGAGGCCGCGGCGATCGATGTCAGCTTCATGCCGGTCGACGTGGCCCGGCGGCAGGTGATCGATTTCGGGCCGGGCTACTACGACCTGGAGAGCACCTATCTGGTTAGCGTCGGGTCGGGCATCACCGACGTGGCGCAGGTGGATCGGGCGGGTCTCCGGGTCGTGGCTATCGACGGCACGACGACGTTCCGCGCCTCCGCCCGCACGCTGACCCGGACGCAACCCCTCCCCGTCCCGTCCGTGGCCGAGGCGGTCGCGCGCATGCGCGCTGGGCAGGCGGACGCCATTGCCCTCTCGCGCGACACGCTGCGGCCGGTGGTCCTGCAGGTTCCAGGTTCCCGGATCGTCGCGGGCGGCTTCCAGCAGACGCAGGTCGCCGTCGCCGTGCCTAAGGGGCGCCCCGCCGCCCTCGCCTGCGTTACGGCGTGGCTGGACGAGGCGAAGCGCACCGGTATCGTCCGGCGGATCTTCGACGCCCGCGGCTTCCGCGATGACGCGGTCGCGCATTAACTGGTGCTCCGGTCGCGTCGCGTGTGGTAGCGCGACGTTCCAGAGGGAGCGAATTGAGGATTGCCGTATGGCAGACAACCACAGCAAAGAGCGTATTCAGGCTGAGGCAGCTTTTGCGAAGATGCAGGACCGGTTTGGCAGCAAGGCCTTTGATGAGCCGGCAGTCAGTGCGGCGGACCAGAACACCGCACACCTGAAGGCCGCGCGCCTTGAACGGGACGCCGCCAAAGCTGAGGCAAAAAAGCCGTGATGCACGACGCCATAGGCGAATCCCTTACCGAGCACCTGAAGGCGAAGGGCTACCTGAAGTGAGCGACACTGACGCCCAGCCCGATGAGCTCCATGAAATCCTTCGGCTCGCGACGGCGCTGGCAGAGCAGTTCCTGCAGTCTGAGGCGGAGGAGTCCGCCCGTCCGGAGAGGCTTAAGGCCCTCATCAGCGCCGCCCAATTTCTCCACGACCATGATGTGGCTTGGCCGACCGTCTTGCGTGAGGCCGTGGGCAAGGCCGTAGAGCGAATGGAAGCGGTCAGTGGACGATGAGGATCGAGAATTCGAGCACTCTCCGCTGTCGGGCTCTTTCAGTCGCGATGGTGCGATCGTCGACGTCGAGATCTACCGCTACGCCGACACGCAGGACCCCTGGCAGTTAGTGGTGATCGATCTGTCGTCTGGCGGCTGCACCGCTTGGCAGGAGACCTTCACGACGGACCGTAAGGCTTACGAGGCCTTCACCGCGACGGTCGAAGCGGACGGCATGGCATCTTTCGCGGGCGTCGTGCCGACCGTGCGGCACTGACCCCATCCCTGCTTCGTGGCAGCGGCCCGAGTTGCGCATGCTAAGCCGCAACGGCTATCCGGGCCTAGGGGGCTGTAGCTCAATGGTTAGAGCCGACCGCTCATAACGGTCTGGTTGCAGGTTCGAGTCCTGCCGGGCCCACCACGTCAGAGCAGCTGGCGTGACCTTCATTAAGGAGATCGGCGAGGGGCCCGGATTGCGGCTCCGGAAGGCGACATCCACCGCAACCGAGAGCCTTTCGGCTACTGACGTGGGCGAAACGCGCCCTAGGGTGTGAACCGAACCAAGCCGTTGCGGGGTCTGTCGTTTTGTGATTCCAGGCGGCCGTTCTGCGGCCTGGAGGCGGTGATGGCGGACCTGTTCTGGCTCTCGGATGAGCAATGGGCGGTGATCGGACCGTTCATGCCCAAGGATCAGCCCGGACCCGAGCGCAAGGACGACCGGCAGATCATCTCTGGCATCCTGCACGTGCTGACGTCGGGCTGCCGCTGGCGCGATTGCCCGGCCGCCTACGGCCCGCGGACCACGGTCTACAACCGCTTCAACCGATGGTCGCGGCGCGGCTTCTGGAAAGCCA
>NZ_FOMM01000027.1:0-95164 GCF_900112625.1 Methylobacterium sp. 13MFTsu3.1M2
CTCGCCGGCCTCGACGCCCCCACCCGCCTCGCCGACACCTTCGACCCGCCCGGCACGCCCGGCGCCCGCGACGGACAGCGCCCGCCCGGCCACGGTGAGGTCCGGCACCGGGTGCCGCCGGCCGCCACCGGGCGGCTGCTCGCCCGGGCCCGGGCCGCGCACCTCACCCTCAACACCTGCGTCCAGGCCGCCTGGGCCCGGCTCGTGGCCGCCCGCACCGGGCAGGCGCGCGTCGCCTTCGGCACGACCGTGGCCGGGCGCCCGGCCGACCTGCCCGGGGCCGAAACCGTGCTCGGGCTGTTCATCAACACCCTGCCGGTGGTCGTCGACCTCGACCCGGCCCGGCCGCTCGGCGCGTGGCTGGCGGGCGTGCAGGAGGCCGGTCTCGGCCTGCGCGAGCACGGCCACCTGCCCCTGGCCGCCATCCAGCGCCTCGCCGGCGCCGCGGGCACGGGCACGGGCACGGGCACAGGGACGGGCGGCCTGTTCGACAGCCTCGTGGTGTTCGAGAACTACCCCGTCGACGCCGCCCTCGCCGCCGCGCGCCACGGCCGGGACGGGGACGGGGACGCTGCCGACCCGCACGCCTTGCGCCTCGGCCCGGCCATCGTCGCCGAGACCACGCACTACCCCGTCACCCTGGTGGTCCACCCGGAGACCGGTCCCGACGGGACGCGGCTGGCCCTGCGCCTGAGCTACGCCGCCGATCGCCTCGCGCCCGCGGATGCCGAGGCGCTGCTCGCCGCCTTCGTGGCCCAGCTCGCCGCCCTGGCGGAGGCCGACCCGGCAACCCCGCTCGGGGCGCTGCCGCCGCCGCTGCCCGACAGCGACCGGGCGGTGATCGGCTCGGCGAACGCGACCGCCCGGGCCTACCCGGACGGCGCCGGCGACGTCCTCGCCGCCTTCGCAGACCATCTCGCGCAAGACCCGGACGCGGTCGCGGTGACCGACGGGCAGGGCGCGCTCACCCGCCGCGCCCTCGACAGCGCGGCCTCCGCGCTGGCCCGCCGCCTCGCCCGCGCCGGGGCCGGTCCCGACACTCTGGTCGGCGTCGGGCTGGAGCGGTCCTGCGCGCTGCTCGTCGCCTGGCTCGCCGTTCTCAAGACGGGGGCCGCGATCCTGCCCCTCAACCCCGAGCTGCCGCGCCCGCGCCTCGTCGCGACCGCCCGAGAGGCGGCCCTGCGCCTCCTCGTCACCGAGTCCGGGCTGGCCGCGCGGATGCCCGGGCCGGCGGAGCTTCCGGACCTGCAGATCCTCACCCCGGATCTGGCAGAGGCGGCGGACGATCCCGCCCTGCCGGCCGCGGCGCCGCACCCGGACGCCCTGGCCTACCTCATCTACACGTCCGGCTCGACCGGCACGCCCAAGGGCTGCGCCAACACCCGCGCCGCCATCGCCAACCGCCTCGCCTGGATGCGGGCCCATTTCGCGGTCGGCCCCGCCGACGTGATCCTGCACAAGACCCCGGTCTCCTTCGACGTCGCCGTCTGGGAGATCCTCCTGCCCCTCGTCAGCGGCGCACGCCTCGTCATGGCGCCGCCGCAGGCCCACCGCGATCCGGACGCGCTGGCCGCCCTGATCCGGCGGGACGCGGTGACGATCGTGCACTTCGTGCCCGCCCTGCTGGAGGCGTTCCTGGCGTCCGGCCGGCTCGCCGCCTGCTCGAGCCTGTCCCGCATCGTGTGCAGCGGCGAGGCGCTCGCCCCCGACCTCGCGGCCGCCGTCCGCGCCCAGAGCCGGGCCGACCTGGCGAACCTCTACGGGCCGACGGAGGCGGCCATCGACGTCAGCGCCTGGACCTGCGGGCCCGAGCCGGATGCCCCGCGCGTGCCGATCGGGCACCCGATCGCCAACACGCAGCTCCACGTCCTCGACGACGCGCTGCACCCGGTGCCGGTGGGGGTGGTGGGCGAGCTCTACATCGGCGGCACCGGCCTCGCCCGCGGCTATCTCGGACGCCCCGGCCTGACCGCCGAGCGCTTCGTGCCCGACCCGTTCGGAAGGCCCGGCGCGCGCCTCTACCGCACCGGAGACCGCGCCGCACGCCGCCCCGACGGCGCCCTCGACTACCGCGGACGCGCCGACGAGCAGGTCAAGATCCGCGGACAGCGCGTCGAGCCCGGCGAGGTCGCCGCCGCCCTGCGCGCGCAGCCCGGCATCGCCCAGGCCGCCGTCCTCACCCGCCGCAAACCCGACGGCCCCGCGCGGCTCGTGGCCTACGCGGTGCCCGCGCTAGGCGCGCACCCCGACCCGCAGGAGCTGCGCCGCGCCCTGGCCCGCGACCTGCCCGAGGCCCTGGTGCCGACCGCGATCGTCCTGCTCGGCGCCCTGCCGCTCTCGACGAGCGGCAAGCTCGACGCCCGCGCCCTGCCCAAGCCCGACGCGGACGCGCCCGCCCCGGACGCCGACCCGCCGCGCACGGCGACCGAGCGGCGCCTCGCCGATCTCTGGGCCGCGGTGCTCGGCCTGCCCGGGCCCGACGCCGTCGCCCGCTCCGACACCTTCTTCGAGCGCGGCGGCGATTCCATCCTCGTCATGAAGCTCGTCGCCGCCGTCCAGGAGAGCCTGGGACCGCGCCTGCCGCTGCGCGCGGTCTTCGATCACCCGACGCTGGCGGATCTGGCCGCCCGGATCGACGCGGACGGCAGCACCGGCAGCACCGGCAGCACCGGCCGGTCCGGGGCGGCCGACCTCACCGACATGGAGAGCTGGCTCGACGCGCTCGAGTCGGAGGCAGGAGCGACGCGGACATGACCCTCCAGGCCACGCAGATCGCGCGACGCTTCGCCCGGCTCGCGCCGGAGCAGCGCCGGGTCTTCCTCGCCAAGCTCGCCGAGAACGGGATCGACTTCGCCACCCTGCCGATCGTCCCGGCGGACGGCGACAGGACGGCGCTGCCGCTCTCGGCGGCGCAGCGCGGCCTGTGGCTGACCTGGCAACGCGAGCCCCTGAGCCCAGCCTACAACCTGACCGGCCTCGTCGAGATCGCCGGGACCCTCGATCCGGCGCTGCTCCAGGCCGCCGTCGACGACCTCGTCCGGCGCCACGAGCCGCTGCGCACCACCTTCGGGCTGGATCCGCGGGGCGAGCCGTGCCAGCGCGTCCATCCGGCCGCCCCGGTCCCGATCCGGGTCCGCGAGGGGCTCGACGCCGCCGGCAGCGACGCCCTCGCGGAGGCCCTGGCCCGCACGCCGTTCGATCTGGAGGCGGGCCCCCTGCTCCGCGTCGAGCTGCACCGCCTCGGGGACGGCACCGACCGGATCCTGCTCGGCCTGCACCACATCGCCGCCGACGGGCAGTCGATCCCCCTGCTGCTGCGCGACCTCGACGCCCTGTACGCGGCCCGGTCGCGGGAGGCGGGGGCCGACGGCCTGCCGCCGCTGCCCGTGCAGTACGCGGATTACGCCCTCTGGCAGCACGGCCGGCTCGAGGCCGGGGAGGCCGAGCGCCAGGCCGCGTACTGGCGCTCGGAACTGGGCGCGTCCCCGGCCGAGACGCCGCTGCCCCTCGACCGGCCCCGCCGCGCGGAGCGCGCCGCTTCGGGCGGGATCCACGCGTTCCGGATCCCGCCCGAAGTGAGCGAGGCCCTGCGGAGCCTCGCCCGCCGCGAGGGCGCGACGCCGTTCATGGCCGCCCTCGCGGGGTTCGCCCTGACGCTGGCCCGCTACGGCGACGGCGCGGACGTGCGCGTCGGCCTGCCGCTCGCCGACCGCGCGCGGCCCGAGACGCGCGGCATGGTCGGCCACCTGACGGGCATCGGGGTCCTGCGAGCCCGCGTCGACCCGCGCGACGGGTTCCGCGCCCATCTCCGGCAGGTCCGCGATCGGCTGCTGGCCGCCCAGGCGCACGCCGATCTGCCGTTCGACCGGATCGTCGCGGCGTCGGCGACGGAGCGCCGGCCC
The DNA here is from genome assembly GCF_900112625.1 of Methylobacterium sp. 13MFTsu3.1M2. Lineage (NCBI taxonomy): Bacteria > Pseudomonadati > Pseudomonadota > Alphaproteobacteria > Hyphomicrobiales > Methylobacteriaceae > Methylobacterium > Methylobacterium sp. 13MFTsu3.1M2. Next base: position 3,903 of record NZ_FOMM01000027.1, read on the forward strand.
GGACTCCACCCGCTGTTCCAGGTCAAGGTCACCGAGCAGGCCGCGCCCCCGCCCGACGCCCGGTTCGCCGGACGGCCGATGCGGCTGCGCGGCCTCGACGGGGGCGACGTCCACTTCGACCTCAGCCTCGATCTCGTCGATTCCGCCGAGGGCCTGTGCGGCCGCTTGGCCTTCGCCCGCGACCTGTTCGACCCCGAGACCGTCGCGGGCCTGGCCGAGGCCTTCGCGACGCTGCTCGCCGCGGCCGTCGCCGAACCCGACCGCCCGCTCTACACGCTGGCGAGCCCCGCCCCGGCCGCGGCGACGGACCCGGCCGCGCTCGACGGGGTCGCGCTCGACGTGGTCGCGGCCTGGCGCGCCCGCGCGGCCGAGGCACCGGAGGCGCCCGCCCTGCGGCAGGGCCGGCGCTCCCACAGCCGGGCCGAGCTGGATGCCGCCTCGGACCGCCTCGCCGCGCGGCTGGCCGCGGACGGAGCGGGGCCGGAGACGCGGGTCGCCCTCCATCTCGGCCGCGGCCCCGAATGGGTGCTCGGCCTCCTGGCGATCCTCAAGACCGGCGCCGCCTACGTGCCGATCGATCCCGGCCTCCCGGCCGCCCGCCGGGCCGACCTCGTGGCCGAGTGCGGGGCCTGCCTCGTCCTGGGCGAGCCGGTTCCGGGCGACCGGCCCGACCGGCCGGTGATCGCGGCGCGCTTCGACCCGGCCGAGGACGCGGCGGCCCCGCCCTTCGCGGCCGCGCCGCCGCATCCCGACGCGGCGGCCTACATCCTCTACACGTCGGGTTCCACGGGCCGGCCCAAGGGGGTCGTCGTGACCCGCGGCGGCCTCGCGCAGTACGTGGCCGGGATGCTCGCGCGCGTCGGCCTGCCCGTCGGCGGCCGCGTCGCGATGGCCTCGACCGTGGCGGCCGACCTGGGCAACACCGTGCTGTTCGGCGCGCTGGCCGGCGGCTCGGAACTCGACCTCCTCGACCACGAGACCGCCCTCGACCCCGACCGCTTCGCCGCGGCGGTCGGGGGGGACGCGGCCGGGGGCCGGAGGATCGACGCCCTGAAGATCGCGCCGAGCCACCTCGGCGCCCTGCTCCAGGCGGCCGACCCCGCCGCCGCGCTGCCCGAACGGCTCCTCATCCTCGGCGGCGAGGCGCTGCGCTGGCCCCTTGTTGACCGGATCGCCGCGCTGAAGCCCGGCTGCCGGGTGGTCAACCATTACGGGCCGACCGAGGCGACGGTCGGCGCGCTGTGCCAGGAGGTCCGCGCGGGGGCGGAACACCGGGGCGGTGCGCTCGGCCCGGAGGACGGGGCCGGACGCTGGGCCGGCGGCGCGCCTATCGGGACGCCGCTCCCGGGCGTCCGCGCGCGCGTGCTCGACGGATTCCTCGCACCGGTGCCGCCGGGCGCGACGGGGGAGCTCTACCTCGGCGGGCCGCAGGTCGCGCGGGGCTATCTCGACCGGCCGGGCCTCACCGCCGAGCGGTTCGTCCCGGACCCGCATGCCGGCCCCGGGGCGCGCCTCTATCGGACCGGCGACCGCGTCCGGCTTCTCCGCGACGGCAGCCTCGCCTTCGTGGGCCGGGCCGACGACCAGGTGAAGATCCGGGGCCACCGGGTCGAGCCCGGCGAGGCGGCCGCGGCCCTGCGCGACCTTCCGGGAATCCGCGACGCCGCCGTCATCGCGCTCGCCGAACCGGAGGCCGACGGGGCGGACGGCCCGCGCCTCGCCGGCTACGTCGTGGCCGACCCGGACCTCGACCTCGCCGCGGTCGGCGCCCGGCTCGCCGAGCGCCTGCCGCCGGCCCTCGTGCCGACGAGCCTGACCCGGCTCGACGCGCTGCCCCTGACCCCCAACGGCAAGCTCGACCGGCGCGCCCTGGCGTCGCTGGAGGCGGCGCGCGGGACGGACGGGAAGGATCCGCCCCGGGACGGGACGGAACGGGCACTCGCCGCCCTCTGGGCCGACCTCCTCGGCCTGGATCCGTCCGCGATCGGCCGCCACGACGCCTTCGCCGACCTCGGCGGCGACTCGATCCTGAGCCTGAAGATGCTCGCGCGCATCCGCCGGCAGGGCGTCGCGGGGGGCAAGACCCTCACCCTCGCCCAGATCCTCGGCGCGAAGAGCCTCGCCGACCTCGCCGAACGCGTCGCGCCGGCGGCTCCGCGCGGGCCGGAGATCGTCCATCTCCGCCGCGAGGGCGGACGGATTCCGCTTTTCTGCGTCCCCGGCCTGATCGCCAACGCCACCGAGTTCGCCGCGCTGGCCGCGCGGCTCGGCCCGGAGCGGCCGGTCCACGGCTTCGTCAGCCACGTCTACACGGAGGCGCGCTGGCAGGGGTACGACGTGCCCGCGCTGAGCGGCGCCTACGCGGACTGCATCGCCGCGCACGCGCCGGGCGGCCGGTGCGCGCTGGTCGGCTGGTCGTCCGGCGGCGACCTCGCCTACGAGACCGCGCGCCGTCTCGACGGGCGCGTGCGCGTCGACTTCCTGGGCCTCGTGGACGTGTTCGAGTCGGTGCCCTTCGCGGCGCCGCGGGCTCTGGACGCGGACGCGCGGGCGCTGGCCGCGCGGCGGCGCGCGGACTGGCTGGAGGGCTCGCGGATGGCCGAGCAGTGGCGCGGGCTGATCGCCCGCATGGACGCGGACGAGCGGGAGGCGCTCGACGCCTACCTCATCGACAACCCGGAGCTGCCCGCGGACGGGCCCGACCTGACGGCGCGCGAGTTCGAGCTGTGGGCTCTCCTGGACAAGCGCGTACGGGCCAAGCGCCACGCCTTCGCGCCGCTGGCGCAGCCCGTGCACGTCTTCCAGGCCGCGGATTCGCTGACGCGACCGGAGCGCCTGCGCGACTGGAGCGCGCTGGCGCCGGTCGCGGAGCTGAGGATCATTCCCGGCGCGCGGCACCTGGACATCCTCCGGAGCACCGCGTTCCAGGACGCGTTCGCCGAGGCCCTCGACGCGGCCGAAGCCTGATCCGGGCGCGGACCCTTCCGCGAGGGCCCGCGTCAATCCCGACAGGACGGCGCGGACCTCTTCTCCCGCGCGCGGGACGAGGGGCCGCGACGGCGGGGACCCGGAGCGCGCGGCGCTCTCGGTCTGCGGCGGGCGCAGGGGTGCGTCGGATCAGGGACCGCGCGCCGATCCGGCCGGGGCCGACGCTGGCGGGGTCACGGCGGCCGTCCGACGCGGATGCCAGGGCGCGGTCCCGCCGCGTCCGGACCCGCCGCCCCGCGTGGGGGCGACCGCCAGCGAGAGGCTCACCACCGGTATGTGAGGGTCCCGAACACGTTGCGCGGCTCGCTGTACCGGCAGCCATTTACCGTGACGCAGGTGACGTAGGAATGGTCGAGGACGTTGCGGGCGTTGATCTGGGCGCGCCATCCCTTGAGGCTCGGGTCGGCGACGCCGAAATCGTAGAGCGCCACGAGGTCGAACAGGGTCGCCGCGCGCGAGTCGAAGGTCGCGCCCGAGATGTTCGAGCTGCCGACGTAGCGCACGCCGCCGCCGAGCCGCAGGCCCGGGATCCCGAACAGGCCCATGTCGTAGGTGCCGAACACGCCGGCTTGGTTGTAGGGCACGAGGTCGAGGCGCTGGTTGAAGTTCGCCGCGACCGTGGTCCGCGTCTGCCGGGCATCGGTGTACGAGTAGGAGGCGACCGCCTCCAGCGGGCCGAAATTCGTCCGCGCCTCGGCCTCGAAGCCCTGCGAGCGGACCTGCCCGGCCTGCGTGCTGAAGACCGGGTTGACCGGGTCCGCCACCAGCGCGTTCGTCTGGTTGATCCGGTAGAACGCGGCGCTGAGCAGGGTGTCGGCGCCCGGGACCTCCCAGCGCAGTCCGCCCTCGTACTGCTCGCCGAGCGACGGCTGGAAGGGATTGCCGTTCCGGTCGGTGACCGCGAAGGTCTGGAAGGACTGGCTGTAGGAGACGTAGGGCGCCAGCCCGTAATCGCCGAGATAGAGCAGGCCGAGCCGCCCGCTGAAGGCGCTGTCGTTCTGATCGAGCTGCGCGCCGGTGCGGTAGGTGAGGACCTGCGTGCGCGCGAAGTCCTGGCGGCCGCCGGCCAGGAAGACGAAGCGGTCGAACCTGACCTGATCCTGGACGTAGATACCGACTTGGTCGAGCAGGCTCTTCGAGCCGGTGTTGATCGCGTAATTGATCCGCGGGTAGGTCAGGCCGTAGACCGGGGCGTAGACGTTCAGATTGCCGACGGTGCCGTTGGTGTAGCGCTCCGAGTTCAGGAAGCTGCGGTAGTAGTCGATGCCGGTCAGGAGCGTGTGCGCGGTCGGGCCGATGACGAACTTCGTCTCGAGCGAGGTGTCCGACGCCACGCCCGTCGCGTTCTCATTGCGCATGCTGACGCCGCGCGTCGCGACCTGCCGGTTCGCCAGCAGGGATGTCGGGGTCAGGTAGTCCCAGTCGACCCCCGACTGGTAGTAGCGCAGGGCGTGGCGCAGCCGGACCGAGTCCGAGAAGGCGTGGTCGATCTGGTAGCCGATCGCGCCCGACCGGGAATCGTACCGGTCGAAGGCGGGCTCGCCGTAGAACCGGTCGATGGCGAAGCGGGGGAACCGGCCGTTGGGCAGCAGCGTGCCGACCGCCGAGAGCGGCGGCTGGAAGCGCGTGTGGATCTCCTGATAGTAGCCGAGCAGCGTGACGGAGGTCGCCGTCGACGGCCGCCACGTGATCGCGGGCGCGATGTAGCGCTTGTCGTCGGGCGTGTACGCGAGATAGCTGTCGCTGTTCCGGATCAGCCCGGTCAGCCGGTAGGACCACGCGCCGTCGTCGGTGAGCGGTCCGGTGAAATCGCCCGACACTTCCTTGCGATTGTACTGGCCGAAGCTGACGTTCATCTCGTTGAACGGCGTCTGGAACGGATGCTTGCTGACGGCGTTGACGATGCCGCCGGGCGAGAGCTGGCCGTACAGGATCGACGCCGCGCCCTTGAGGACCTCCAGGCGCTCCAGCCCGTACGGCTCCTGCGTCCCGTCATAGACGCCCGATTGCAGCTTCAGGCCGTCGCGCAGCAGCCCCGAGTTGCCCGCCTCGACGGTGAAGCCGCGGATCGTGAAGCCGTCGGAGACCTTGGCGAAGCCGCCCACGGCCTGGCTGCTCAGGCCGGGCGTGTAGGCCAGGGCCTCGGCCAGCGTCGAGGCCCCCTCGTCGCGAATCTGGCGGGCCCCCACGACGTTGATCGTCTGCGGCGTCTCGATGATCGGCGTGTCCGTCTTCGTGCCGGACGCGCTCGCCTTGGCGACGTAACCGTTGACCGGCCCGGTCGCCGTGTTGGGCGACAATCCTCCCTGTCCGACAACCTGGATCTCGTCGAGGGTGACAGCAGACTGCCCGCCGCTCACCGGCTGCGCGGCCAATTCGTCGGCGGGCAGCGAGATACCGACGGCCGCCGACAGCAGGAGCGACCCCCAATACGGGAGGCGCTTCTGTGGTCGATCGGACGGAGCGGGAGCGAAATCGACGCACATGCAGGCAACTCTTGGGCGCTGCAGCCGCCGCGGTCGGATTCGGCTGCGAGACCTCCATCTGCGCGGCCGCCGCACAGGAACGCAATAGGTCAAGCCCGCCTGTGAGCCTATAACGGCAGTTCAGTTGCAGATCAGAGACAAAATCAACATGTAATAATTCTAATTTGCCAGATTTCCCCGGACCGCTCCGTCGGGACGAGTCGCGTGAGATCGGCGGAAAAGAGTTGCGCGCAACCGCTCTACTGCGATGTGCTAGTCCTCGCAGGACAAGCCGTCAGGGATGGCGGGATCGACGTGATCTGTGATGCGGGCGCGGGGACCCGTCGAACGACGCCCGGCTCGGGGCCCGGATCGAGGCCCGGCTGGGCGCCCGCTCTCAGACGGCCCAGTCCGCCGCCAGCGCGGCGGCCGCGTACCGGGCGCGCGCCGCGGCGTCGCGCGGGAGCCCGGCGCGCTCGCACCACGCCGCGAAGATCTCCGGCTCGACCGGCACGCGCACGACCTCGACGCCGCTGCGCTGCACCTCCCGTTCCATCTGCTCCGTGGCGACGCGCCAGGTCTCGTAGTCGGGGGGCAGCTTGGCGCCGTCCGCGAGGCTGGTGCGCAGGGATGGGTACTGCTCCGGGGTGTACCAGGGCAGTCCGACGCGGCGGGGGCGGTCCATCTGGGCTCTTCGAACGGTCACGCTGAACGACCGTCAACGGTCATGGGCGGCCTCTGGTTCGAACCCGCATCGCGATCATGCCGCGGCGGCCTCGCCCCTCACCGTCTCGGGCTTCCGCGTGCGGCTCGGCCGGCGCCGAGGTCCGGGATGTCCAGATCGAGGAGCGCGGCGCCGAGGCTCTTGCCGTGCGCGTCGAGGGCCAGGGAGCGGGTGACGCCGCCGCCGAGCGCGCCCGTGAGCACGAAGTTCAGCGCCCCGAGCTTCGGCAGCGCGTAGCGGGTCACGTCGCCGGTCACGATCCCGCGGAAATGCGCCCGCACCCGCTCGGCCGTGACGTGCGCCGCGAGGTGCTCGTAATCGGCCGCGTCGTAGGCGATCAGCGCGATGTTCGACGTGTTACCCTTGTCGCCCGTGCGGGCATGGGCGAGCGCGCGCAGCTTCATCCTCGGGTCTCCCGGCTCTCAGGCTTCGACGACGTGCACGCGCGGCCGGGCGAGGGCGGCCGGGACGAGGACCGACTGCACCGCCACCACCTCGCGGGCCGATTTCCAGGCGCCGCCGCCGCCGGCCGGGCCGTTGGTGTAGAGCGTCTCGACCTCGTTGCCGATCCGCACGGCCTCGGCGTGGGTCTCGGTCCGCCCGGCGACCCGCAGGCGGACCTCGTAGGGCTCCCGCCCGCCCGACAGCGCCGCGCCGTGGAGCGCGTCGACGCCGATCAGGTCGCAGCGCAGCTCGGTCGTCGCCACGCCGGTGAGGGCGAGGCGCTCGCGCACCACCGACAGGGCGAGCCGGCCGCGGGCCAGGGCGCCGGGCCCGGCGTAGGAGATCTGCCCCTCGCCGATATAGGAATCCACGTACCCGACCGAGACCTTCAGGAGGCCCGTCGCCGGCGCGCCCGTCGCGCCGCGCACCCGGACGCGGTCGGGGCCGACCTGCTCCATCTCGACCTCGGAGAAGTCGCCGACCACATCCGGCTGGATGTAGCGCGCCGGGTCGTGCACCTCGTAGAGCAGCTGCTCCTTGCAGGTGGCGAGGCTGATCCGGCCGCCCGAACCCGCGACCTTCGTGATCTCGACCGTGCCGTCCTCGGCCACGATCCCGATGGGGAAGCCGAGGCGCGCGAGGTCCGGTACGTCCTTGCAGCCCGGATCGGCGAAGTAGCCGCCGGTGATCTGGCCGGCGCATTCGAGGAGGTGGCCCGCGAGGGTGCCGCGGCCCAGGCGCTCCCAGTCGTTCATTGCCCAGCCGAAGGCGTGCACCAGGGGGGCCAGGAACAGGGCCGGGTCGCCGACGCGGCCGGTGATGACCACGTCGGCGCCGTCCGCGAGGGCGGCCACGATCGGCGCCGCGCCGAGATAGGCGTTCGCCGAGACGACGCGGTTGCCGAGGCCGGCGACCGGCTCGCTGCTCTCCTCCAGGACGAAGTCGCCCGCCCGCACCGCGTCGAGCAGGTCGTCGCCGGTCACCGCGGCGATCCGCAGGCCGGCGAGGCCCAGCTCCCGCGCGAGCGCCCCGGCCTTCCGGGCGGCGGCGACCGGGTTGGCCGCGCCCATGTTGGTGACGATGCGGATGCCGCGGGCCCGGCACGGCCCGAGCACGGCCCGCAGGCGCGCCTCCAGCAGCGGATCGTAGCCGCCCTCGGGGTCGCGCAGCTTCGCCTGCTGCGCCAGCGCGATGGTGCGCTCGGCGAGGCACTCGAACACGAGGTAGTCGAGGTCGCCGCGCTCGGCGAGTTCGACGGCGGGCTCGATGCGGTCCCCGGCATAGCCGGCGCCGGCGCCGAGGCGGACGGTTCTCATGGCGCGCTCTCCGCTGTCTGAGGGAGTCAAAGGGGAATCAGAGGGGGAAGACGCCGAAGACGACGCAGGCGAGGGTCATCACCACCGAGGCCGCCAGCAGGAACGGGAAGGTGAATCTCTGGTGGTCGGCGAGGTCGATCCCGGTCAGGCCGCAGACCAGGAAGGTCGCGGGCGTCAGCGGGCTGACGGGGAAGCCCGTCGTCATCTGGCCGAGCAGCGCCCCCTGGGCGACCTGCACCGGCGGGACGCCGAGCTGGTGGGCCACCTCCGCCACCACCGGCAGGACGCCGAAGTAGAACGAGTCCGGGTCGAACAGCATCGACAGGGGCATCGACACGAGGCCGAGCCCGAACGGGATGTGGCGCCCCATCTCGGGAGGCACGAAGGTGACCGCCGTCTGGGCCATGGCCCTGAGCATGCCGGTGCCCTGCATGATCCCGGTGAACACGCCGGCGGCGAGGAGGATCGAGGCCATCAGGATCGCGGCCCTGGCGTGCGCGTCGACGCGCTGCCGCTGGGCGTCGACCTGCGGGTAGTTGATGACCAGCGCGAGCGCCGTGCCGAGCATGAACATCAGCGCCGGCGGCACCTTCTCGGCCAGGAACACCATCGTCCCGAGGACCGCGGCCGTGAGGACGATGTTGATCCAGAAGCGGTCGGGCCGGCGCAGGGCCCGCTCCGCGTCGCTGAGGGTCCGGGCGGTCGTGGCCGGGCCGGGCGCGGACCCCGCGGACCCCGTCGTCCCGGGGACGAGGGCCAGACGGCGCTCCTCCCGCAGGCCGAGCCAGTACGAGGCGGCGAAGATGAAGACGAGGCCGACCGCCTGTACCGGCACGAGGGGCGAGAAGATCTCGGGGATCGGCAGCTTGAGGGCCGCGGAGGCGCGGATCATCGGCCCGGTCCAGGGCAGGAAATTCACCCCCGCCGCCATCGAGGCGGCGCAGGCCAGGACGCGCCGGTCGATGCCGACGCGGTCGTAGAGCGGCAGCATCGCCGGGATGGTGATCAGGAACGTCACCGCGCCCGACCCGTCGAGGTGGATCAGCAGCGCCAGCAGGGTGGTGCCGGGCACGATCCGGGTGGGGCGGGTGCCGACCCGGGCGAGGATCCGGTCGATGATCGGGTCGAGCATCCCGGCATCGCTGACGATGCCGAAGAACAGGATCGCGAACACGAACATGCCGACGACGCCCGCGAGGCTCTGCAGGCCGGCGAGGACGAACTTGCCGGTATCGAACCCGAACCCGCCGATCAGGGCGGCCGCGACCGGGATGACGATCAGCGCCACGAGGGGCGACATCCGCTTGGTCAGGATGACGGCGAGCAGCAGCGCGATCGTGCACAGGCCGAGCAGGGCCAGCATCCGTTCCTCCCGTTGGCGCCGGCGCGGTTCGGACCCGCGCCTGTATCGGGTCAGGAAACGGCGGACGGCTTCATGATACAATTGAAAAGATCGGATCGCAGCGATAGCCTGAGATTATGGATCTCAGCCTGCGGCAAGTCCGGGCCTTCGTGTCCGTCGTCCAGGTCGGCAGCTTCACCCGCGCGGCCGCCCTGCTGAACCTGTCGCAGCCCGCCCTGACGGTTCAGATCCAGCGCCTGGAGGAGATGCTCGACGCACGGCTCCTCGACCGGACCAGCCGCACCGTCGCGCCGACGCGGCTCGGCCGCGAGCTGCTGCCCGTGTTCGAGCGGGTGCTGCGCGACCTCGACGCCGTGGTGGTCGACACCCGCGACCTCGCGGCACGGCGCCACGGGGTCGTGCGCGTCGCGACGCTGCCGTCCTTCGCGGCGAGCGTGCTGTCCGACGCGATCGTCCGCTTCCGCGCCGAGCACCCCGCCGTGACGTTTCGGATCAAGGACGTCATCGCGCAGCGGGTGCTCGACCTCGTGCGCGAGGAGGAGGCGGATCTCGGCATCGTCGGCGGCGACGTCCGCGATCCGGAGATCGGCGTCCTGCACCGGACGCGCGACGCCCTGCACGTGATCTATCCCGCCGATCACCCGATCGGCGCGCTGCCCCGGGTCACGATCGCGGCGCTCGCCGAGCACCCGCTGATCCTGATGGACCCGGCCACGAGCGTGCGGGCGGTGGTCGACCGCGCCTTCGTCGGCTCGGGCCGCCTGCCCCGCGTGGCCTGCGAGGCCACCTACATGATGACCGCTGTCAGCATGGTCCGGGCCGGCCTCGGCCTGACGATCCTCCCGGGCGCGGCGCGGGAGATCCGGGCCGAGCCCCTGCTCCGTTCGCGGCCGATCGACGACCCGCTGTTCGAGCGTCCGGTCTGCCTGATCAAGAAGGCCGGGCGGACGATGCCGCCTGCGGCCGAGGCGTTCTGCCGGTTGGTGGCGGACCGGCTCGCGGATCCGGGCGGGACGGCCGCCGGCGCCGCGCCGGGCCCCTGACCGGTCGGCCTGATCGTCCGGCCGGATCCTCAGGCCCGGTGCCGCACGACGCCGTCCATCATGGTCAGGGCGACCTTGGTCCGGTGGATCTCGTGCGGATCGATCGTCAGGATGTTGCGGTCGAGGACGATCAGATCGGCGCGCTTGCCCACCTCCACCGACCCGATCCTGTCGTCCATGCGGAGCTGGTAGGCGGCGCCCATCGTGTTGGCGTGGATCGCCTCCGCGACGGTCAAGCGTTCGTCGGCGGGGCTCAGCACGGGCGCGTCCGGCCGGCCGACCAGCTGCCGCGTCACGCCGACCTGGATCGACGTGAGGGGCTCGTAGGTCGAGACGTAGCCGGCCGCCGGCCAGTCCGTGCCGAAGGAGACCCGCCCGCCCTGCTTCAGGATCGTCCTGGTCCGGTACATCCGGCTGGCGCGGTGCGCGCCGTAGCGCGCCATCATGTTCTGCAGCGTGTCGGGATCGGCCGACGACCAGTTGGCCGAGAACTGCGCGGTCACGCCGAGCCGGGCGAAGCGGGGCGCGTCGCTGTCCTCGACATAGACCAAGTGGGCGATGGCGTGCCGCCGGTCGCGGGCCGGGTTGTTCGCCACGGCCTTCTCGATCGCGTCGAGGGCGACGCGGGCGGTCCGCTCGCCGCAGGCGTGGACGTGGACGTCGAAGCCCGCCGCGTCGACCGCGCCGACGAGGTCGTGCCACTGCGCCTCGGTGAAGGGCGACCCTCCGGTCGAGTCGGGCAGGTCGGCGTAGGGCTCGATCAGCCACGCCGTGTAGCCGCCCTGCGAGCCGTCGCCGACGATCTTCACGATGTCGACGTGCACGAGCTCGCCGGAGACCTGCCGACGCACGGCGTTGAACTGCTCGACCGTGTCGTCGATCGGCAGCGACTTCACCGAGTAGGAGGCGGAGACGCGGAACGGCAGCGTGCCGCGCTTCTCGGCCTCCACGTAGAGCGCGATGATGGCGGCCTGATCGCTGCCGACGGGCGGGACGCCCGCGTCGAAGACCGTGGTGATGCCGGCGGCCGCGGCCTTGGGCAGCCAGCCCTCCAGCAGGCTGCCCATGGCGGCGACGCTGATGGGTTCCACGGCGTTGACCAGCCCGAGGACCGCGTTGACCTCGAGCACGTAGCCCGTGGGGTCGCCCTTCTGGTCGCGCGCGTAGTAGCTGAAGCGCGGGATCGGGTCGGGCGTGTCCCGGTCGACGCCGGCCATCGCCAGCGCCTTGGAATTGGCCCACAGGCTGTGCCCGTCGATGGCGAAGAAGAAGGCCGGCCGGTCCGGCAGGATGGCGTCGAGTTCGGCCCGGTTGGGGCCCTCTGGGGGAAACATGTCGACGCGCCACCCGAAGCCGCGGATCGGCCCGGTCGGATGCGCCTTCGCGTAGGCCTCGATGGCCGCGAGGACCTGGGCGAGGTTGTCGCGCTGCAGGTCGACACCGGACGTCAGGAAGGCGCCGAGGAACGGGTGGGTGTGCCCCTCGACGAAGCCGGGCATCAGCAGCCGGCCCTGGAGATCCACCACCTGCGTGGCCGGTCCGGCCAGCGCCAGCGCGCCGGCCGCGTCACCGACATGGACGATGGTGTTGCCGCGCACCGCGACCGCCTCGGCCCAGGGGGCCGGCCCCGCCACCGTGTAGACGGGGCCGTTGTGGAACACGACGTCGGCGGGCCCCGCCGCGGCCGCGCGGCCGCTCCCCGGTTCGGCGCGGGCGCCCGTCGGGACGAGGTCCAGCGCGAGCGCCGTCGCGGTGATGGCCGCGCCCGACCGCAGCACCGCGCGCCGATTGACGGCGCGCCCGCCCCCGAAGGCCTGGAAATGGGGTGCCCAGTCACACGCGACGCACATGCGAGGCTCCCTGTTCCCGGATCCGCTCTCGACGGGACCCGATTCCGCTCTTGTAAATACTTAGCTAATATTTATTAGCGATCGACTAAGATCTGACTGGATAGATTTCGCCCGATGATCGCGCGATCGGATCGGATCGGACCGACCGGGCCGGCAGCCGAACCGGTCCGCCAAGCGATCGCTCTGAGCGCAGTCGGGACTCTATCGGCCAGTCGGATTACGGTGGATAGTGGAGCCATCCGGCTCACGACTGGACGAAGGCGGTTTCGGGAGGCGACGGATACTGCCAAGCTGTTTCACGCGCGCTCGACGACGGGAGGTACGATGACCCGAACCCTCTTCCGCTCCGCGGGCCTGGCCCTGCTGAGCCTGGCCGTCCCGGCCACCCTCGCGGCCCAGGGCCTGGCGCCCGACCAGACCGGCACGGGTGGCGGCCCGGCCACGACGATCACGGCGCCGAACACCAACAGCCTCGGCGTGACCAAACCCCCCGGCACGTCCCTCGGCCCAGGCGAGGTGCCGCCGCGCGCCGTGCAGGAGCACGAGCGCGCCCGGCTCAACAAGATCGAGCGCAGCATCTGCGACGGCTGCAACTGAGCGCGGGCGGGGCGGCCCGATCCCCGGGCCGACCGGCGCGCCGAGGCCCCACGCGGGCGGCGGTCCCGGTCGTTGTGCACCGTTCCGGAAGACAGATCCGGGAGACAGACGCTCCGGCGGGGCAGCCGCGCCATGCACCCTCTGCCGTGCGGGAGAGGGGCCCGCACCGCGGACGGCACGGGCTCGGCGATCGCCCCGTCGCGCCTCGATCGGGCGCAGCTCTAGGCGGCCCGGACCTCGTCCAGGAAGCTGCGGACGGCCCGGCTGAGCCCGTCGGACCGGACCGCGAGGGTGCGCGCGGCGTCGAGAACCTGCGTCGCGGCCGATCCGGTCTCGCCGGCCCCCTCGCGCACCGATCCGATATGGCCCGTGACCTGCCGGGTCCCGTGCGCGGCCGCCTGGACGTTCCGCGCGATCTCGCGCGTGGCCGCGCCCTGCTCCTCGATCGCCGAGGCGATGTGGGTGGCGATGCCCGACATGTCGTCGATCGTGCGGCTCACGCCCTGGACCGCCTCCACCGCGCCCCGCGTGGCGGACTGGATCGCGCCGATCCGGGCGGAGATCTCCTGGGTCGCCCGGGCCGTCTGCTCGGCCAGCGTCTTGACCTCGGCGGCCACCACCGCGAAGCCGCGGCCGGCCTCGCCGGCGCGCGCCGCCTCGATGGTGGCGTTGAGGGCGAGGAGGTTGGTCTGGCTCGCCACGCCCGAGATCAGGCCGGCGGCCGCGCCGATCCGGTCGGCGCTGTCGGACAGCTCCCGGATGATGGTGCCGGTCTCCTGCGCGCGGGCGATGGCCGAGGCGGCGATCTCCACCGAATGGGTCACCTGCCCGCTGATCTCCTGCACGGAGGCCGCCATCTCCTCGGTCGCGCTCGCGACCTGCTGGACGTTACCGGAGGTCTGCTCGGCGGCGACCGAGACGCTCGCCGCGAGGGTGTTGGTCTGCGCGGCGATCTCGGTCATCGAGGCGGCGGTCGCCTCCATCTCGGTGGCGGCGGCGGTCAGCTCGTCCGTGAGCGCCCCGGCCTCCCGCTCGAAACCGCGGGTGATGCGGTCGAGCAGCTCGGCGCGGCGCATCTTGGCGGCGTCGGCCTCGGCCTGGAGGGCGGCCAGCCGCCGCGCCTCGATCCCCGAATCCTTGAAGACCTGCACGGCGTCGGCGATCTGGCCGATCTCGTTCCGCTCGCCCTGGTGCGGGATCGCGACCGCGAGGTCCCCGGCCGCCAGCCGCCGCATCGGTTCCAGCACGGCGCGGACACTGGCGGCGATGCTCCGCACGATCAGCGCGCCGAGCGCGGTCGCGAGCACGAGGGCGATGGCGCCGATCGCCAGCATGAGCCGCTTCGCGCCGGAGGCGGCGGCCGCTCCCTGGGCGATCGCCGTCTCGCCGCTGGCGTTGTTGAGCGCCACGATCTCCTCGAGCGCCTGGGAGGCCGCCTTGATGTGGGGGCGGACGCCGACCAAGCTCTCGCGCAGCGCCAGATCCTTGCGGCCCGTCCGCGAGTATTCCAGCACGGCAGGGATCGCCGCGAGGTAGCTCTTCCATTCTCGGTCGAACACGTCGAAGAGCGCGCGCTCCTTCGGACCGTCGATCAGCGGCGCGTAGTTGCGCATCGCGGCGGCCACCGCCTCCGTCTTCTTCGACAGGGCCGCCTCCTCGGCCCGCATGTGGGCGGCCTCGGGATAGAGGATGTGGTTCACGACGCTGACGCGCACGTCGATCACGTTGCCGCGCAGCTCGCCGGCGTAGCGCACGCTGGGCAGGGTGCCGTTGCCGAGGCGGACCTGGTCCTCGGCGAGATCGCCGACGGCGTGCAGGCCCACGCCGCCGACGAGGAGCAGACAGACGATGAGCAGCGCGAGTGCTCCGACCAGCCGGTGCTGGATCGAGAGTTTCGCGAACCAAGCTTTCATTGTCCGAGCGCAGCTCCAGAGCGAGACCGCCAAGATGGAAGCGCGACGATAAGATTCCGTTACGGGATCTGTTGCTGATGCTCTCACAAACAGATCGGCCAAATCAATTTTCAGTTGAACTCTTCGCGCCCATCATTTTGTCTGTCCGCGCATCGTCACTGCTGAACGAGATCTGACGCAGAGCGTGCAGCTGTCCTCCGCGGATGGGAGCGGCTCGCTGCGGCGCCGCGCGGGCCCGCGCACGGCCGGGATCCGCGCTTCGTCGCCGCGCCGGGCGGCACGACCGGGAACGGGTCGCCCTCGGCGCGTCGGGCGCGCGGCGTCACAGGGGATAGCGCATGGCCACGTTGCAGCGGGCATAGCGCCGGCCGAACCGGTCCATGATCTCCGGGTCGTGCCGGAACCCGACCTTCTCGTACAGGTGCACGGCGGCCGCGCACTTGGTGTTGGTCAGCAGGTAGAGCGTCTCGATCTCCATGGCCGCGGCGCGGGCCAGCACCGCCCGCAGCAGGTGCTCGCCGGCCTTGCGGCCCCGGGCCCGCGCGGACACGGCCATCTTGGTCAGCTCGTAGCAGCCCGCCTCCGTCCGCATCAGCGCGCAGGTGCCGACGATCCCGAGATCCGCCGACTCAACGAACAGGATGAGCCCGCCGCGGTCCAGGATCTCGCCGCGGGGATCGGACAGGATCCGGCGGTCGTTCTCCTCCAGCGCGAACATCGCCTCGATCCACTCGGCGTTGATGTCGCGGAAGCGGTCCGCCAGCGCGTCCGTGTAGTCCCGGATCGTCAGGCCCGTCGCGGCGTCGCCGGCCGCGCCGTCCTGGCGGATGCGGGCCGCGAACGGGACGGCGTCGAGCCTGCGCTCCAGGGCGGCGACTTGGTCCAGCAGGGGGCCCGACAGGCCGGCACACAGGCTCGCGACGGCCCTGTCGACGCGCGGCCAGAGCGCGTCCTTGGCGCGCGCCATCAGGGCCTTGCCCGCACCGCTGAGCGACAGCGCCTTCTGGCGAAGGTCCGCGTCCGACCGCGCCTCTTCGAGCAAGCCGAGCGCGACGAGGCTCGCCGCCGTGCGCGTGGCCGCCGGCTGGCTGACGCCGAGGGCGGCGGCGGCGTCGCCGATGGTCAGCGGTCCGTAGCGGTCGATGGCGGCGAGGAGCGGGAACTGGGCCGGCTGGATGCCGAGCCCCTCGTCCCGCAGGATCCGGGCGGCGTCGGCCTGGAAGCGGTCGGCGAGGCGCTTGAGGCGGCTGCCCAGGAACAGCGGCCCGAGTTCGTCGAGGATGTCTGCCGGCATGTCGGTTCTCCCGACATCAATTATATAACGCGTTATGTTTCTCGCAAGCCCTGGTGGCCCGAAGGTCGTCCCATCGCGGCACTGCCGCGATGGGACGATGGTCCCGGGGTACAGACCGTCGCCCCGCGGGAGCGGGTCGCGTCAGATCGTAGATTGTGTCCCGTGCGCACTGGTCGCTCGCGCAACGTAAGGTAAAATCACTCAACCCTCGCTCATCGGTCCCGCCGTGAACGTCGTACCCCGTTCCCTCTTCACGACGGATGCCCTGCCAGAGCGCGACCGCTTCGCCGCGTGGCGCGCGCTGTTCGCAGCCCACGACCTCGATGCCGATCCGCACGGCTTCTCGGGCCGGATCGAGACGACGCTGATCGGCCCGATGGCCCTGCGCGTCATGAGCGCCGCACCGCAGGGGCCGGCCCGGTCCCGCTCCCGGATCCGGCGCGACGGTCAGGACGGGTTCGTCCTGCACCTCAGCCGGCACGCCTACAGCGTCGAGACCGAACGGGGCGTGGCGGAGGTTCCGGCGGGCGCGGTCAGCCTCAACGACCTGTCGCAGCCGTACCGCCGCAGCCGGGTGCCGGAGACGGACTCGCTGATCCTGGCCGTCCCGCGCGCCTCCATCGCCACCGTGCTGCCGGACGAGGACGCGATGCACGGGCTGATCCTGACCGGCGGCGCGGGCCGCCTGCTCGCCGACCATATCCGGAGCCTGGCCGCGCATAGCGGCGCGATCACCGCGACCGACGCAGCCCCGATCGCGCAGGCCACGCTCCACATGGTCGCGGCCTGCGCGCGCCCGAGCCTGGAGGGAGCGGCCCGCGCGGCCGCGCCGCTCGAGGCCGCCCGGCTCAGGGCCGCGAAGCGGCTCATCCGCGGCCAGCTCGACACGCCGCCCCGGATCGACGCGATCGCGCGGGCGCTCGGCATATCGCGCTCCCAGCTCTACCGCCTGTTCGAGCCGGAAGGTGGGGTGGCGCGTTACCGCGCGCGGCAGCGCCTCGCGGCCGTGCGGGCCGCCCTCGACAATCCGCTGGAGCCGCGGTCGATCGGCGCGATCGGGGAGGCCTACGGCTTCGGGAGCGGCGCCCAGCTCAGTCGCGCGTTCCGGGAGACCTACGGCCTGACCCCGCGCGACTACCGGGTCTCGCGCAGCGGTGGCTGACGCGACCGAAACGCCGGGACGAAGTCCGTCGCGGCGTGGGTCTGCCGCGAGGGGGTCGGGACCCGCGTGTCGTCGTGGCGCCGGCGGTCAGAACCGCCCGGCGATCGTCAGGCGCACGGCCGTGGGCTCCACCGGGTGGAAGACGCGGTCGATCAGCCCCTCGGCGGGCTCGCCCGGAAGGCGCGAGACGTAGGCGTAGGTGATCTGGTCGGCCTTGCTGTTCGTCAGGTTGAGCACGTCCAGCGAGACGCTCACCCCGGTGTCGAACAGGTAGCCGATGCGGCCGTTGAGCAGGGCGGTCGCCCGGGAGCGGATCGCGTTGTCCTCGATGAGCGGGCGCGGCCCGAAATAGCGGACCCGCAGGCTCCCGAACCAGCCGAGGGGCTCGCCGAAGGTCACGCCCGCCGACGCGATGGTCGTGGGGGCCTCCGGCACCCGGTTGCCCGCCGGGTCGTAGCTGGAGAACCGGGCGTTGGTGATCGTCAGATCCCCGTCCAGGGACAGCCACGGCGTCACCGCGTAGCGGTTCGTCCACTCGACGCCGAACCGGCGGGTCGGGCGGCTCGGCTCCGTGGTGCCGGTGTCGCCCTGGAAGATGTTCTCCGAGGCGAAGTCGAGCCGGAACAGCGCGAGGCTCGTCTCCAGCCCGGCGATCGACCGGTTGCGCAGGCCGAGCTCGTAGCCCGTGGAGGGCACCAGGAAGGGCGACCGGGTGATGTTGAACAGGGGGCTCGCGGGATCGACCGTGGCGGTGACGCCGCGCGCGTCGTTCGAGTGGAAGCCGCCGCCGTAATTCACGTAGATCTCGGTGTCGGACCACGGTCCGAGCACGAGGCCGAGCTTCGGGTTGACGATGCCGTCGGTGGCCCGTCCCGAGTTCGCCGGCGTGTCCGAGCGGACGTCGGCGTAGTAGCCGTCCGCCCGCACGCCGACGCTCGTGCGCAGCCACTCGGTCCAGCGCACCCGGGTGTCGAGGTAGAGGGCGCCGCTCGATTCCAGCACGCGGTCGTCGAGCACGGTCGAGCGGTACCAGCGGAAGGCGGTGTTGAACAGGCCGACGCGGATCGAGTCCGTCCGCGTCTGGGCGCCGACCTCGACCTCCAGCGGCCGGCCGAACAGGTCGCCCTGGAAGATGTGCAGAACCTCGCCGCCGCCGAGGACGCGCTGGTCGAGCTGGTGGAACTGGTCGCCGCCGACGGGATCGTTGAGGAAGTAGGTGAAGTCGTTGAACAGGTTCATCTGGTAGCGGATCACGTAGGCCGAGGCCCGGGTGATGCCGGTGTCGTCCGTGGCGCTGAACCGCCCCGACAGGGAGAAGCGGGCGGTGTCGCCGCCATCCGCGGGGTTGAGGGTGCCGTAGCGGCCGATCAGCCCCGCGCCGACGGCCCGCTCCGGGATCTGGTTGGTGGCCGTCCAGCGGGACGCGTAGGCCATGCCGGTGACTGCGAACCCGTCCAGCGCCGTGCCCTGGCTGTAGCGGGCGACGCCGTTGAGCTTGCGCAGCGCGTCCGGGACGGTCCACGGCCCGTCGTAGACCTGCGCCTCGCCGGCCACCAGAAGGGTGCCCTCGCCCAGCGGCGCCGAGGCGATCGACAGGGCCCGCTTGTAGCCGAAGCTGCCGATCGAGGTCAGCGCGAGATTCTCCCGCACGCTGTCGAGATAGTCGATGCGCACCGAGCCCGCGGAGGCGAAGTCGCCGTCGCGCACGAAGTACGGCCCCTTGTGGTACTCCACCGCGCCGACGAGTTCGGGGATGAGGAAGTTGAGGTCGGCGTAGCCCTGGCCGTGGGCGTGGGTGCGCATGTTGACCGGCATGCCGTCGACGCTGATGGCGATGTCGGTCCCGTGGTCGAGGTTGAAGCCGCGCAGGAAGTACTGGTTGGCCTTCCCCTCCCCGCTGTGCTGGGAGACGATCAGGCCCGGCACTGCCTCCAGCACCTCGCCGGGCCGCGTGACCGGGCGGGCGTTGAGGACCGCCCCGCCGATGAGGCCGGCGCTGGCCGCGTCGACGCTCAGCAGGGCGCCGCCGATCCCGGTGACGCCGCCGACATAGCCGGCGCTGGCGCCGGGCCCGTCCGTCGCGGGGATGACTGGAGGCGCCGCGGGGACCACCGAGATCTCGGACAGGGTGACGGCCGACGGTGTCGGGGCGCCCTCACCCGGCGCCGCCCAGCCGCGCCCGTCGGTCGCGACGACGAGGCCGCCCGCGGCGAGCAGCCGGGTCACGGCGCGGAGGCCTGGGGCGGCAGGCCGGTGGCGGCAGACAGGACGGGAAGTCGAGCGGGAAGTCGGGCGTGACACCGGCAGACCGGGCGAGGCGTGGCGATCCGCGGACTCTCGCACGCCGCCCGTATGATAAACATACGAAAAAATCATACGGGCGGATTAGGCCGGCCGTGTTGCGCGTGGGGCGCAGCCGACGGGGCGCTGGATCGCGGGCGGGGGGCGCCCTCACCCCGGGCCGTCGTTGCCGTGGCCCGGATGGGCGTGGGCGTCGTCACCCTCCGGGATGAGGTGCAGGTGACCGTAGCGGACGCCGCGCTGCGTGACGACGGCGTCGGCGTAGCTCTGCATCCGGGCCACCGGCCCGCGCAGGACCGCCACCTCGAGGCACGCGTCGTGGGTCAGGTGCACGTGCAGGCTGGCGATCGAGACGCCGTGCTCATGCCCCTCGCCGGTCAGCCGGCGGGCCAGGTCGCGGGTGCCGTGGCTGTAGACGTAGCTCAGGGCCCCGTAGCAGGCCGCCGATCCGCCGGTCTCCGCGGCGCGGGCCGGCGCCAGGGCGTCGCGGACGATGTCGCGCACCGCCTCCGAGCGGCTGCCGTAGCCGCGCCGTGCGCAGAGGTCGTCGACCGCCGTCAGCAGGGCGTCGTCGATGGTGATGGTGATGCGCTGCATGCCCGTCCTGCCGCTCCCGGGGCCTTCTGGTACGGGGACGCGGGGCCCGTGAACAGCCGCAGGGCCCGCATCGCCCGGCGCGGCAGAAAAAGAGCCCCGAGGGCCGCGCCTCGAGGCTCAAGTTCTGGGTCTCGGGGACATGTCCAGCGTGCGCTTGGGATGGACCGCGCTGGAACGCCTGGGCCGAAGGATCAAGGGCGTGAAAATCGACGACACAGGCGCGACCGGCTGGCATGCCGGCCGAACCATTCTGCACAGATACAGTCGACGCGCATCCGATATATGTCAGGCTTCGGGAGTTATTTTGAATTAATTCGCCGCACTGGGTTCAATATACCAGTTCAATTTTATCATATCGGCTCCCGATCTCCCGGTACCGGCATACCGGGCCGGGCCTGGTCCCGCCGCGCGTGCCCCGCGATCGAGAGCCCGGCGGCCTTTGCGGGGCCGCGGGACGCTCCGCCGCGCCGCGCGATCGTGCGGACCGCGAGCAGGATGAGGGCGGCGAGGGCCAGCATCGCGCCGTCGAAGGCGAGGAAGACCGGCTCGACCGGCGCGTCGCCGCCGAGCCGGAGCGCGACGAGGCGCCCGACATCCGCGGCCGCGACGGCGCCGTACAACGCGGCCGCCGCCGTCAGCGTCTCCGGCCAGACCCGCCCGGCCGGGCGCAGGAGCGCCGCCACGGCGACGAGAAGCCAGACGGCGAAGAAGGCCCCGACCTCCCACTCCGCCCGCGCGGGCAGCGCGGCGGGGAGCAGCCGGTTGGCAAGGAAATAGGCGGCGACGGCCGCGGGCAGGCCGGCGATCGTCGCGACGTTCAGGCCCTGGACGAGGCGCAGGCCGAAGCCCCGGGGCGCGTCCCCCTTGGGCAGGCGCGCCACCGCCCAGAGCAGCAGCCCGGTCGCCACCATGGCGCTGCCGGCGAGGCCGCACAGGAAGAACAGCACCCGCAGGGCCGGGCCGGCGAAGTGCGCCTCGTGCAGGCCGACCATCGCGGTGAACGTCTTGGTCGCCGGCCGCAGGCCGCCCGCGCGCACCTCCAGGACCGCGCCCGTCACGCCGTCGAAGGCGATCTGCGGGTGCTCGTGGGAGAGGCCGTGCGGCTCCTCGAACACCGCCACCACGGTGGCGCGCGCGTCCGCCGGGTTGACCACCGTGATCCGCTCCAGGGGTTCCGGCCGCATCGCCAGGGCGCGGACCACCAGCGGCCCGACCGGCACGAGCGTGCCGGGCTGGCCGGCGGGCGGGCGCGGCGCGGTGATCTGGCCGGACTCGGCGAAGTAGCGCTGGCTGTCGCCGCGATAGGCCGTGTTCAGGCCCCAGGGCACGTACATCACCATGAGGGTGGCGAGCCCGGTATAGGTGATCATCAGGTGGAACGGCAGGGCGAGCACGCCCGTGACGTTGTGCGCGTCGAGCCAGCCCCGCTGGGCGGACTTGTCCCGGCGGAAGGTGAAGAAGTCGGCGAAGATGCGCCGGTGGGTGACGATCCCCGAGATCAGCGCCACCAGCATGATCATCGCGCAGGCGCCGACGATCCAGCGGCCCCAGAGCGGCGGCAGGTTCAGCTCGAAGTGGAAGCGGTAGAGGAAGTCGCCGCCGCGCGTCGCCCGCACCGCCGCCGGCGCGCCGCTGTCGGGATCCAAGAGGACGTGGCCGGGCGGGCGGCCCGGGCCGGTCCGCCAGAACAGCTCCAGCACCGGCCGGTCCGGCCGCGGCAGCGCGAGGAACCACGTCCGCGCGCCGCCCGCATGGGCCTGCAGGTGGGCGACGCCGCGCTCGGCCGCCGCCGCGAGCTCCGCCGGCCCGAAGGTCCGGTCGGTGCGGAGCTCGGGCCGCATCCACTGCGAGATCTCGGGCCGGTAGTAGCTCGCCGTGCCCGTCACGAAGACGGCGAACAGCACCCAGCCGACGACGAGGCCCGACCAGGCGTGGAGCCACGCCATCGACTGCCGGAAGGTCTTGCCCACGGCGGCCGCCTCACCAGCGGTAGCGCAGGGTCGCGTAGACCGTGCGCGGCAGGCCGTAATAGCAGCCCGAGTAGGTGAAGCAGCCGGTCACGTAGCGCTCGTCGAGCAGGTTCTGCACGTTGATCTGCGCGCTGAGGCCGGCGAGCCGCGGGTCGAGGTGCTTCATGTCGTAGGAGGCGACGGCGTCGACCAGCACGCTCTCGGGCACCTGGAACGTGTTGGCGGGATCGCCCCAGGACGGGCCGAGGTAGCGCACGCCGCCGCCGAGGCCGAGGCCGATGAACGGGCCGTCGGTGAAGCGGTAGTCGACGAACAGCGAGGCCGTCGTGTCCGGCACCTGCACCGGCCGCAGGCCCTGGAGTGGCACCTGCCGGCGGGTCAGGTCGTTCGTGGTGAAGCCGGTGTCGCGGACGTTGCGGATGTCGAGGAGCGAGAAGCCGCCGATCAGGCTGAGGCCCTCGGCAAGGGTGGCCCGCGCCTCGAACTCGACGCCCTGCACGCCGACCTCGCCGGTCTGCACGACGAAGCCGGGATTGACCGGGTCGGTGGTGGTGGCGTTCGAGCGGCGGATGTCGAAGAACGCGGTGGTCAGTAGGATGTCGGTGCCGGGCGGCTGGTACTTGATGCCGGCCTCGTACTGGTTGCTGGCGATCGGGACGGGGATGCGCCCGGCCGAGCCGAAGGCGGCGTCGAAGATCCGCCCGTTGACGATCGGCTCGAACGCCTCGCTGTAGGAGACGTACGGGGCGACGCCGCTGTCGAACAGGTAGAGCAGGCTGGCGCGGCCGGTGAAGGCCTCGGCCGGGACGTCCTGGATGGTCAGCCCGTTCGGCGCGAAGGTGCGGGTCGGGCCGGTCTGCCGGGCGGTGTCGTAGCGGCCGCCGAGCGTCAGGATGAAGCGGTCGAACTTCGCCTGATCCTGGAAGTACACGCCGGTCTGCTGCGCGTCGATCCGCGAGGTCGACGTGAAGGCGGGGAACCGGATCGGCAGGTCGTGGTCGGGGGCGAGGGCGTTCAGGCTCGTCGTCGCCGGGAACGGGCCGGTGACGGACCGCGTGCTGAAGGTCCGGTGGTCGACGCCGAGCAGCGCCGTGTGGGCGATCGGGCCGGTGTCGAAATCGGCGATGAAGTTGTTGTCCATCGTGTAGGCTTCGATGTCGACCTGGGTGCCGCCGACCGACCGGCCGATGATCGGGCCGCTCGTGTACGGGCCGTTGACGTCGCCGAAGGTCGTGAACACGCTGCGGTAGTCGCCGTTCGAGCGCAGGTAGCGGCCGGCCGAGTGGAAGCGCAGGTTCTCGGTGATCCGGTGGTCGAACAGGTACTCGACGGAGGCCTGCGTGCGATCGGAGCGCTCGATGGTGCGGTCGCCGTCGTAGAAGTTCACCGGCAGCCGACCGAAGACGCCGCTGCCGAAATTGCGCGGGAACACCGTGCCGACGGCCGGGAAGCCGCCGTAGAAGCCCGAGAACGGGTCGCGCTGGTAGTTGGCGATGACCGTGAGCGAGGTGTCGGCGGAAGGCCGCCACGTGAGGCTCGGGTTGATGAAGGCGCGCTCGACCTTGGTGGTCACGGCCGGGCCGTCGCCGTTCCAGCCGAGGCCGATGACCCGGTAGGCGAACTGGTCGGCGAGACCCGGGATGTCGGACGCGATCGGGCCGCCGACGTCGAAGCCGCCGCGGACCTCGCTGAAGCCGCCGCCCTGGACGAAGATCTCGCCGTGGCGGACGAATTGCGGGACCTTCGAGACGAGGTTGACGAGGCCGCCCGGACCGGACTGCCCGTAGAGGACCGAGGCCGGCCCCTTGATGATGTCGACCCGCTCCAGGCGGTAGGGATCGACGCTGGGGAAGGCGTCGCGGTTACCGGGCAGCGCCATGTTGTCGAGGAAGATCGGCGCGGTGAAGCCGCGGATGTAGAACTGCTCCAGGCGCGTCGAGCCGGCGCCGCCCCGCTGCTCGGTGGTGACGCTCGGCGTGAAGCGCAGCGCCTGGTTGATGGTCAGGGCGTTCTGATCCTCGATCTGCTGGCGCCCGATGACCGACACCGACTGCGCGGTCTCCAGGATCGGCGTGTCGGTCTTCGTGCCGACCGTACTGCGGCTGGCGACGTAGCCGGGCACCGGCCCGGTGGCCCCGCCGCGCCCGTACAGGTCGCTGTTCAGGCTGCGCCCGCGCGCCTCGCCCGTCACGCTGAGTTCGGACAGCTCGATGTCCGTGGCGGGCGCGGGCTGGGCGAGCGCGGCCGCCCCGAGCGTGAGTATAGATGTCGACGATACAAACCCGATTCGGAGCAGCCTCTCCGCATGATCGAACGCGCGCGACCCGGCCCGGTCACTGACATATCTCGACATTGTACCGACTCTAAACAGGAATTACTGGGCGAAGATACGCGCCGATGCCCAGCTATCACGGATCCGTGAGCAGTATGTGCCTCCGATGACACATCTTTAAGAAACGTATTTTGGTATTCCTCTAATGAAAATATGCTGCGGGCGGCGGGGCCGGGAGCGAACGCCCCGGGAGCGCGCTCCGCGCAGGGGACGGGCCGGCGAGCGTCGGCGGCGCAGCGACAGAGCGCGCGTTCCCGGCGACGGTCACCTCGGGTAAGATCGGCCGGCCGCGCTGGAGGCGGCCCGGCGCGGGTGCCGCCCCGTCGGCCCTCACGCCGTGCGCCGATGACCGAGCCGATCTCCGCCGCGGCCCATGCCCGCACGATCCTCTCCGCGCACGAGCATCGCCGCCCGATCGCGCCGCTGACCGACTGGGATCCGGCCCTCGACCTGCCGGCGGCCTATCGGGTGGCCGAGGCGGTCCGGGTCCTGCGCGGGGAGCGGGGCGAGCGGCCGGTCGGCTACAAGATCGGCTTCACCAACACGACCCTGTGGGAGCGCTACGGCGTCCGCGCGCCGATCTGGGGGCACGTCTACGACACGACCCTGCGCGACCGGGCCGCCCTGTCGGGGCCGGTGCCGCTCACCGCCTTCGTCGAGCCGCGGATCGAGCCGGAGATCGTGTTCGGGCTGGCGCGCGCGCCCGAGCCCGGCATGGATGCCGCGGCGCTGATCGCCTGCCTCGACTGGGCGGCGAGCGGCTTCGAGATCGTGCAGTCGCTCTATCCGGGCTGGCGCTTCGCGGCGCCCGACACCGTCGCGGCCTTCGGGCTGCACGGGCTGCTGGTGGTGGGCGAGCGGGTGCGGATCTCCGCGGACGCGCGATCGGCCTGGCTCGGCGAGCTCGCGGGCTTCACCGTCGAGCTACTGCGGGACGGGGCCGTCGCGGACCGGGGCGGTGGCGGCTGCGTGCTCGGGACGGGGCCGCTCGCGGCCCTGGCCCACCTCGTCGATGCGCTGGCTAACGATCCGGTGGCCCCACCGCTCGCGGCCGGGACTGTCGTCACGACGGGCACGCTGACGGACGCGCTGCCCGTCGCCTCCGGTCAGCGCTGGCGCACGCGCCTCGACGGGCTGCGGCTTCCCGGCATCGACCTTGCCCTGATCTGAGAGACCCGGCACGGGTTATCGTGCCGGGTGCGTGCGGTTTCCCGGCCGGCTCCGGGTCTCAGGCATTGGTGATGGTTAGCCGACATGCCAAATGCTGGACCATGCCTGGACGCCCGCGGCGACGCCACACGACCTTCCTCGTCTCCGTCACCGCGGAGGGCGCCGGCGCCGCGCCCGGCGCCACGGTCTACGCGGTGATGAAGCCCAGCGCCGAGGAGGCGGTGGAGGCCGTCCGCGCCCTCGCCGGCCCGTCGGCCAGCCTCGCGATCGTGGGGAGCCTGTCCACCCGGATCGCCAAGGCCCTCAAGCTGAAACCCGACACGCCGCGGGTGGTCTGAGCCGCCCGGCGGCCCGCAGGCGGCTCAATCCACCGCGAGCCGGTAGCCGACGCCCCGCACAGTCTGCAGGAAGACCGGGTTGGCGGGATCGACCTCGGTCTTGCGACGCAGGCGGTTGATCTGCACGTCGACGGTGCGCTCCGCCGCCGCGCCGCCCGGACCGGCGAGCTGCTCGCG
The DNA here is from genome assembly GCF_900112625.1 of Methylobacterium sp. 13MFTsu3.1M2. Classification (NCBI taxonomy): domain Bacteria; kingdom Pseudomonadati; phylum Pseudomonadota; class Alphaproteobacteria; order Hyphomicrobiales; family Methylobacteriaceae; genus Methylobacterium; species Methylobacterium sp. 13MFTsu3.1M2. The sequence goes on from NZ_FOMM01000027.1 coordinate 29,947, forward strand.
CTCGACATTGGCGCCGCCCGCCGTCGCCAGGATCGTCAGGATCTCGCGCTCGCGCTCGGTGATGCGGATCAGCTCGTCGTCCCGGCGCAGCTCGCCCCGGTCGATCCGGAACGCGAAGGGCCCGAAGGTCACGGCCTCGGCGGAGGCCGCGCGGGGCCGCACGCTGCGCTTGATGATGTTGTTGAGCCGCAGCGTCAGCTCCCGCGGCTCGAACGGTTTTGGCAGGTAATCGTCCGCGCCGATCTCCAGCCCCATCACCCGGTCGTTCGGGTTGGAGCGGGCCGTGAGCATCAGGATCGGCACGCGCGAGGTCTCGCGGACGCTGCGCGCGTAGTCGAAGCCGTTCTCGCCGGGCATCATCACGTCGAGCACCATGGCGTCGAACACGACGCTCTGGGCCCGGGCGCGCGCCTCCGCGGCGCTCGCCGCCGCGGTGACCCGGAAGCCCTGGTCGGTGAGGTAGCGGGCGAGCAATTCGCGCAGGCGGCGGTCGTCGTCGACCACGAGGACGTGGGGCGCCTCGTCGGGCAGGTCGGACCGGGCGGCGTGGCTCACGCGGGCTCCTCCGCGTCGACCTGCCCCTCGGCCCCGCCCCCGCGCCGCGCCATCAGGCGTTGGACCGCCGGCCGGTCCTCCGGCTCGATCATCGCCATCAGGAAGTCCTCCGGGGAGCCCCGGGCATCCGGCGCCGCGAGCGCCCGGGCGAGGCGGCGGGCCTGGACCCGCGTCAGGTCGGCCGCGAGCCCGGCGCCGGCCTCAGTGCAGTACAGGAGGCGCTGGCGCCGGTCGCTGGAACCGGGCTTCTGCGCGACGTAGCCCTGCCCGATCAGGTCCTTGAGCACCCGGTTCAGGCTCTGCTTGGTGATGCGCAGGATGTCGAGGAGCTCGGCGATCGTCAGGCCCGGGTACCGGTCGACGAAGTGCAGCACCCGGTGGTGGGCGCGGCCGAACCCGTAATCGGCCAGGATCCTGTCCGGATCGCCGACGAAATCCCGGTAGGCGAAGAACAGGAGCTCGATCAGGTCGTCGCTGCCGAGGGCGGCCGGCGCGGCGCCCGGGACGGGTTTCGGCGCGAACATCTCCTCGCGCGGGGCTGTCCGTGTCACGGCGCGGCCGCTCCCAACGGGTGATAGGTCAGTCCCCATGACGTTTCTCAAGGCGGCCGGGGCCCGTCAACCCTGGCCGGGGCGGCCGGGGCGCCGACCGCCCCGGATCCTCAAGCGTGTACCCGCGGGATTGCCCCCGGTCCGACGCCTCCGCTACGCAGGCCCTCGGGCGACGGGAGCGGACGCGCATGGCCGAGGCAGGGGAACCGGGATCGGGACGCCTCTGGATCCGCGACCCGCGCGCCGTCCTGGCCGAGGCCGCCGGCGGCGGGATCGTGGTGGCGGGCACCCGGATCGTCGAGTGCGTGCCGGCGGGCGCGCGGCCCGCCGCGCCCGTGGATGCGACCTTCGACGCGTCGCGCCACGTGGTCATCCCGGGGCTGATCAACACCCACCACCACGCCTTCCAGACGCTGACCCGCGCCCATCCGCTGGCGCTCAACAAGCCGCTCTTCCCCTGGCTGGAGGCGCTCTACACGGTCTGGGGGCGGATCACCCCGGAGGCGTTCCGGCTCGCCACGCGGGTCGCCTTCACCGAGCTGCTGCTCTCGGGCTGCACCACGGCGGGCGACCACCACTACCTGTTCCCGAAGGGCCTCGAGGCGTCGATGGACATCCAGGTCGCGGAGGCCCGCGACCTCGGGATCCGGGCCGCGCTCACCCGCGGCTCCCTGAGCTTGTCCGACCGGGCGGGCGGCCTGTCGCCCGCGGCCCTGACTCAGGACGACGACGCGATCCTCTCGGACTGCGAGCGGGTGCTGAACCTGTTCCACGATCCCGCCCCCGGGGCGATGGTGCAGATCGCCCTCGCCCCCTGCTCGCCCTTCTCGGTGACCGAGCGCCTGATGCGCGCGAGCGCGGAGCTCGCCGCCCGCAGCGGGTGCCGGCTGCACACCCATCTCGGCGAGACGCGCGACGAGGAGGCCTATTGCCAGCAGATGTTCGGCTGCCGCCCGGTGGAGTACCTCGAAGAGGTCGGCTGGCTGAGCGACCGGGTCTGGCTCGCGCACGGCATCCACTTCACCGATGCCGAGGTCGCGCGGCTCGGCGCGGCCGGCGTCGGTGTCTGTCACTGCCCGACCTCGAACATGACCCTGGCCTCGGGCCGCTGCCGCACCTGCGAGCTGGAGGCGGCGGGCGCGCCCGTCGGCCTCGGCGTCGACGGCTCGGCCTCGAACGACAGCTCGAACCTGATGGAGGGGGTGCGCCACGCCCTCATGATCAACCGGCTCACCTACGGGGCGGAGGCCGTGACGCATCTCGACGCCCTGCGCTGGGCGACCGAGGGCTCGGCCGCCTGCCTCGGCCGCTCCGATATCGGCCGGATCGCGCCGGGCCGCGAGGCGGACCTCGCCCTGTTCACCCTGGACGAGCTGCGCTTCTCCGGTGCCCACGACCCGCTGGCGGCGCTCGTCCTGTGCGGCGCCACCCGGGCCGACCGGGTGATGGTCGCGGGGCGCTGGCGGGTGATCGACGGGCAGCCGCTCGGAGTCGATACCGGGATGCTGCGCGAGGCGCATTCCCGGCTGGCAGTGGACTTGTTCGGGGACGCGTAGGGGCGGCCCCTGATCCGACCCGCTCCGTCATCGCGAGCGCAGCGACCCAGGGCAGCGCGCGATCTCCGGATGCGGTGTGTCCCTGGATTGCTTCGCTCCGCTCGCAACGACGAACGGCGGGGCCCGCCCGTGGGCGAGCCCCGTGCGACGTTTCTCAGAACAGCCCGTCGATCTGCCCGTTGGCGTCGAGCCGGATCGTGTCGGCGGCCGGCACCCGGGGCAGGCCCGGCATGGTCATGATCTCCCCGCAGATCGCCACCACGAAGCCCGCGCCGGCCGAGAGCCGGACGTCGCGCACGCCGACGATGTGGCCCTCGGGGGCGCCCATCAGGGTCGGGTCGGTGGAGAAGGAGTACTGGGTCTTGGCCATGCAGATCGGCAGGTGGCCGTAGCCGTCCTTCTCGAAGGTGGCGAGCTTGCCGGCGGCCTTGGTCTCGATCTGGATGTCGGCGGCGCCGTACAGCTTGGTGGCGATCGCCCGGATCTTGTCGGTGAGCCGGCTCTCGGTCTCGTAGGCGTGGCGGATCGGCGCCGGCTCGGCCTGGCTGAGCTTGACCACCGCGCGGGCGAGTTCCTCGGCCCCGGCACCGCCTTCGGCCCAGTGGCGGCAGGTGATCGCCTCCACGTCGAGCCGCTCGCGGCACAGGTCCTTGAGCTTGGCGTGCTCGGCGTCGGTGTCGGCGTGGAAGTGGTTGACGCCGACCACCACCGGCAGGCCGAAGCCGCGCAGGTTGGTGACGTGACGGGCGAGATTGGCGAAACCCTTCTCCAGGGCATCGATGTTCTCGGACCCGAGGTTCTTCTTGTCGACGCCGCCGTGCATCTTGAGGGCGCGGACCGTCGCCACCACCACCACGGCCGAGGGGGTCAGGCCCGCCTGCCGGCACTTGATGTCCAGGAACTTCTCGGCGCCGAGATCGGCGCCGAAGCCGGCCTCCGTCACCGTGTAGTCGGCGAGCCGCAGGCCGGCCCGCGTGGCGATCACCGAGTTGCAGCCGTGGGCGATGTTGGCGAAGGGGCCGCCGTGGATCAGCGCCGGGTTGCCCTCGAGGGTCTGCACGAGGTTCGGCTGCAGGGCATCCTTGAGCAGCACCGTCATGGCGCCGGTGGCCTTCACGTCCTTGAGGGTGACGAGCTTGCGGTCGCGGGTCTCGGCGATGACGATCCGGCCGAGGCGCTCCTCCAGGTCGGCGAGGTCCTTGGCGAGGCAGAACACCGCCATCACCTCGGAGGCCACCGTGATGTCGAACCCGTCCTCGCGGGGGAATCCGTTGGCGACGCCGCCGAGCGACTGGTTGATCGCGCGCAGGGCCCGGTCGTTCATGTCGACGACCCGGCGCCAGTGGATGCGGCGGACGTCGATATTGAGCTCGTTCGCCCAGTAGACGTGGTTGTCGATCAGCGCGGCCGCGAGGCTGTGGGCCGACGTGATGGCGTGGAAGTCGCCGGTGAAGTGCAGGTTGATCTGCTCCATCGGCACGACCTGCGCCTTGCCGCCGCCGGCCGCGCCGCCCTTCATGCCGAAGCACGGCCCGAGCGAGGGCTCGCGCAGGCAGATCATGGTCTTCTCGCCGATGCGGTTCAGGGCGTCGCCCAGGCCCACCGTGGTGGTGGTCTTGCCCTCGCCCGCGGGCGTCGGGGAGATCGCGGTGACCAGCACGAGCTTGCCGGGCTTCCGGCTCTCCAGCCCGGCGATGTAGCCGTGGTCGATCTTGGCGATGTGCTTGCCGTAATTGTGGAGCGCGTCATCCGGGATGCCGAGCTTCTCGGCGACCTGCGCGATCGGCTTCAGGGTCGCGGCGCGGGCGATCTCGATGTCTGACGGCATGGGCCTTCCTCCCTGGGTCGCGGGCACGTGCCCGCCCGCCGGCTCTTGCCGTGCGAATCTCCTGCCGGGCGGGACGCGGCGTGGCCGCCCGCGAACGGCCACGCACTGTGCGTCAAAGCTCGCGAAAATGCGCGTCGATTTTTATGAGCTGGCGGACAAAATACTCTTGTCGATCGCGCTGTCCCCCGCTCCGACGCCGGCGCGCTCCCGGATGGTCCGTCCGAGCCCGGCCGCCGGGGGTCTTCGCGCGCCCGCGCCGCTCAGAACTTGACCAGCTCGACGCGCCGGTTCTGCGCCCGCCCCGCCTCGCTGTCGTCCGCGGCGACCGGGCTGGCTGAACCGAAGCCCTTGGCCTTCAGCCGGTCCTTCGCGATGCCGGCGCCGACGAGCCTCGCCATGACCGCTCTGGCACGGCCGTCGGACAGGGCCTGGTTATGCGAAGCGGCCCCGGTCCCGTCCGTGTAGCCGTTGATCGCGAGCCGCAGGCCGGGATCCGTCCGCAGCAGGGCCGCCACCGCGTCGATCTGCGGGGCGGAGGCCGGCAGGATCTCGGTCCTGTCGGTGGCGAAGTTGACCTGGATCACCGCCTTCCCGGTCTTGTCGAGATCCTGCTTCAGCCGCTCGGCGGGCAGGAGGGCGGCGGTCTGCACGAACGGCTTCGTCTCGAGGATCGTCCAGGCCGCGGTGAAGCTGTCGGGCACGAAATGCACCCAGATCTGCCGGTCCGGCCGACGGATCACCCAGGTCTGGGCGGGCACGTTGTAGACGTCGCCCAGGCCCTCATACATCCCGATCCGGATCTCCTCCGGCAGCGTCTCCGTCACGGAGTTGGGGATCCGGCCGTCGGCGATCTTCCGGCCGCCGGCCTGCGTCAGCACGGCCTCGATGTTCTTCTTCAGCTCGTAGGCAGAGTAGGTCTTGCCGTCCTTGGGACCGATCAGGGACTGGAAGACCTTGCCTTCGACCTCGTGGAGCGCTGCGCCGGTCCAGAACAGGAAATGCCCGAATTCCCGCGTCTCGGGCGGGTTCACCGGCTGGTAGCCGTCGGGCAGCGCGAAGTAGGGAAAGCGACCGAGCGGCGCGTCCGAGACGGGAACGGAATCGAGCGCGAAGGCCTTCGGCGCCGCCGCCGCGTCCTGCGCCCGCGCGGGATAGGCCCCGATCCCGGACGCCGCGCAGGCGAGGGCCAGCAGGACACAGACAGGCTTCAGCGCTCTCACGTCGCACTCCGGAACGTTGCGGAGGCGCGACGATAGCGGGCGCGGATCGGTGGGCAATTAGGTCGCTCGACCTACGGCCTCCGGGCCGCAGCGCGGGCGCCCGAAGCCGCGACAGGGCGGCGGGCGCGGGCCGGATCTCGCGGCCTCGCGTCCCGAAATGGCCCGCGTATCGTCGGGACGGCGCGGCAGCCGCACCGCCCCGAGGCGGTACTTGGCGGGAGGCCTAGCCCCCCGACTTCTTGGCCTTGTCGGCGGAGCCCGGCGCCTCGTGCGGCTGGGGGGCGCCCTTCGGGAGTTCCGGGTTGTCGGGATTGTGCGGGGCGGCGACCGGCGCCGGCACCGTCTCGGCGGTGGCGGTGGGCTTCTCGATGTCGGGCAGCCCGTCCTTCAACTTCGCGTTGATCTGGGTGAGGTCGTCCGGCTCGGGGTTCAGGTCCTTGGCGTGCTGCCACTGGAACTTGCCCTCGAGGCGCCGGCCCGAGCGCCAGTAGGCGTCGCCGAGGTGGTCGTTGATGGTCGGATCGCCGGGCTTCAGCTCGACCGCCTTCTCCAGCTCGCGCACCGCGTCGTCCCAGCGGCCGAGGCGGTAATAGGCCCAGCCGAGGCTGTCGACGATCATGCCGTCCCGCGGGCTCGCGTCGGCGGCCTGCTGCAGCAGCTTGAACGCCTCGTCGATGTTGATGTTCTGGTCGACCCAGGAATAGCCGAGGTAGTTCATCACCTGGGCCTTGGCGGCCGGCTGGTTGGCCGGCACCAGGGACAGGGCCTTCTTCAGGTCGGCCTCGGCCTTCGGCCACTGCTTGGCGCGCTCGTAGGCGGTGCCGCGGAAATAGTAGGTCGTCCAGTAGCTGGATTGCGGCCGGTTCCCGATCAGGTCGATGGCGCGGGTGTAGGTGGCCGCCGCCTCCTCGTACTTCTTGCGGGCGCGCTGCACGTTGCCCAGCGCGGTGATGACGTCGATGTCGTCCGGGTGGGCCTTCATCGCCGCGTCGAGATGGGCCAGCGCCTCGTCGCCCTTGCCCATCTGCTCCAGGTTCAGGCCGATCTGGATGTCGGCGTTGAGCTTGAGCGGGGAATTGGCCGGGATCTGCGCGTAGGCCTCGTTGGCGCGCTCGGGCTGCTTCATCCGGTCGAGCGTGTCGGCGAGCGTCAGCCGGGCCAGCGCGTGGTCGGGGGCGAGGTAGAGGGCGAGCCGCAGGTAGATCACCGCGGGCAGCTCGTCGCCCTGGGTCGAGCCGGCGGAGCCCAGCCCGTACAGCACCTCGGCGGCGCCCTCCTGGGCGGTGCCGATCAGCCGCGTGAGCGGCTTGCCGTCCTTCAGCTTCTCGAGGGCGTCGCGCACCAGCGGGTGGCGCGGCGAGAGCTGATCGAAGTCGGAATAGGCCTGGATCGCCAGGTCGGTGCGGCCGAGGCTGGCCTCCATGCGGGCGTAGGCGTCGACGATGCGCAGGGTGTTGTGGTCGGCGTCGTAGGCGGCCTTGAGGCGGCGCTCGGCCTCGGCGTTGTCGCCGGTCACCGAGGCGATCAGGCCGGCATGGTAGTCCCGGAAGGTGTTGTAGTAGCGCTCGCCCCGGAGCTTGTTGACCGTCTCCAGCGCCTTCTTGCTGTCGCCGGCGCCCGCGTAGGACCAGGCGGTGAGCAGCGTCGCGGTCAGGTCCGTGGCGGCGCCCCGGCCGCTCCGGGAAAAGTTCTGGCGGGCGGCGGCCCACTGGCCGGCCTTGATCTGGCGCACCCCGAGGGAGAGGTTGGCGAGGCCGTTGGTCGGATCGCGGGCGATCAGCTTCTCGGCGGTGCGGAACGCGTCCGGCAGGGCGCCGTCGGCCAGCAGCGAGATGAAGGCGCGCTCGACGAGTTCCGCGTTGCGCGGGTCGGCCTTCACCGCCTCGCGGTAGAAGGTCGCCGCCGCCGCCGTGTCCCGCGACGCGCCCGCGATGTAGGCGGAGAGGAAGTTGCCCTCGAGCGAGTCCGCGGGCTCGTAGTCGAGCACCGGGGTCGATTCCTTCGGCTGCGCGGCGAGCACGGTCTGCGGGAGCCCGGCGGCGAGCAGCAGGGCGAGCGCCGAAACGCTCCGGCGGGCGCGTGTCATCATCATGAACCGATCGCGGCTCCTGGGCGCCGGCCCGTCGGGGGCCGGGCGCGAGAATGGCGGGGCATCCCCGAAAAAACGTTGGGGACACTGAACCCATCCCGCCAGCCCCGCAAGGCGAAAGGATGGCGCGGGGGTTGAGGCCGGGTTGGTCGGCCGTCCCGTCATCGCGAGCGCAGCGAAGCGACCCAGGGCGGCGGGACGTCTGCCCACGGAGCGGTTCACTGGATTGCTTCGTTGCGCTCGCAAAGACGTGAGCCTCGGCCCCTCGGCCGAGGGCTGACCTCACATGTTCGGGTAGTTCGGCCCGCCCGGACCCTCCGGCGTCACCCAGTCGATGTTCTGGTTCGGATCCTTGATGTCGCAGGTCTTGCAGTGGACGCAGTTCTGCGCGTTGATCTGGTAGCGCACGCCGTCGCTGGCTGAAGAATCCTCCACCCACTCGTAGACGCCGGCCGGGCAGTAGCGGCCGGACGGGCCGCCGTAGACGTCGTGCTCGGAGCGCTTCTGCAGCTCCATATCGCGGACCTTCAGGTGGGGCGGCTGGTCCTCCTCGTGGTTGGTGTTCGACAGGTAGACCGAGGAGAGCCGGTCGAAGGTCAGCTTGCCGTCCGGCTTCGGATAGACGATCGGCGTCACCTCCGAGAGCGGCTTGAGGCAGGCGTGATCCGGCTTGCCGTGGGACAGCGTGCCGAACGGCGAGGCGCCGAGGATGCTGGTCGCCCACATGTCGATCCCGCCCAGGCCGACGCCGACCAGCGTGCCGTACTTGGACCAGAGCGGCTTGACGTTGCGCACCGCCTTCAGGTCCTGCCCGATCGGGCTGTCGCGCCATCCGGCCTCGTAGGCGGTGAGCTCGTCGCCGGCGCGGCCCGCCTTCAGGGCGTCCGCGATGGCGTCGGCCGCCTGCATGCCGGACAGCACCGCGTTGTGCGAGCCCTTGATCCGCGGCACGTTCACGAAGCCGGCCGAGCATCCGACGAGGCACCCGCCGGGGAAGACCAGCTTGGGCACCGACTGCCAGCCGCCCTCCATGATGGCGCGCGCGCCGTAGCCGATGCGCTTGGCGCCCTCGAAGGTCTCGGCGATCATCGGGTGGGTCTTGAAGCGCTGGAACTCCTCGAACGGCGACAGGGTCGGGTTCTCGTAGTTCAGGTGCGTGACGAAGCCGACCGAGAGCAGGTGGTCATCGAAGTGGTAGAGCCAGGAGCCGCCGCCGGCCTTGTTGGGCAGCGGCCAGCCCATCGTGTGCTGCACCAGCCCGGGCTCGAACTTGCCGGGCGCGAGCTGCCAGAGCTCCTTCACGCCGAGCCCGTACTTGAAGTGGTCGCTGTGCCGGTTGAGTTCGAACCGCTGGATCAGACCCTTGGTCAGGTTGCCGCGGGCGCCCTCGCCGAACACCGTGTACTTGGCGCGCAGCTCCATGCCGCGGGTGTAGTCCTCGCGCGGCTCGCCGGACCGGCCGATGCCGAGATCGCCGGTGGCGACGCCCGCCACCGCGCCGTTCGCGTCGAACAGCACCTCGGAGGCCGGGAAGCCCGGGTAGATCTCGACGCCGAGCGCCTCCGCCTGGGCGCCGAGGTACTTGCAGACGTTCGAGAGCGAGCCGACGAAGTTGCCGTGGTTCGACATGAGCTTGGGGAAGAACACGTTCGGCAGGGTGATGCCGCTGTTCTTGGTGAGCATCATGAACTCGTCGCGCTGCACCTCCGTCTTGAGCGGCCGCTCCGGGTCCTGGCGCCACTCCGGCAGGAGCCGGTCGAGGCCGATCGGGTCGATCACCGCCCCCGACAGGATGTGGGCGCCGACCTCCGAGCCCTTCTCGACGACGACGACCGAGATCTCCTCGCCGATTTCGGCGGCGCGCTGCTTCAGGCGGATCGCGGTGGCGAGGCCGGCCGGGCCGGCGCCCACCACGACCACGTCGAAATCCATGCTCTCGCGTTCGGGCAGCGCCATCCTCGGGTTCCTTTTCTTGTTCCGGCGCCCGGTTCGTCGCCGGGCCGGCCTTCCTGATGCCGTCTCAAGCGATTCCAAGCTAGAAAGGCAAGTTGCCGACGCTCAAGCTCAAGGCAAAGTTCCCTTTGCCGCAGGGGACGGCGTCACAGCGCTGCGCCGCGCCGCGCTGTTCGGTCACGCAAGTCCTTGCCACCCGGACCGATTCGGCGAGTTGTCCACAGGCCCCGGCGATCCCACATGCTGAGTCCCATGCCGAGCCCCACCGACGCGCAAGCCGACCTGATCGCCTATCTCGACTTCCACGTGGAGGCCGGGGCCGACGCGGCGCTCGACGAGCAGCCGCACGACCGCTTCAACGAGGCCGACACGCCCGCGCCTACCCTGCGCCCGCCGCGCCGGGCGCCCCCCCGGGCCGCCGAGCAGCCGCCGGTCAGCCCGGTCGCCAACACGCTCGTGCCGCCCCCCGGATCGGCGCCCCCGGGCACGGCCGCGCCCACCGCGGCGCCGCGCACCTTCGGCCGCGCCGCCAGCGCCCAGCCCGACGAGGCCGCGAGCGACGCCCGCGCCCGGGCGGGGCAGGCCAAGTCCCTCGACGAACTCGAGCGGATTCTCGCGGATTTCGACGCCTGCCCGCTGCGGTTCACGGCGAAGAACCTCGTCTTCGCCGACGGCAATCCCGAGGCGCGGGTGATGTTTCTCGGCGAGGCGCCCGGCGCCGACGAGGACCGGATCGGCAAGCCGTTCATGGGCCGCTCGGGCCAGCTCCTCGACAAGATGATGAAGGCGGTCGGGCTCGACCGGACGAGCGCCTATATCGGAAACATCGTGCCCTGGCGGCCGCCCGGCAACCGCAACCCGACCCCCCAGGAGGTGGCGGTGTGCCGGCCGTTCGTGGAGCGCCAGATCGAGCTCGTCGACCCGGACATCATCGTCTGCCTCGGCGCGCCCGCGACCCAGACGCTGACCGGCACCAAGGACGGCATCCTGCGGACCCGAGGCCGCCTCTTCCCGTACAAGTTGCCGAGCCGCGAGGTGAAGCTGCTCGCCACGCTCCACCCGGCCTTCCTGCTGCGCCAGCCGGTCCAGAAGCGCCTCGCGTGGCGGGACTTCCGGTCCCTGCGCGCCCTCCTCGACGGGAAAGCGTGACCGCGAGCTTGACCGGAGTGACGGAACCGGCTCTCCCCTCCCGCCATTAGAGCTTCGTTCCCGCTGCTGGCGCGCCATCGGCCGGACACGACGACGCACAGCCAATCCCGGCCCGCCCGAGGCGGCCGGCGCAGCACCGATGGCGGGACCCAACCATGCGCTGGGAAGATCTACGCAGCTCCGACAACGTCGAGGATCGCCGGGGCGAGGGCGGCGGCGGTGGCGGCATGGGCTTTCCCGGCGGCGGCGCCGGCGGGCTCGGCATCGGCACCATCGTGGTGCTGCTGATCATCAGCTACTTCACGGGCATCAACCCGGCGATCCTGATCGGCGGGGCCCAGCAGATCGGCGGCGGCGGCCGCGGCCAGCAGGAGCAGGTCGACCCGCAGACCCAGGCCAAGCGGCGCCAGGCCCCGACCGACGAGAGCGGCCGGTTCGCCTCCAAGATCCTCGGCAACACCGAGGACGTGTGGAGTCAGATCCTGCCGCAGCAGACCGGCAAGCAGTACACCCCGACGACGCTGGTGCTCTACACCGGCGGCACGCGCTCCGGCTGCGGCTCGGCCCAGGCCGCGATGGGCCCGTTCTACTGCCCGCTCGACAAGAAGGTCTATCTCGACACCGGCTTCTTCAAGGAGATGGCCTCGAAGTTCGGCGTGAAGGGCGACTTCGCCTACGCGTACGTGATCGCCCACGAGGTCGGCCACCACGTCCAGGACGTGCTCGGCATCCTCGGCAAGGTCCAGCAGCGCCAGCAGCAGGCCTCCAGCAAGACCGAGGCGAACGCCCTCTCGGTGCGGATCGAGCTGATGGCCGACTGCCTCGCCGGCGTCTGGGCCAAGAACTCCAACGACAAGTACGCCGAGCTCGAGCAGGGCGACATCGACGAGGCGCTGAACGCCGCCGCGCAGATCGGCGACGACGCGCTGCAGCAGCGCTCGCGGGGCTACGTGGTGCCGGATTCCTTCACCCATGGCTCCTCGGCCCAGCGCCAGCGCTGGTTCATGGCCGGCTACAAGAGCGGCCAGACCAAGTCCTGCGACACGTTCCGGACGGCCAATAACTGAAGGCGGATCGCGGCTTCACGAGCCGCCCCCGTCATCGCGAGCGCAGCGAAGCGACCCAGGGTAACGTGACGTCGCCGGATGTGGCGCCGCTGGATTGCTTCGCTGCGCCCGCGATGACGGCGCGCCGAGACCCGGCGGGCACGGGCCTCACCCCCGGCTCAGCCGCCGCGCGTTCGCCTGGACCTTCCGCCGGTAGCTGCGGATCACCTTGCCGTTCGAGGCGCCTGCGGCGAGCATGAGGGCCGCCTCGCCGGCGGCCAGCATCTTCTCCGTCACCATGAGCTGCGCCTCGGCCTGGGCCGCGGGGCCGCCGAGGGCGAACATCGCCATGCGCTGGGCGATGACGCCCTGCGCCTCCAGCCCCAGCATGGCCATGTCCATGCCCGTCATCCACCAACCGAACAGCATCGCGATCCTCATGTTGCCCAGGGCAACGGCCGAGCCTCATCCTGGGTCCCGGGATGCGCCCAGGCCTGCGCCGGACGCAAGCGTTATCCCGCACTGCGGCACCCTGCCTTTGCGCCGCGTCGGCCGATGCCGTAAGCGGCCGGGATACTCCCGGACACCTTCCGGACAGCGACCTCCCGGACAGCGCCCGCCGCCATGATACGCCTGGACAAGATCACCAAGCAGAACGGGCGGCAGCTCGTCTTCATCGAGGCCTCGGCCGCCCTCCAGCGGGGCGAGAAGGTCGGCCTGGTCGGCCCGAACGGGGCCGGCAAGACCACCCTGTTCCGGATGATCATCGGCCAGGAGCAGCCCGACGAGGGGCAGGTCGCGGCCGACCGGGGCATCACCATCGGCTATTTCAGCCAGGACGTCGGCGAGATGTCGGGCCGCAGCGTCGTCACCGAGGTGATGGACGGCGCCGGCCCGGTGAGCGCGGTCGCGGCCGAGCTCGCCGAGCTCGGCGCGGCGCTCGCCGACCCGGACCGCGCCGACGAGATGGACGCCCTGGTCGAGCGCTACGGCGAGGTCCAGGCCCGGTTCGAGGAGCTCGACGGCTACGCCCTGGAGGGCCGGGCCCGCGAGGTGCTCGACGGGCTGAGCTTCAGCCAGGAGATGATGGACGGCGACGTTGGCGCCCTCTCGGGCGGCTGGAAGATGCGCGTCGCGCTCGCGCGGATCCTGCTGATGCGCCCGGACGTGATGCTCCTCGACGAGCCGTCCAACCACCTCGACATCGAGAGCCTGATCTGGCTCGAATCGTTCCTGAAGGCCTACGACGGCGCCCTGCTGATGACCTCGCACGACCGCGAGTTCATGAACCGCATCGTCACCAAGGTCATCGAGATCGACGGCGGCGCGCTGACCACCTACTCGGGCGACTACGCCTTCTACGAGGGCCAGCGGAAGCTCAACGAAGCGCAGCAGCAGGCGCAGTTTGAGCGCCAGCAGGCGATGCTGGCGAAGGAGATCGCCTTCATCGAGCGGTTCAAGGCCCGGGCCTCCCACGCCGCCCAGGTGCAGAGCCGGGTGAAGAAGCTCGACAAGATCGAGCGCGTCGAGCCGCCCCGGCGGCGGCAATCGGTGGCCTTCGAATTCCAGCCGGCACCGCGCTCGGGCGACGACGTCGTGATGCTCAAGGGCGTGAACAAGCGCTACGGCAGCCGCACGATCTACGAGGGACTCGACTTCTCGGTGCGGCGCAAGGAGCGCTGGTGCGTGATGGGCATCAACGGCGCCGGCAAGTCGACGCTGCTCAAGCTCGTCACCGGCACCACCGCGCCCGACGACGGCTCGGTCACGGTCGGCGGCAGCGTCAAGCTCGGCTACTTCGCCCAGCACGCCATGGACCTGCTCGACGGCGACCGCACGGTGTTCCAGACCCTGGAGGATTCCTTCCCGCAGGCCGGCCAGGGGTCGCTGCGGGCGCTGGCCGGCTGCTTCGGCTTCTCGGGCGACGACGTCGAGAAGCGCTGCCGGGTGCTCTCGGGCGGCGAGAAGGCCCGGCTGGTCATGGCGCTGATGCTCTACGACCCGCCGAATTTCCTGGTGCTCGACGAGCCGACCAACCACCTCGACATGGGCACCAAGGAGATGCTGATCGAGGCGCTGGCCAATTACGAGGGGACGATGCTGTTCGTGTCCCACGACCGGCACTTCCTGGCCGCCCTCTCGAACCGGGTGCTCGAGGTCACGCCGGAGGGCATCCACCAGTACGGCGGCGGCTACACCGAGTACGTGGCCCGCACCGGCCAGGAGGCGCCGGGCCTCCGGAGCTAACGGTCCGCTCCGTCCTCGCGGGCGCAGCGAAGCGACCGAGGACAGCGCGTCCCGGCGAGGCCCGGCGCTGCTGGATCGCTTCGCCGCGCTCCCGAGGACGGCGGAGGGTTCCGGCCGGAAGCCCTGCGACCGGCGCGCCGCTATCGCCCCCCGACGCCCCGCGCTAGGCTGCGCCGAAACGGCCCGGGTGAGACGCCGTGCGACGCCTGCTGAAATTCCTCCACACGATGGGGTCCGCGGGGCTGCTGGGGGCCATGGCGTCCCTGGTCGTCATGCTGAGCCTGTCGCCCGCGCCGTCCGCCCTAGCGGGCTACGCGGCGACGCGGGGCGCGATGGGCGCGGTCGCCACCTGGATCTTCCTGCCCGCCCTGGCGGTGACGCTGATGTCGGGCCTGCTGGCGATGGCGCTGAACCGCGCCTTCCTCAACGCCGGCTGGGCGTGGGTGAAGCTCGCCACCGGCGTCCTGATGTTCGAGGGTGGGCTGGTCTACGTCCAGGGCCCGATGAAGCAGGAGGCGGAGCAGAGCGCCCGCGCGCTGGCGGGCCTCGTCGATCCCGCGGTGCTGGCCGTCTCGCTGACCGGCGAGCGCGGCACCCTCTGGGTCCTGCTGGCGGTCGCGACCGCGAACGTGGCGCTCGGGATCTGGCGGCCGCGGATCCTGCGGATCCCCCAGTAGCGACGCCGGGTCGGGCCCGATTCCAGCTCGATTGGTTGCCGGCTTTAAATCTATTTCCCGATGCAGAACCCGCTGAACAGCCGGTCGAGGACGTCCTCGACGCCGACATGGCCCGCGACCGCGCCGAGCGCCCGCACCGCGAGCCGCAGATCCTCTGCGGCCAGCTCCGGCAGGCCGCCGGCACTCCCCGAGACGCGGTCGAGATGGCCTAGGCAGGCCTCCAGCGCGGCCCTGTGCCGGGCGCGGGTGATCAGCGCGTCGCCGGTGCCGAGACCGTCCTCGGCCGCGGCCTGGATGGCATCGAGCAGGGCGCCCATGCCGGCACCAGTATGGGCCGAGACCGCCACGTCGGCCGGATTCCCGGCCTGTTCTGAGCCGGCAAAAAGATCGGCTTTGGTCCGGACGGTCAGGACCGGACAGCGCGCCGGCCCGAGATCCGGGACGCCGCCGCCGGGGGGCACAAGGGCGACCAGCAGATCGGCCGTGTCGATCCGCGCCCGCGTCCGCACGATGCCCGCCGCCTCGATCGGCTCCGCGGTCTCGCGGAGCCCGGCCGTGTCGACCAGCAGGACCGGGAGGCCGCCGAGGTCGAGCCGCACCTCGATGGCATCGCGGGTCGTCCCCGGGCTGTCCGACACAATGGCCACGTCCCGTCGGCTCAGCACGTTCAGCAGGGTCGATTTCCCGCTGTTGGGAGCCCCCGCCAGCACCACCGTGAACCCGTCACGAAGGCGCTCACCGCGCTGGCCGTCGCGCAGCGCCGCGGCGATCGCGTCGCGCAGGCGGGCGGCGCGGTCGAGCAGCGCCGCGTCGAGCCCGGCATCGTCCACGTCCCCCTCGTCGGCGAAGTCCAGCGCGGCCTCCGCGGCAGCGAGGCAGTCGATCGCCTCCGCGCGCCACGCGGCCACCTGCCGGCTGAGCGCGCCGTCGAGCTGGCGCAGGGCCTGCCGGCGCTGGCCCTCGGTCTCCGCGTCGATCAGGTCGGCGACGGCCTCCGCCTCGGCGAGATCCATCCGCCCGTTGAGGACGGCCCGCCGGGTGAAAGCCCCGGGCTCGGCGGCCCGGCAGCCCGGGAGGCGGGCGAGGGTGGCGAGGACGCGCATCCGCACGGCCGCGCCGCCGTGCAGATGCAGCTCGCCCATATCTTCGCCGCTGTAGGTGTCGGGCCCGGGAAACCACGCCACCAGCGCCCGGTCGAGCTCGGTGCCGTCGTGGGGATCCCGGAGGCTCCGCAGCGACAGCCGGCGGGGCGGCGGCAGGCGTCCGCCCAGGGCGACGAGCGCGTCGCGCGCGGCCGGGCCGCTGATGCGGATCACCGCGACGGCGGCCCGGCCGAAGCCGCTGGCCGGCGCGAAGAGCGTTTCGGTATCGGTCATGGTCCCACAGGGCCGCGCGAGGGGCGGAGTTTCACGTGAAACAATCGCGGTCGCCCTATACCATCCCGGCGCCGATGCGCCGCACCCGCTTGCGCCGTCGCGAACTCGAACGGGGATGCGCCATGATCGTCTGGACCCGCCGCGCCGTCGGCCTCGGCCTGCTCGCCGCGCCCCTCGCCGCCGCCCTCCCCGCGTCCCCGGTCCTGTCCGCGCGCGCCGCGGAGGCCGAGCCGGACTGGGCCGCCATCGAGCGCCGGCTCGGCGGCCGCCTCGGGATCGCGGCCGCCTCGGCGGACCGCGTCCTCGCCGCCTACCGCGCCGACGCGCGCTTCCCGATGTGCAGCACCTTCAAGGCGCTGGCGGTGGCGGCGGTCCTGGCGCGGGTCGATGCCGGCCGCGAGACCCTCGACCGGGTCGTCAGCTACGGGGCCGGGGACCTCCTGAGCTACGCGCCCGTGACCCGGAAGGCGCTGGAGGCCTGCGCCGGGACCGGGCGGATGAGCGTCGCGGACCTGTGCGCGGCCACGCTGATCTGGAGCGACAACACGGCCGCCAACCTGCTCCTGGCGGATCTCGGCGGGCCCGAGGCGCTGACCGCGTGGCTGCGGACCACCGGCGATCCCGTCACCCGCCTCGACCGGACCGAGCCGACCCTTAACACCGCGTTGCCCGGCGACCCGCGCGACACGACCACGCCGGACGCCATGCAGGCGACCCTGGGCCGTGTCCTCCTCGGAACCGTCCTGTCGCCGGCCTCGCGCGCCCGGCTGGAGGCCTGGATGGTCGCCTGCGAGACCGGCCGGAAGCGCCTGCGGGCCGGCCTCCCGCCCGGCTGGATCGCGGGCGACAAGACCGGGAGCGGCGACAACGGCACCGTCAACGACGTGGCGATCCTCCGGCCGCCGGGGCGCGCGCCGATCCTCGCGGCGGTCTACGTCACGGAATCGACCGCCTCCCCCGACACCTGCGCGGCGGCCTACGCGGAGATCGGCCGCCTCATCGCCGCGCGCGCCCATTCGACCTGACCGGACGAACCATGAAGACAGCCGCCAAGACGCCCAACAAGACACTTTCCAAGACGACCCGCGCGACGCTCGCCCTCGACAAGGCCGGCATCCGGTACAGCCTCCACGTCTACGCTTACGATCCGGACGCGCCGCGCATCGGCCTGCAGGCCGCGGAGGCGCTCGGGGTGGACCCGGGACGCGTGCTGAAGACCCTGATGGCGTCGGTGGACGGACGTACAGTCTGCCTGCTCGTGGCCTCCGACAGGGAGGTGTCGATGAAGCGGGTCGCCGCCGCCTTCTCGGGCAAGGCCGCGTCCATGCTCAAGCCGGCCGATGCCGAGCGGCTGACCGGCTACCATGTCGGCGGGATCAGCCCGCTCGGACAGAAGCGGTCCTTCCCGACCGCGATCGACGCCGGATCCCTGACCGAGCCGGCGACCGAGATCCACATCAACGGCGGTGGCCGCGGCTTGCAGATCCGGCTGACCGAGGGCGATCTCGCCGCCGTCCTGGACGCCCTCGTCGTGCCGCTGACGTGATCCCGCGGTAATCACTCGTTTACCCTGCCGTCGCACGGTGTCGCCTTCCGACAGAGACGAAGGCGGCGCAGGGGCGGCATGCGGGAGACGGCGCGCAGGGCGGTGACGGCGCTCGGACTCGTCCTGCTGCTCGCGGTACCGGGCCGGGCGGCCGATCTCGACGTCCGCTACGGCGCCGAGGCGGGCGTGGGAGGCAGCCCCCGCTTCTTCCCGCGCAACGACGGCCTCGACCGTCGGCCGGTCTACGCGGTCCGGTCCCGTCGCGTGCCGGTGGGCTGCACGCCCCGGCGGGTGCCCGTGCCGACCAACGCCCCGGACGATCCAAGCTACGTCGGCTCCGAGTACGGCCTGGGGCATCCGAGCTATTACGGCTTCACGCCGCCGCTGGGCGTGGACGACCCCTTCGGGCGCTCCCTCCTGCCCTACTGCCCCTGACGCCGATCGCGACGACGGGATCCGGCGTCGACTGCCGGATTCCACCGCTCCCCATCATGCTCTAGACCGGCCCTGCCCTCCCCCGGAGCCCGTGCCGTGTCCGAGTCGACCTTCCAGTCCTTCCGCGACCTCGCAGCCCTGCGCGGATGCGTGGCCGCGTGGCGCGCGGCGGGCGAGCGCGTCGTCCTGATCCCGACCATGGGCGCCCTGCACGACGGGCACCTCGCCCTCGTGGCCGAGGCGCGGCGGATCGGCCGCCGGACCGTGGCCAGCATCTTCGTCAATCCGACCCAGTTCGGCCCGAACGAGGATTTCGCCCGCTACCCCCGCGACCTCGACGCGGATCTGGCCCTGCTGGCGGGGGCCGGCGCGGACGCCGCCTGGACGCCCGGCGTCGAGACCATGTATCCGCCGGGCTTCGCCACCCGGATCGAGGTCGCGGGCCTGACCGAGGGGCTGTGCGGGCCGTTCCGGCCCGGCCATTTCGCCGGCGTCGCCACGGTGGTGACCAAGCTCCTCAACCAGGTCCGGCCGGACGTCGCCCTGTTCGGCGAGAAGGACTTCCAGCAGCTCCGCGTGCTCCAGCAGGTGGCCGCGGATCTCGACCTCGCGGTGGAGATCCGCGGCGTGCCGACCGTGCGCGAGCCCGACGGCCTCGCGCTGTCGTCGCGCAACCGCTACCTCTCGGCCGAGGAGCGCGCCGTCGCCCCGAAGCTCCAGGCTGTCCTGGCCGAGATCGCCTCCGCCTCCCGCAACGGCACCCCGGTGGCCGGCCGGATCGCCGCCGGGCGGGCGGCGCTGGAGGCGGCGGGGTTCCGCGTCCAGTACCTCGCGGTCTGCGACGCCCGGACCCTGGTGCCGGTGGAGCGGGTCGACGGCCCGGCCCGCGTCATCGCCGCGGCCTTCCTGGGCCGGACCCGGCTGATCGACAATCGCGCCGTCTAGGCCGGCGCCGGTCCGACCGCCGACGGTCGTGGCCGCCGGGCCACGACGCGCGGATTTCCGGGTTTCACTGCGCCAGGTGATTGGCGCCGCCCGGCCGACCTGCTCTCTGCTGGTCGCGTGATCGGAACGCGCACCGCACCGGCCATCCTGGCCGTGTCCCTCGCCCTGGCGGGCCCCGCCGGCGCCGGCGAGGACGCGTTCGAGGGGATGGCCGGCCCCTACGGCGAGCGCCTGCGCTACGACGCGAAGGGGTTGACGCTCACCTTCCCCGAGCCCGACGTGAAGCTCCGGATCGGCGGGCGGCTGCACATCGACGGCGGCGCGGCGGGTTTCAGCCGGCCGGACCTGCCCGAGGCCTTCCCCGACAACGTCGCCGTGCGCCGGGCCTGGATCGAGCCGACGCTCACGATCGGCCGCGACTGGGTGATCGCCTTCCAGTACGATTTCGCCGACCCGATGCTGCCGATCAACGACGCGCTGGTCGCCTGGAAGGGGCTGCCGGACACGATCCTGACGCTCGGCAACATGAAGGAGCCCTTCAGCCTGGAATGGCTGCAGAGCAACAACGACACGCTGTTCGCCGAGCGCTCGGTGGCCAACGCCCTCGTGCCGGAGCGCCGGTTCGGCTTCGCCGCCGGGCACCACGGGGCGGCCTGGACCGCGGTGGTCGGCGTCTTCGGCAACGCCGCCAGCAGCGGCATCGACGGGGACGGTGTCGCGGTGGCGGCCCGCGCCACCGTCGCGCCGATCATGGAAGGGGACGAGACCCTGCATCTCGGTCTCGCCGGGGTCTTCCGCAGCCGGTCCCGGTCGGACGGGGCCTTCAGCTTCTCCAGCCCCGCCGGCGCCTTCCTGTTCGAGCGCCCCCTGGTGGATACGGGCGACCTCCCCGATGCCGCCAGCGTGTCGCGCCTCGGCGCTGAGCTGGCCTACCGCCGCGGTCCGCTCCTGGTGCAGGCCGAGTATATCCGGGCCGCGCTGCAGCCGTTCCGCGGTCCCGGCCAGCCCGGCGCCGCGCTCGATTTCCAGGGCGGCTACGTCGAGGCGGCCCTGGTGCTCAACGGCGAGGGCCGCGCCTACGCGCTGACGCCGCAGAGCGGCACCACCTACGCGACCTTCCGAGGCGTGACGGTTCCGGAGGCGCAGCGGCTCTCCCGGGGCGGGATCGGCGTGTTCGAGCTGGCGGCGCGCTACAGCGCCGTCGACCTGGACGCCCGGGGCTTCCGCGGGGGCATGGAGCAGGACGTGACCCTCGGTCTGAGCTGGTATCCCGAGCCCAACCTCCGGTTGATCGGGAACGTCGTGCACGGGCGCGTGCAGCCGGGGGTGGCCCAGGCCGAGACGCTGGGTACCCGCCCGTTCACGGTCGACACGGTGATCGCGCGCCTGCAGATCTACTGGTGACGGGGACCGCCGGGCCGGCAGCGTGCCCGGGCACGGCCCCTCACACGGGCTCTCACACGGCCCTGCGCAGGACCGACCGGAACGGGCGCCGCTCCGGCTCCGGCGGGGGCGTCGGCTCCTCGGCGGGCGGGGTCGCCAGGACCTCCGCGCGCACCGGGCGCGGGGCCGCGAAGGCCGTCCCCTGCGCGAACGGCACGTCGAGGTCGATCAGGTCCGGGACGTCGGCCTCGTCGGCGACGCCCGTGGCGACGACGCGGATCCCGGCCCGGGCCAGGGCCGGCGCGGTGTCCTCCAGGGCGATGTCCGACAGGCTGCCGCGGCCCGCGCCGGGCCGGAGCAGCATCTCCGCCGGCACCTTGACCTGCCCGATGCCGAGCGCCGCGAGTTCGGCGGCGTCGAAGCGGAGGTCGTCCGGGCGGTCGAGGCTGAACCCGATCCGGCCCTGCAGGGGTGCGAGCAGGCCCCGCTGGCCGGCATCGAGACGGCGCCAGCTCTCCTGCGGCAGCGCGATGGTCAGGCCGGCCAGGGCCGGGTCGTCAGCGGCCGTGCGGGCCAGCTCGCGCAGGAGGCCGGGCTCGAACAGCGACAGCGGCGACAGCCCGTAGGTCAGGAGGGTCTCGCTGCCGCGCCGGGCGAGGTGGCGCGCCACGATCGTGGCCCGCTGCAGCATGCGGCGGTCGAGCTCGGTGGTGCGCCCGTAGCGCTCCAGCACCGGCAGGAAAACCTCGGGCTCGGCCGGCGGCGCGCCGGGGCCGCCGATCCGCAGCCGGGCCAGCGCCTCGTAGGCCACCACCTTGCGTTGCGGCAGGGTGACCACCGGCTGCAGATGGATCTCCAGACCGTCCCCCTCGAAGGCCGCGACGATCGCGCCCTCGTCCGCGGGGGGGATTGCGGGCCGGGGCGGGATCGGCCGCGGCGGGATCGGCCGCGCCGGGACGGACGGGGCCGAGGCCGGGGCGAGCTGAGACCGGGGCGGGACTTGCTCGAGCGGGGCGGCCTGAACCTGCGGAGGCGGTACCGGCACGGGCTGCGGCGACGGGGCCGCTGCGGTATCCGGAAGGGCTGCGCCGGGCACCGCGGGCAGGGGCCGGGGCGCCTCGGCGGGTGCGATCGCGGGCCTGATCTCGGGCGCGATCTCCGGCCTCGCCTTGAGGCCCGCGATCTCGGCATCCTGGGCGCTCACGACCGTGGTGAGGTCGCGGACGATCCCGCTGAGGAGCCCAAACTCGACGGTCAGTTCCTCGATCTGGGCGCGCAGGGCGGCCTCGGCGGTCTCGGGCCGCGGCTGGGCCGCCGCGGTCGCGGCCGCCGTCTCGACCTTGAGCAGGCGCCGGGACAGCAGATCGACCTCGCCGGACAGCTTCTCGCAGCGCGCCTTGAGGGTGGCGATACGGGTCAGGGCGAGACCGCCCGCCAGGGCGGCCGCGGCGCCGAGCGTCAGGGCACTCCAGAGCGGCAGGAACACCGCGAGCGGCCCGAGAACGACGAGCCCGAGAAGGCCGACCGTCAGCAGCCCCGCGTACCGGCCGAGGACCGGGACCATCGTCTGAACACCTGCCAGGAACGCGCGCCGGTCGCCGGGGGACATCCCGAGCGATCCCCACCGGGCGCGAACCGAATCGCAGGATCATTGGCCGCCCGCACCCCGCCCGGCAAGGCTCGGGGACCGCGATGGGGCGCTGCCGCCTGTTAATTCCGGGCGGTGTGACGCCCGCGCCCGCTGGAACGTTGCGGATTCATCACGGCGGACCCGATTGCGGGGCGATCCGGGGAGGGTTGCGCGGCTTGCGAATGCGGACGGGATGAAAAAGGATCATAAAGCGTGGCCATGACGCCCGCCCCCCCGCGTACTCCCCGATTTCGCGCCGTTCTCGGCGCCGGCGCGCTCCTCGCGACCCTCGGCACGACGGCGCCGCGGGCCGCGGATCTCGGCGCGGATCTTCCGCGCACGACGCCGACCTTCGCGATGGTCGATCCCAACACTTGGATCGTCACGCTGAGCGGCTCGATCCAGGCCGTGCCGCGCTATCCGGGCGCGAGCGACTACACGGCCGTCGGCTACCCGTCGATCGACATCCGCCGGGTCGGCGAGCCGCGCCGCTTCTCGACGCCGGATGACGGGTTCAGCTTCTCGCTCTTCGACACCGAGTCGTTCCGCATCGGCCCGACCGCGCGCTTCGTGCCGGGGCGCTACTACGGCGACGACCGGCGCCACCTGTACGGTTTCCGCGACGCCCGCTTCGCCGTGGAGCCCGGCGTGTTCGCGGAGTTCTACCCGGTCTCGTTCATTCGGACCCGCGTCGAGCTGCGCCAGGGCGTCTACGGGCACCACGGAACGGTCGGCTCGGTGGCGGCCGACTACCTGATCCCGGCGGAGAAGTTCCTGTTCTCCATCGGGCCGCGCCTCAATGTCGGCGATGCCAGCTACGCCCGGAAGTACTTCGGCGTCTCGCCGATCGAGGCGGCGCTGAACGGGCGCGTCACCCCCTACGATCCGCGCAGCTTCTACTCGGCCGGCGTGCTCGGCGGCGTGACCTACACGCAGAGCGAGACCTGGGCCTACACGGCCTATGCCGGCTACACCCGGATCCTAGGCGCCTCCGGCGACAGCCCGCTGGTGCGGCGCCCGTTCGGCAACCCCAACCAGTATCAGTTCGGCCTACGCATCGATTACGCCTTCCGCATGCCGGCGCTGTTCTGAGCCGACACCCGGCTTGCGCCGGCCCCGCCGGGCCCCGACATCCCGGGGAAGCGGTTATGGAGGCCCCGATGGACGAGACGCGCGCCGACCTGCTGATGCGGGTCGAGGGCATGACCTGCGACGGCTGCGCCGCCGCGGTGACCCGCACGGTGAAGCGGATCGACCCCGCGGCCGACGTGCAGGTCGACCGGGACGCCGCGCGCGTGGCGATCCGCACCGACGCGCAGGCGCTGACCATCGCCGAGGCCCTGACCAAGGCCGGCTACACAGCGACGGCCATGACCGGCTGAGCCGGCTCGGCGTCCCACGTTCGCGGGCCGCGGGAGGCACCGTGTGGCTGTCCGCGCGCGCGGTGCGGTCATCCCGGCCGGCGCGACGCTCGGCCGAGAAGCCTGGCGGGAAGTCTGGCCCGAGACGACGTGCCCCCGGGCCCCCTCCTCAGGAGCGGCTCAGGAACATCCCGGTCAGGAGCAGGGCGAAGCCCGCGAGGCCGAACAGGCCTTCCTTGCGCCGGGTGCGGTCGAGGAAATGGGCGGCGGCGCCGGCCGCGCAACAGGCGGCGCCCAGGCCGATTGTCAGCGACGACATCTCGAGTCTCCTCCTCGCGCGTCGCTCGGCGGCGCGGCGAAAATGGTCCCTCTCGTGGGCCTGCCGGACGGCGTTGTCCGCACAGGATCGCGTCACGGCGCAAGATTTACACGGCCCGGAGAGGCTGGCAAGACGCGACGCCCAAGTCCTCGCGGGATCCGCGACAGCAATGGGCGCGGGAACGACAGATCTTCGCGCGGCGGGCGTTCTGAATACCGCATTCAGAGGATCCGCCGCCGCCGGCGGAGGGGCGTCGTTGCGGCGGGCGGGACGCGTTGACCCGCGCGCCTTCGCGCGCTTAGACCTCCCGGCAGATCCGCCGGTCCCGCGCCCACCCGCCGTGCACGGCCCGGGGCGCTCCTCGCACCCGCGGCGGGATGTCCGCGAAAGGCTGCTCGGTACCCGATGCTCACCCCCTCCTCCGCCCGGTTCGACGTCGCGGTCGTCGGCGGCGGCCATGCCGGCGTCGAGGCCGCCGCCGCCGCGGCGCGCTGCGGCGCGCGCACCGCGCTGGTCACCCACGATCCGGCGACGATCGGGGCGATGTCCTGCAACCCGGCGATCGGCGGCCTCGGCAAGGGCCACCTCGTCCGCGAGGTCGATGCCCTGGACGGGCTGATGGGCCGGGTCGCCGACGCGGCCGGCATCCAGTTCCGCCTGCTCAACCGCCGCAAGGGTCCGGCGGTGCGCGGCCCCCGGACCCAGGCCGACCGCAAGCTCTACGCGGCCGCCATGCAGGCGGCCGTGGCCGGGACCGAGGGGCTGACGGTCATCGCCGGCGCCTGCGAGGATCTGGCCTTCGACGCCGAGGGCCGCCTCCGCGGCCTCGTCCTTGCCGACGACCGAACCCTCGCCTGCGGCGCGGTTGTACTAACCACCGGCACGTTCCTGCGCGGCCTGATCCATATCGGCGAGCGGCAGATCCCGGCGGGCCGCGTCGGCGAGGCGCCGGCGGTCGGGCTGGCGCGGACCCTCGACCGGATCGGCCTCCGCCTCGGGCGCCTGAAGACCGGCACGCCCCCGCGCCTCGACGGGCGGACCATCGACTGGTCCGGCTTGGAGATGCAGGAGGCCGACGCCGAGCCGGTGCCGTTCTCGACGCTGACCGAGCGGATCACGACTCCGCAGATCCGCTGCGGCATCACGCGGACGAGCCGGGCCGTCCACGACCTGATCCGCGCCAACCTGCACCGCTCGCCGATGTATTCCGGCGGCATCGCCAGCCGGGGCCCGCGCTACTGCCCGTCGATCGAGGATAAGGTCGTGCGCTTCGGCGACCGGGAGGGGCACCAGATCTTCCTGGAGCCCGAAGGTCTCGACGACCCGACGATCTACCCGAACGGCATCTCCACGGCGTTGCCCGAAGAGGTGCAGCACGACCTCGTCCGCCTGATCCCCGGGCTGGAGCGGGCCGCGATCCTGAGGCCGGGCTACGCCATCGAGTACGATTACGTGGACCCCCGGGAACTCGACGTCGGCCTTCAGGTGAAGAGCCTGCCGGGCCTGTTCCTGGCCGGCCAGATCAACGGCACGACGGGCTACGAGGAGGCCGCCGGCCAGGGGCTGGTGGCCGGCCTCAACGCCGCCCGGCACGCGGGCGGCCTCGGCATCGCGGGCTTCGACCGGGCCGAGTCGTATCTCGGCGTGATGATCGACGACCTCGTGACCCAGGGAGTCAGCGAGCCGTACCGGATGTTCACCTCGCGCTCGGAGTACCGGCTGTCCCTGCGGGTCGACAACGCCGACGCCCGGCTGACGCCGCGCGGGATCGCGCTGGGCTGCGTCGGAGGACACAGGGCGGCCCATTTCGCGGCCGGGCAGGCGGCGCTCGACGCGGCGCGCGCCCGCCTCGACGCGGTGAGCCTGACGCCGAGCCAGGCCGCGGCCCACGGGATCGTCCTGAACCGCGACGGCATCCGCCGCACCGGCTTTCAGCTCCTCGCCTACCCGGAGATCGGCTGGTCCGACCTGGCGGCGGTGTGGCCGGACCTCGCCGAGGTCGCCCCGCGGATCGCCGACCGGATGAAGACCGACGCGACCTACGCGGTCTATCTCGACCGGCAGGACGCCGACATCGCGGCCTTCCGCCGGGACGAGGCCGTGCGCCTGCCGGCGGGGCTGGACTACGCGGCGATCAGCGGCCTCTCGAACGAGATGCGGGTGAAGCTCGAGACCGTGCGCCCCGGGACCCTGGGGCAGGCGGCGCGGATCGAGGGCGTGACGCCGGCCGCCCTCACCTTGCTGGCCGCCCACGCGCGGCGCGGCGCGCGCGCGGCGTCGACCCCCGCGGACCGGCTCCCGGCATGAGCGATCCGGATCGCGCCCGTATCCTGGCGGCGGCCGGTGTTTCACGTGAAACAGCGGAGCGGCTCGACCTCTACGTGGCGCAGCTGCGGCGCTGGCAGCCGATCAAGAACCTCGTCGGCCCCGCGACGCTGGCGGAGGTCTGGAGCCGCCACATCGACGACGCGCTGCAGCTCCTCGACCTCGCGCCGGAGGCCCGCACGTGGCTCGATCTCGGCTCCGGCGCCGGGATACCGGGCCTGATCCTGGCCATTGCCGGCCAGGAGCGCGGCGTCCGGGTCGATCTCGTGGAGAGCAACGCGCGCAAATGCGCGTTCCTCACCGAGACCGCCCGGCTCACCGGGGCGCCGGCCCGGGTGCGCAATGCCCGGATCGAGGCGGTGATCGGCGAGTATGTCGGGACCGACGTCGTCTGCGCCCGCGCCGTCGCCCCGATGGCGCAGCTCCTCGCCTGGACGGAGCCTCTGTTGAAAACGGGCACCACCGGCCTGTTTCCGAAGGGGCGGGACGTACAAGCCGAATTGACCCAGGCCGGCGCGCAGTGGAGAGTCGTTAACGACCTCGTGCCGAGCCGGACCGATTCCGAAGCCCGGATCGTGCGCGTCACTGCCCTCGCCGCCCCGAGCCACCGATGAGCGAAGCGATCCTCGGCGACCCCGCCGACAGGTCCATGGATTCATCCATGCGACGCCCTCTGCGCGTTCTGGCGCTCGCCAACCAGAAGGGCGGCGTCGGCAAGACCACGACGGCGATCAACCTCGGCACCGCCCTGGCGGCGATCGGCGAGGACGTGCTGGTCGTCGATCTTGACCCGCAGGGCAACGCCTCCACGGGTCTCGGGATCGACCGCGCCAAGCGCCGGGTCTCGACCTACGAGGTCATGGCCGGCGAGGCCTCCCTGGCGCAGGCCGTGGTCCCCACCGCCGTGCCGCGGCTGTCGCTGGCGCCGTCGACCATGGACCTCCTCGGCCTGGAGCTGGAGCTGGCCACCCTCCCCGATCGGGCGCACCGGCTGCGCGGCGTGCTGAAGAGCCTGACCCAGGCGCCGAGCCTCAGCCGGATCAGCTACGTGCTGATCGACTGCCCGCCCTCGCTCAACCTGCTGACCATCAACGCGCTGGCCGCCGCCGACGCGGTGCTGGTGCCGCTGCAGTGCGAGTTCTTCGCCCTGGAGGGCCTCAGCCAGCTGCTGCGCACCGTGGAGCAGGTCCGCGGCGCCCTGAACCCGAAGCTGACGATCCAGGGCATCGTGCTGACGATGTTCGACCCGCGCAACAACCTCTCCGCCCAGGTCGTGGCGGACGTGCGCGGGTTCATGGGCGACAAGGTCTACGAGACCGTAATCCCCCGCAACGTCCGGATCTCCGAGGCGCCCTCGCACGGGAAGCCGGCGCTGCTGTACGACCTGAAATGCGCCGGCAGTCAGGCCTACCTGCGCCTCGCCTCGGAGGTGATCCAGCGTGAGGGCCGGGTTCCGGCCGCGGCCTGACGGGTTTGAGTCCCCCTCCCGGTTCGAGGGGCGAGTGTGGAGCGTGACACGGGTGGCGATCATGGCGGAGGAGGGGGCGAAGCCTCGACTGGGGCGCGGGCTCGCGGCGCTGATCGGTGACTTCAACGAGGCGGGCAAGGCCT
Source organism: Methylobacterium sp. 13MFTsu3.1M2 (assembly GCF_900112625.1). Classification (NCBI taxonomy): domain Bacteria; kingdom Pseudomonadati; phylum Pseudomonadota; class Alphaproteobacteria; order Hyphomicrobiales; family Methylobacteriaceae; genus Methylobacterium; species Methylobacterium sp. 13MFTsu3.1M2. Next base: position 57,749 of record NZ_FOMM01000027.1, read on the forward strand.
CGGCCAAGGCCGAGGAGCAGCGCCGGGTCCCGATCGAGTTCCTGCGCGCCAACCCGCGCAACCCGCGCCGGAGCTTCGCCGAGACGGAGCTGTCCGAGCTGGCGGCCTCGATCGGCCAGCGGGGCATCATCCAGCCGATCGTGGTCCGCCCGATCGGCGACGTGCCCGGGACCTTCGAGATCGTGGCCGGCGAGCGGCGCTGGCGGGCCGCCCAGCGCGCCGGCCTCGACGAGGTGCCGGTGGTGGTGGTCGAGATCGATGACCGCGGCTCCCTGGAATTCGCCATCCTGGAGAACGTCCAGCGCACCGACCTCAACGCGATCGAGGAGGCGTCCGGCTACGAGCGCCTGATGAAGGATTTCTCGTACACCCAGAAGGAGCTGGCCGAGATCCTCGGCAAGAGCCGCAGCCACCTCGCCAACACGCTCCGGCTGCTCAACCTGCCGCTGTCCGTGCAGGAGCGGGTCACCGCGGGCGAGCTGACCGCCGGCCACGCGCGCGCGCTGCTGGCCGTGCGCGATCCGGAGGCGACGGCGCGGCGCGTCGTGGCCGAGAGCCTGTCGGTCCGGGACGTGGAGGCGATCGCCTCCGCGGAGGCCGCCCCGGCCGAGACGCCCCGCCCCGGGCGCCCGCGCCTCTCGGCCGAGCGCCCCGCGACGGTGCGCGACCTGGAACTGCGGATCCACCGGGCCCTCGGCGTCCCAGTCTCCTACAAGCCCAAGGACGCCGATTCGGGCGAGATCCGCATCCGCTACGAGACCCAGGACGAGCTGCAGGCCCTCCTCAACCGGTTCAAGGTCTCGGACGCCTGAAGGCCGCCTCCGGACGAAGGCGCCGCCTCGGCGGGTCCGTCGCAGGCCCGGCACGAGTGCGGCGAGCCGGGAGGCCGGCTGGTCCGGACGGTCCCGGCGGCGCGCCGCTGGGACCCCGCCCCGCAGCGCCTCGGCCGGGGTCGACTCGGCCGGGATCGACTCCGAGCATCAGCGTGGCGCGAGACCGGTCGCGCACCTCCTGCGCGGCGCAGGAAGCCCGCCGGTCGGGATCCGCGGCCGCGAGGGGGGCGCCGGCGTCGATCACGAGGCGTTCGCCGCCGCGACCGCGACAGGCCGGCACCTGCGTGCAGAGGAACCCTCTCGGCGCGTCGGGGAAGTCGATCCGCCCGGGGAGCATGTGCGCCCGTCCAGGAACACCTCGACGGAGACACGCGCGGCGCGAACCGCCTGCCAGCCGTGACAGATCGCCTCGAACCGGACCCAGCCCTCCGGGCCGGTCGTCCGGCTGCCGCGCAGGACGGTCCGGCCGGTCGTGGCAACGTTTCCCGCCTCCTCTGCGGGTACGGTGCGACCGCCCTCCCCCGACGAGGCGCCCTAGCGCCGCCGCCGCGCGCCCGCCTCCGCGACCCGCAGGAGGGCCGCCGAGGCCAGCGCGTGGGCCAGGTCGGGCTGCGCCCGCCGGCAGGCCAGGATCGCCTCCTGCAGGGCCGCCACGGCCTGACGGAGCGTTCCGGCCGGCCACGCGCCGAGTTGGCCCTCGATGCTGGCCCTGCGCTTGAAATGCAGGCCCCGCCACGTCGCGACCATCATGGCGGGCGTCTTGTCGGGATTGTCGAGGCGGGTGGTGAGCAGCGTCAGGGCATGCCGCAGCGCCGAGCTCAGCACCACCCCCGGGTCGAGACCCTCGTGCCGGAAGCGGCGGTAGTCGCGCTCCACCGCGTCGCGGCGGCCGTCGAAGGCGGCGTCGATCAGGGTGTTGAGCACGCTCGCCGCGACGTCGCTGGTGACGGCCTCCACGTGCTCGAGGGTCACGGTCCTGTCCCCCTCCCCCGCGGCGTAGAGGGCGAGCTTCTCGATCTCCATCAGGCTCGCCCGGCGGTCGCCGCCGAGGCTGCGGGCCAGGACCTCCCGGGCGGCGCGGTCGATGCGCAGGCCGCGCTCCTGGAGGGTGCGCTCGATCAGGTCCGAGAGGGTCCGCTCGTCGTCGGCGTAGCAGGGAATCGCGAGCGCCTTCGGCGAGCGCTCGCAGAGGGTGCGGAGCGGGTTGTTCTTGGCGAGGTCACCGGCCTCCACCACGATGCGGGCGTCGGCGACCGCCGCGCCCAGCACGGCCTCGACGGCCGGCGCGTAGTTGCGGGTGCCGGGCCGGACCCAGATCGACCGCCTGCCGCCGAACAGCCCCAGGGTCCCGGCCTCGTCGCACAGCCGGCCCGGATCGGAGGCGAGGGCGTCGCCGTCGATCCGCACCAGCGCGAACGGGTCGGCCGGGTCGTCGACGAAATCCTCCGCGAGCTTCCGGGCCCGCTCGGTCACCAGACCGGTATCCGGCCCGAAGACCAGGATGACGGGGATGCGCGGATCGGGCCCGCGCCGGATCAGCCCCTCGATCTCGCCGGCCTTGACCGCCGTCACGTCGGATTACGGCTTCGTCGAGAGGACGGCGGCGAGGCGGCTCTTGATCTGGTCGGACAGCACGCTGGCCAGACGGATCTCAGCGTCCCGCGCCGCCCGCTGGCTGGCGAAGCGCTGCACCGAGCGGTCGTAGGTCGCGGTCGAGGTGGCGACGCCCTCGGTGTAGACCTTGGTGCCGCCCATATCCTCGAGGCTATACTTGATGTTGGCCACCAGGGTGCCGGCCTCGGCGCGGCCGGTGGTGGAGGAGACGATCGGGGTCTGCACGATCTCGGAGCCCGAGAGCTTCAGCCGGTAGCGCTTGGTCGCCGGGTGGCCGGACCCGTCGAGGTCGAAGACCAGCTCGCTGCGCAGGTAGTGGCCGAGGCGCTCCTGGCCCTGGGCCATCGCGACGTCGTCGACCTGGACCGAGGCGAGCAGGGCCTGGACGGATTCCCCCGATGCGGTCGGCCCGTAGAGCGGCCGGAAGCAGGCCGAGAGGCTCAGCGCCAGGCCGGTCGCACAGGCGAGGCGGGCGATCCGCCCCGCGATGGAAACTCCCGAACCCACCATCCGCCGTCGTTCCGCCCCTGCCTGTCGGATCGTTCTAGCGCGGACACGGCGTTCCGCGCCACGACGCTACGGGGCAAACGTTACGATTCCTCTGCGGCAAGAGCGTGGTCGCCCGGTTTCCGAATGTGAGGCCGCGGCCGGCCGGAGAGCCCGGGATCACCGGGCCGCCTAGGCGATCGCCGCGAGGTAGGCCGAGACCGTCACGACGGCCAGCACGGTCGAGACCAGCACCACGGTGGCGGTCAGGTCGGCCTCGCGCCGGTAGAACTCCGCCAGCATGAACGGCCCGGTGCCGGTGGGGAGGGCGGCCATGAGCACCGCGGTGTGCAGCAGGAGCGGGGGCAGGTCGAACAGGTAGCGGCCGAGGCCGTAGGCCAGGAGCGGGTGGAGCACCAGCTTCAGGCCGACGAGCAGCGCGGCGGTGCGCCCCTGCCCGCCCCCGGTCTGTCGGGGCTGGGCCAGGAACAGGCCGAGCGCCACCAGGGCGCAGGGCGCCGCCGCGCCGCCGAGGAGCTTCAGGAACGTGGCCACCGCGTCCGGCACGGCGAGGCCGGCGCTCGGCACCAGCGCGCCCAGCGCCGGTGCCACCAGCAGCGGGTTGCGCACCAGCGAGCGGCCGACCGTCCACCACACGGGCCGGCGCGCCCCGCCGCCCCTCCCCGACGCGGCCGCCTCGCGCCGCAGACCGGTCTCGATGAGCACGATCGCCACCGCGAAGACCCCGCAGACCGTGAGGATCGCCGCCACTGTGGTGGGCGCGAGCGCCTCCGGCCCGAAGGCGACGAGCGCCAGCGGGAAGCCCATGAAGCCGGTATTGGCGTAGCCGGCGTTGAGCCCGTCGACCGCGGCGTCGGCCAGCGGCCGCCCCGCCTCGCCGCGGATCAGCACGGCGAGGGCGAAGATCGCGAGGCTGCTGAGTCCGAAGGCCCCGATGAAGCCGGGCTTCCAGATGGTGCTCCAGTGGGCGTGCGCGGTCACGTCGAACAGCAGCGCCGGCAGGGCCAGGAAGACCACGAACCGGTTGAGTTCGGTGGTGGCGGCGGCCCCGAGCACGCCGACGCGCCGGGCCAGCCAGCCGGCGAAGATCAGCGCGAAGATCGGCAGCACGACCAGCAGGGTCGAGAGCATGGCGGGTCCGGGTCGGAGGACGATGCTCCGGCCTTAGGACGGTTTCCGATCCCGGCTCCAGTGCCGGGGGCGGGGACCTGCCATGCCGCGGCCCCCGCTCCCGGACATTACCAGCGGTAGATCAGGCTGCCGATGACCGTCGCGGGCGCGCCGCGGTAGCAGAACCCGGCCTGGCAGGTCGTGTAGCTGCGGTCGAAGATGTTGGACGCGTTGATCTGCGCGCGGAAGCCCCTGTACTTCGGGTCGAGGGCCGCGAAATCGTAGGCGACCAGCGCGTCGAACAGGGTCACGGTCGGGTTGCGGACGGTGTTCTCGTCGTCGGCGAAGCTCGTCCCGGCGTAGCGGATGCCGCCGCCCAGTTGCAGGCCGGCCAGCGGCGAGCCGGGCGCGAACTGATAGGTCCCGAAGGCGGTGAAGCTGTCGCCCGGGATCCCCGAGAGGGCGTTGCCGTCGATCGGCCGCCCGGTGACCAGGGAGGTCTGGCGCAGATAGCGAAGGTTGAGGTGGGTGTAGGACAGCGTCAGGTTGGTTCCCAGCGCGAAGTTCGCCGTCAGCTCGGCCTCGAACCCTTTCGACTCGACCGACCCGGTCGCGACCTGATTGGCGATGTTGTTGGGATCCTGCCGCAGGAGCGACGATTGCACGATGTCGAACCCTGAGAACGACGTCGTGATGTTGGTGTTCGGGATGGCCGCCTTCACGCCGGCCTCGATCTGGTCGCCGGTCGCGGCCTTGAACGGGTTCCCGTTCACGTCGACGCCGACCTGCGGCGTGAAGGTCGTGGCGTAGCTCGCGTAGGGCCCCAGGAAGTCGGTGAGCAGGTAATTCAGGCCGATGCGGCCCGAGAAGGCCCGATCGGTCTGGTCGGCGACCGTGCCGGCCGTCCGGTCGCTCGTGTTCTGGAAGACCCAGTCGTGCCGGCCGGTGAGGGTCAGCACGAAGCGCCCGAGCTTGGCCTGATCCTGCAAGTAGGCGCCGATCTGATCCTGCGCCTGGCTCTGGAAGTTCGTGTAGCGCGGCCGGGCGATGACCTGCTGCCCGTAGTTCAAGGTCAGGAGGTTGAGGTCCGGCGCGGCCCCGAAACCGAAGGCGCGCGTGTAGTCGTAATGGGCGTAATCGACCCCGCCGATCAGGGTGTGCTGGATCGGACCGGTGGTGAAGCGGCCCTCGAGCTGGTTGTCGAGGGAGATCTGGCCCAGCGTGTCCAGGTAGGCGCCGGCCGTCCGCGCGCCCAGGGTCCGGGCCGGGTTCAGCCCCGTGATCGAGGTGTAATCGTAATCCGCGCGAACGTCGTAGTAGCGAAAGTTCTGACGGAAGATCAGATCCGGCGAGAATTTGTGCTCGAAGGCGTAGCCGACGCGATACTGCTGCTGCTTGTACTGGTTGAGCGCCGGATCGCCGGAGTAGAAATTGGTCACCCGGAAGCCCGGATCGTTGTAGAAGAAGGACGTTCCCGGCAAGCGCGACTCGAAATACTCGCTGAGGAAGGTGAAGCTGGTGTCGGAATCCGGGCGCCACGTGAAGGACGGGGCGATGAAGGTGCGGTCGTCGTCTCCGCCGGGCAGGTAGGTGTTGGACTGGCGCTTCACGCCGGTCACGCGGTAGGCCATCGTCCCGTCGGTGCCCGCCACCGGGCCGCCGATGTCGAAATTGCCCTGGAAGCGGTCGTAGTTGCCAGCCTGAAACTGCACCTCTCCGAAGGGTACGAAGACCGGGCGCTTCGAGGTCGAGTCGACGATGCCGCCGGGCGAGCCGAGACCGTAGAGGCCCGAGGCCGGACCCCTCAGGATGGTGACCGCGTCCAGCCCGTAGGGCTCGCTGCGCGGGATCGTCAGGCCGACGGCATTGAGGCGCAGGCCGTCGCGGAAGATGCCGTTGTAGGTCGCGCTGAAGCCGCGGATGTAGAAGGCATCGTAGCGGGGATCGAAGCCGAACACGCTGCTCGACACGCCCGGCGTGTAGGCGATCGCTTGGGCCAGATCCTGCACGTTGCGGTCGTTGAGTTGCTCGCGGGTGACCACCGAGACCGATTGCGGGGTCTCGAGCAGGGGCGTGTTGGTCTTGGTCGCCGCGGGGCTCACGCGCGCCACGTAGCCGGTGACGCCGGAGGGGCCGCCGCCGCCGCCGCTGGTGGCCGCGCCGCCGCCGTCGCCGCGGCTGACATTGCCGCCGCCGCCGCCGACGCCCGTCGGGGCCGCGGCGGCCGGGCGGGCGGCCTCCACGGAGATCTCGTCGAGCTGGACGGCGGCGCCCTGGGCGGCGGCCGCCGGAACGAGGGCGACGGTGGTCAGCGCGGTGGTGGCGAGGAGCAGACCGGACGGAGCGGAACGAAACGACATCGGTGACCCACGAACGCGCCTCTACACGGCGCCCGGGGCTCCCGTACCATCGATCACGGCCGCTCGATCAAGCCGAAAACGTGTTGTAAATCACACACTTGGAAGCGTTCAAATCTACAATCGTTCGCGCCTAGAACTCCAGTGGCGGCTCCCGCAGGGCGGTCGCCTCCCGGGTGCAGGCGGCCTGATCGGGAACCGTCCCGGGACTGGCGAGGGCGCCGCGAAGCTCGGCGCGGGCCTTGTCGAGATCGGCGCGGAAGGTCGCGTCGCCCATCAGGGTGGCGAAGACCGCGGTGCCGGTCAGGCGTCCCGCGGCCACGTCGCTGAGCCAGTGCACGCCGCAGACGATCCGGCTCTCGCCGTAGGCCCGGCCGCGGGCCAGGATCGGGGTCGCCTTCTCGGGCACCAGGGACGCGAGGATCAGCGCGTAGGCCCAGCCCTGCGTGGCGTGGCCCGACGGGTAGCTGAAGCTGTCGGCCAGGGCCTGGCTGCGCTGCACGCAGATGGGCGCCTCGTTGCCGACGAACGGGCGGAGGCGCCGGTAATGGACCTTGGGTCCCCGCGTCGCCCGGGCGAGATCGAGACGGGCGCGCTCCAGGAGGTTGATCACCGCCGGCACCCGCGCCTGATCGATCCGGGTGCCGAGCACGCAGGCGAAGTTCTCCAGAACGGCGGCGGCGCCCTCGGACACGTCGTTGGCGGCCAGCTCCCAGCGCGGCGACCCCTTGAGGGCGCGGGTGCTGTTGAAGGCCGCCCGGTCGGCCTTGTCGAGGGGCGCGTCGTGGGCCGGCGGGGAGGGCAGGAACTGGACGGCGTCCGGCACCGCCCCGTCGGCCAGATAGGGCTTCACGGCCGGCTTGCCGGGCTTCAGCGTGTCGGCGCCGAGGGACGGGGCCGCCGGTGTTGCCGGGGGGGCCGAGGGGGCAGGGCGGGGGGAATCCTCGGCGCGGGCCGCGGCGGCCAGGAGGAGGGCGAGGGCGGCCGGGGCGAGGAGGGGCAGGGACGGCGTGCGCAGCATCGGATCCGGGACTCTCTCGGATGGAATCTGCGGGGCGCGCCCGCTGCCGGAGGAACGGCTCAGCCGGCCCGTTCAGTCCCTGCACAGGCACACACGCCTGTCCAGGGCGGGGCGGCGGCGATCCGGGCCGCTTGTCACACGCGCCGCGCTCACGCCGCCCGGATCGCGGCGGCCACGGCGTCCGGATGCTCCTCGTGCGGGCTCAGGGCGCCGGGGATCGCGGCGGCGGTCACGCGGCCGCCGGCGACGAGGGCGTCCATCTCGGCGCCCGAGCGCCGCGGGGCGCCCGCGGGGCGCAGCACCAGGGTCGGCGGCAGGCCGTCGCCGAACAGGGCCAGGAAGGCGTCGCGGCTGCCCACCGGGTCGAGGCCGCCGGTGACGAAGGCGGCGGTGCCGAAGCGGCCGTTGCGCTGGCGGGTGATGGCGTGCTTGTCGCGGATCACCGCCGGGGTGACCCGGGCCGCGTCGGCGTAGACGTGGGCGCGCATCATCCGGCCGATGATCGGCGGGCTGATGTTGATCCGGTAGAGCGCCTCGCCGAGGATCGGGGCCTCCACGGCCCGTCGGATGCGCGGGAACCAGTGCGCCCGCCCCGGCATCGCGGTGGGCAGCGGTCCCCGCCAGGTCGGGGCCACCAGGACCAGCCGCCCGAATGCCCCCGGGTGGCGCCGCGCCGCCGCCACGAGGTAGCCGGCGGCGTGGCCGGCCGCGACGCCGAGGGCGTAGGGGCCGGGCGCGGCCGCCAGCAGGGCGTCCAGGAAGGCGTGGAAGGTCGCCGGGGCGAGGGGGACCCGCGCCCGCGGCCGGGCACCGAAGCCCGGCCAGTCGGGGACGAGGCAGCGGTACTCCGTCCCGAGGCGGCCGGCGAGGCCGCGCATCTCGGCCCGCGCCGAGATGGTCGACAGGGCCGGGAGCAGGAGCGCGTCCGGCCCCGCCCCGATCCGGTCGCAGGGGGTCGGCACCGTCCGGCCCGCCACCGTCAGGGTCAGCTCGGACGTCTCCATCGCGCTCCCGCCAGGTCCCGGATGAATCAGGTGCGCAGCAGCTCGTTGATGGCGGTCTTGGACCGCGTGCCGGCATCGACGCGCTTGACGATCACCGCGCAGTAGAGGCCCGGGCCCGGCGTGCCGTCCGGCAGCGCCTTGCCGGGCATCGTGCCCGAGACGACCACCGAGTAGGGCGGCACCCGGCCGTACATGACCTCGCCGGTGGTCCGGTCGACGATCTTGGTGGAGGCGCCGATATAGACGCCCATGGACAGGACGCTGCCCTGGCCGACGATGACGCCCTCCGCCACCTCGGCGCGGGCGCCGATGAAGCAGTCGTCCTCGATGATCACCGGGTTGGCCTGGAGCGGCTCCAAGACGCCGGCGATGCCGGCGCCGCCCGAGATGTGGCAGTTCTTCCCGACCTGCGCGCAGGAGCCGATCGTCACCCAGGTGTCGACCATCGTGCCCTCGCCGACATGGGCGCCGAGATTGACGAAGCTCGGCATCAGCACGGCGCCGGGAGCGATGTAGGAGCCCCGGCGCACGAAGCAGCCCGGCACGGCGCGCAGGCCCGCGGCGCGGAACTCGGCCTCGCCCCAGCCGGCGAATTTCGACGCGACCTTGTCCCACCAGGGCGCGCCGCCGGGGCCGCCCTCGATCGTCGCCATGTCGTTGAGGCGGAAGGAGAGCAGCACCGCCTTCTTCAGCCACTGGTTCACCACCCAGTCGTGGTTGCCCGACTTCTCGGCGACGCGGGCCTTACCCGAATCGAGCAGCTCCAGGGCCGCCTCGACCGCCTCGCGCACCGCGCCCTTGGTGGCGGTCGACACGTTGGCGCGGTCGTCCCAGGCGGCTTCGATGGTCTGGGCGAGATCGGAATGGGCGAGATCGGAATGGGGCTTGCCGGCCTGGGACATGGGACGGGTCAGAACTCTTGCGGCGGGAGCCCGTGCTTACAAGCGGCCACCGGAGCTGTCACCTGAGGAGATGCCGTCGATGACCTCGAGCAGTTCGCGGACCTGATCGAGATCGGTCACCAGGCCGGCGAGGTCGTCCGCCAGGGTGTCGTGGACGGCCCGCGCGGCGGCGGGGAACTCCTCCAGCACGCGGCGCATCAGCATCGGGGTGATCCGCATCACCGCGGCGCTCCCCTCGGCCCGGGCCTCGGTCGGGCGCGTCCCGCGCACGAACAGGGCGAGCTGGCCGATCAGGGCCGAGCGCCCGGCCCGCACCGGCTCGGCCGTCGGAACCCGGGGCTCCAGGCGGATCGTGCCCGCCATCACCACGAAGCCGCCATCGGCCGGATCGCCGCGGGCGAAGAGCAGGTCGCCGTCCGCGAGGTCGCGCCGCTCGGCCGCGAAGGTCAGCAGGCGCAGGGCGTCCCGGTCGAGGAAGCCGAACAGCGGCGCGGCCGCGAGGATCGCGATATCGTCGTCGAGCCCCAAGAACGCCTCACCACCCTGCGCATACGCGAACCCGCCCGATCGCCTACACGTAAAGCTTCAATTCGTCAGGGCAGCAACTTGTATCCGCCGCCCTCGGTCACGAGGATCGCGGCGGTGGCGGGGTTCGGCTCGATCTTCTGGCGCAGCCGGTAGATATGCGTCTCCAGCGTGTGCGTGGTCACCTGGGCGTTGTAGCCCCAGACCTCGGCCAGCAGGGTGTCGCGGTTCACCACGGCCCGGCCCGCCCGGTAGAGGAAGCGCAGGATCGCGGTCTCCTTCTCGGTGAGCTTCAGCTTGGAGCCGCGCTCGCCGACGAGGAGCTTGGCGCCCGGGCGGAACGTGTACGGGCCGATCTGGAAGACCGCGTCCTCGGAGGCCTCGTGGCTGCGCAGGTGGGCGCGGATCCGGGCCAGCAGGATGCCGAACTTGAACGGCTTGGTGACGTAGTCGTTGGCGCCGGCCTCCAGCCCCTCGACGTGGTCCGCCTCGGAATCCTGGGCCGTCAGCATGATCACCGGGCCGCGGAAGCCGGCGGCGCGCATCCGGCGCACGGCCTCGCGCCCGTCGAGGTCGGGCAGGCCGACATCCATGACGGCGAGGTCGATCCGCTCCGCGGCGACCCGCCGGATCGCGTCGGTGGCGTTGGCCTCGGTGAAGACCGTGAACTCGTCGCAGAGATCGAGCTGCTCGGTCAGGGTATCGCGCAGGACCGCGTCGTCGTCGCAGATCAGCAGGCGGTAGACATTCGGCATCGTCCGGGCCCCAATGCGTGCTGCGGGAGGGGCGAGGGCCGCCTGCCGGGTGCAGCATGCGATGATGTCAGATCTCGGCAGGATCGCGCGACGACCCTACCCAGGCTTGTGTTTCCGCATCCTTTCGCCGCCGTGACAAGCGCCCCGGCGAACGGGCTGCGGGATCGGGGGCGCGCCGCTCCGGGATCACGGCGGCGGTCCCCGCGGCGCGGCGGGGGGCTGGCGCGCTCCCGAATCCCGGCTCGGCGGCCCGGGTTCAACCGAGAGATAGAGCATCCTTTGTGGCCGGAAGTTGCCTTGTGCGCAATTTTTCACCGGTTCGAAGTACCGATCCCGGGCATAAGGCCCCGGGACCGGGCGGATTCGGGAGGACGGAGATGCGGCGGCCGAGCAGGGGACCCATCCGCCTGACCGTGGGGGAGATCCGCGTCCGCGCCCTCGTCGGGGACCGGCGGCGCGGGCAGCTCCTCGTCGGCCCGGCGGTGATTCCCTGCGCCCTCGGGGCGGGCGGGATCGTCGGCGACAAGCGCGAGGGCGACGGCGGCTCGCCGCGCGGGCGCTTCCGCCTGCGCGGCGGCGCGTACCGGCCCGACCACCTCGCGGTCCGGCCGCGCACGCTGCTGCCCCTGCGGGCGACCCGCCCCGACGACGGCTGGTGCGACGAGAGCCGGGACCGCCGCTACAACCGGCCGATCCGCCTGCCGGCCCCGGGGGTCAGCGCCGAAGCGATGTGGCGGGGCGACGGGCTCTACGACGTGGTGATCGACCTCGACTACAACCGCGCCCCGATCCGGAAGGGGCGGGGCTCGGCGATCTTCCTGCACATCGCCCGGGACGGGTACCGCCCCACGGAGGGCTGCGTCGCCCTGGCCCGGGCCGATCTCCTGCGCCTGCTCGGGCGCCTCGGGCCACGGACGCACCTGCGGATCGGCTGAGGCCCGGGCCCAGGTTGAGGCCCGGGCCCGGCGTCATGCCTTCCGGGTCCGGGCCCCGAAGATCGCGGTCCCGACCCGGACATGGGTGGCGCCGAGCTGGATCGCCGCCGGGAAGTCCGCGCTCATGCCCATGGAGAGGATCGGCAGGTTGTGCTCGTGGGCGAGCCGGGCCAGCAGGGCGAAATGGGCCGAGGGCGGGTCGTCCGCGGGCGGGATGCACATCAAGCCCTGGATCGCCAGCCCGTGGGTCTCCCGGCACTCCGAGAGGAGGGTGGCGAGCTGGTCCGGGAGCACGCCGCCCTTCTGCGGCTCCGCGCCGGTGTTGACCTGGATGAGCAGCTTCGGGGTCCGGCCGGACCGCTCGATCTCCTTGGCCAGGGCCGCCGCGAGCGACAGCCGGTCGAGGGAGTGGATCACGTCGAACAAGGCGACCGCCTCCCGGGCCTTGTTGGATTGCAGCGGCCCGACGAGGTGCAGCTCCACGTCCGGGAAGCGGTGGCGGAGGGCCGGCCACTTCGCGGTGGATTCCTGGACGTAGTTCTCGCCGAAGACGCGATGGCCGGCCTTCAGCGCCGGCAGGATGCCCTCGGCCGGGACGGTCTTGGAGACCGCCACGAGTTGCACTTCGGCCGGGTCGCGCTCCGAATCCTCGGCCGCGCGGGCGATGGCGGCGCGCACCTCGGCGAGCCCGGCCGCGACATCGGCCTGACCGACGGGAAGCTTGTCGGTCCTCTGTCCCATCCCGTCGGTCGGAGGGGCGTTCGTGCCGGTCGTCGCGTCGTCCATGGCGTGCCTGTCCTGTCGCTGCCGGGCGTCGGTCTGCGTGGTATGAGCCTCGGCGCGCGTCGTCGTCGCGCCTGATCCCCGCCGACCTATGCGTTCGCGCGCCCCGCGCAAGCCCGAATCGCGCGCCGCGTTGACCGGCTGCGGCGCAGATATGCTATCGCGGCGCGACCGTGCCGTGGTCATCCTTCGGAATGACCGACGAGCCCCTGACGCAGCCGGATCCATGACCGCCAGCACCGCCCCCCAGCCCGTCGAGCGCTACAACGCCAAGGATGCCGAGCCGCGCTGGCAGGAGGCCTGGGCCGAGAAGCGGCTGTTCGAGACCGACAATGCCGACGGCCGCCCGAAATACTACGTGCTCGAGATGTTCCCCTACCCGTCGGGGCGCATCCACATGGGCCACGTCCGCAACTACGCGATGGGCGACGTGGTCGCCCGCTACAAGCGCGCCCGCGGCTTCAACGTGCTGCACCCGATGGGCTGGGACGCCTTCGGCCTGCCGGCCGAGAACGCCGCCATGGAGCGCAAGGTCAACCCACGGGACTGGACCTACGCCAACATCGCGTCGATGCGCGACCAGCTGAAGGCCATGGGCCTGTCGCTCGACTGGAGCCGGGAGATCGCGACCTGCGATCCCGACTACTACAAGCACCAGCAGCGCATGTTCCTGGACTTCCTGGCCAAGGGCCTCGTCACCCGCCGCACCGCGAAGGTGAACTGGGACCCGGTGGACCACACGGTGCTGGCCAACGAGCAGGTGATCGACGGCCGCGGCTGGCGCTCCGGCGCGCTGGTGGAGCAGCGCGAGCTGACCCAGTGGTTCTTCAAGATCACCGACTTCGCCGAGGACCTGCTGACCGCCCTGGACGGGCTGGACCGCTGGCCCGAGAAGGTCCGGCTGATGCAGAAGAACTGGATCGGCCGCTCGGAGGGCCTGGAGGTTCAGTTCGCCCTGGCCCGGCCGGTGGCCGGCGCGGCCGATCCGGTGACCGTCTACACGACCCGGCCCGACACCCTGTTCGGCGCCAAGTTCCTGGCGATCGCCGCCGACCATCCCCTGGCCGCCGCGCTGGCCGAGGGACGGCCGGAGCTGCAGACCTTCATCGAGGAGTGCCGTCGCACCGGCACCGCCCAGGCCGCCATCGACACCGCCGAGAAGCACGGCTTCGACACCGGCCTGACCGTCCGCCATCCCCTGGACCCGTCCTGGGAGCTGCCGGTCTACGTGGCGAACTTCGTGCTCATGGAGTACGGCACCGGCGCGGTGTTCGGCTGCCCGGCGCACGACCAGCGCGACCTCGATTTCGCCAACAAGTACGGGCTCGGCAACACGCCCGTGGTCTGCCCGGAAGGGCAGGATCCGGCGAGCTTCGTGATCACCGACACCGCCTATGTCGAGGACGGGCGGATGATCAACTCGCGCTTCCTCGACGGGATGCGCACGGACGAGGCCTTCGAGGCCGTGGCCCGGCGCCTCGAAGGGGAGGGGGTCGCCCGGCGCAAGGTCCAGTTCCGCCTGCGCGACTGGGGCGTCTCCCGGCAGCGCTACTGGGGCTGCCCGATCCCGATCATCCACTGCGACAGCTGCGGCCCGGTCCCGGTGCCGGTGGCCGACCTGCCGGTGAAGCTCCCCGAGGAGGTGTCGTTCGATCAGCCCGGCAACCCGCTGGAGCGCGACGCGGCGTGGCGGAACGTGCCCTGCCCGCATTGCGGCGCGCCGGCCCGGCGCGAGACCGACACGATGGACACGTTCGTCGACTCGTCCTGGTACTACGCGCGCTTCACCGCGCCCTGGCTGGCGGACGCGCCCACCGACCGGGCCGTGGTCGACCGCTGGCTGGCGGTGGACCAGTATATCGGCGGCATCGAGCACGCGATCCTGCACCTGCTCTACGCCCGGTTCTTCATGCGGGCGATGCGCGAGACCGGCTGGGCCGGCGTGGCCGAGCCGTTCGCCGGCCTGTTCACGCAGGGCATGGTCGTCCACGAGACCTACAAGGACGCGTCCGGCGCCTGGGTGCCCCCGGCCGAGATCCGCTTCGCCACCGAGGAGGGCGAGCGCCGCGCGTTTCACGTGAAAACTCAGGCGCCGGTCGCGATCGGCCCGATCGAGAAGATGTCGAAGTCGAAGAAGAACGTGGTCGACCCCGACGACATCATCGCCAGCTACGGGGCCGACACGGCGCGCTGGTTCATGCTGTCCGACTCGCCGCCCGAGCGCGACGTGATCTGGACCGAGGAGGGCGTGCAGGGCGCGGCCCGCTTCGTCCAGAAGGTCTGGCGCCTGGTCAACGCGGCCGGGCAGGCGGCGGGCGACGGCGCCGCGGACCTGACCCTGCGCAAGGCGGCCCACCGGGCGCTCGCCTCCGTGCAGGACGATATCGAGCGCCTGCGCTTCAACCGCTGCGTCGCCCACATCTACACCCTGGCCAACGCCCTGGAGGACGGCCTGCGCGGGCCGGTCTCGGCCGGTGCCGCCCAGGAGGCGGCCGGCATCCTGGTGCAGCTCATCGCCCCGATGATGCCGCACCTCGCCGAGGAGTGCTGGTCCGTCCTCGGTCGCGGCGGCCTCGTCGCCCAGGCGCCCTGGCCCGAGACCGAGGCGGGGCTCCTGGTCGAGGACGAGATCACCCTGCCGGTCCAGATCAACGGCAAGAAGCGCGCGGACGTGACCGTGCCGCGGGACGCCGACGCCAAGGCCGTGGAGGCCGCGACCCTGGCGCTGGAGGCCGTCCAGAAGGTGCTGGAGGGCAAGGCGCCGCGGAAGGTGATCGTCGTTCCGGGGCGGATCGTGAACCTGGTGGTGTGATCCGGCGCCCCCTCGGTGGCTTCGATCCCGCCGTCCTCGCGAGCGCAGCGAAGCGATCCAGGGTCGCGCCACGGTCACCGAGAAGTCGCGCTGCCCTGGGTCACTTCGCTGCGCTCGCGATGACGGAGCGCGCGACTCCTGCCGGAAGAGCTCACTCTCGGTGAAGGCGCCGCGCCCGGGGACAGGCTCGGCAATCCGGGCCGCCGCTCATGGCGCCGCCAGCTCCGGATCCTGTCCGCTGGCCTCCAGGCCGCGCCGCACCAGCCCGTCCCGCTTCGCCCGCGCGACGAAATCCGCGAGATACGCGGCGCCGGCCGGATGCCCGACCGGCATTCCCATCGCCTGCGGGATCTCCATGAAGTGCCCCGGCAGCAGCCGCACCTCCGGGTGGGCCGCCGCGTGGGCGGCGAGGGGCTGGTGGACGCCGGCCGCGACGTCGAGCCCGTCCCGGGCGAAGGCCGTGACCGCCTCGGCCGAGGTCGGCGCCCGCACCAGGGTCGCGTGCTGCAGCGCGCGACTCAGGAACAGGTCGTAGGCGCTCCCGCGCCCCACCGAGACGCGCACGCCGTCGCGGTCCACGGCCTCCGGGGAGCGGATCGGCGAGGCGGCCGGCACGAGGTAGCTGCCGGCGATCAGCACGTAGGGCTCCGTGAAGGCGATCCCCTCGGCCCGCTTCGGGTCGATCGCCAGGAAGCAGATGTCCCAGGTCCCGGAGCCCGCCGAGCCCGAGACCGCGCCGGCCCCCGGGAAGGTCACGAACGCCACCGGCACGCCGAGTCGGGCCGCCAGCGCCCGCGCGAGGTCGACCGACACCCCCGCGGGGCCGTCGGCGCCGGCCTGGGCCAGGACCGGATTGCCGAGGTTGATCGCCGCCCGCAGCGTGCCGGTGGGGGCGAGGTCGTGCAGGACCGTCGGATCGGGCGCCATCGGTTTCGTCTCCGCGTGGACGGCGGCGGGGAGGAGCAGGAGGAGGAGGGCCGCGCGGATCCGCATGACGGTCGCTCCCTCTCAGGCGCGCCGCGCCGGACCGGTCGACGCGGGGGCGCCGTCCCGGGCGGGACGGCGGCGCCGGCGGGCCAACATGTTGAGGCCCTCGACGCCGGCCGAGAAGGCCATGGCGGTGTAGATGTAGCCCTTCGGCACGTGCGCGCCGAACCCCTCGGCGATCAGCGTCATGCCGATCATGATCAGGAAGCCGAGGGCCAGCATCACCACGGTGGGGTTCCGGGCGATGAAGGCCGAGAGCGGCTCGGCGGCGACCAGCATCACCACCACGGCGACCACGACCGCCACCATCATCACCGGCACGTGCTCGGTCATGCCGACCGCGGTGATGATCGAGTCGATGGAGAAGACGAGGTCGAGGAGCAGGATCTGGCCGATCGCCGCGCCGAAGCCGATCGTGCCGCCGGTCACGCCCGGGGTCTCGGGCTCCGGATCCACCGTGTGGTGAATCTCCTTGGTCGCCTTCCAGAGCAGGAACAGGCCGCCGCCGATCAGGATCATGTCGCGCCAGGAGAAGTCCTGGCCCAGCACCGAGAAGACCGGCTCGGTCAGGTGCACGATGAACGCCACCGTGCCGAGCAGCCCCAGCCGCAGGATCAGCGCCAGCCCGATCCCGATGCGCCGCGCCCGCGTCTGATGCTCGGGCGGCAGCTTGTTGGTCAGGATCGAGATGAAGATCAGGTTATCGATGCCGAGCACCACCTCCATCACCACGAGCGTGGCGAGGGCAGCCCAGACGGCGGGCTGACTGGCGAGCTGGAGCAGATCGGTCACGGGCGCGGTGCCTCGCTGGTCGGGAACAGGCGGCTCCCGAGGGCCGTCAGGTCGAAGGGGGCCGGTCCGCGCACCGGTTCGGGCGCCAGGACCTGCAGGATCTTCGGGAAGACCTTGAAATGGGCGGGCGTGTGCGTGGTCAGCTCGCCGTCGGTGTTCACCGGCCGGGGCCTGCGGGTCGAGAGCCGGATCTCCTGGGTGTGGAACGCCCGCACGTCGGCGGCCCGTCCATGCGTGCCCCGCCGCAGGGCGGGCAGCAGCGCGAGGAGCCGCCACCAGTGCTTGATCTCCAGGCTGTAGAAATCGAGCTTGCCGTCGTCGACCGCGGCACTCTCCTCCACGGTCATGCCGCCGCCGTAGTGGCGCCCGTTGCCGACCGAAACCTGGATCGTGGTGACCTTCTCCACCACGCCGTCGTGCTCGATCGTCACCGTGAAAGGCCGGACCCGGCGCAAGACCCGGACGGCCGCCACCGCGTAGCCGAGGACGCCCCAGGTCTTCTTCGATTCGGACGTCAGCTCGCCCGCGAGCTCCGCCGAGAAGCCGATGCTCGCCACGTTGAAGTAGTAGTGGCCGTTGACCCAGCCGAGATCCACCGGCCGCGCCTGGGCGGTCGGGATGAAGCGGGCCGCCGCCAGGGGGTCGAGCGGCAGGTTGAGGGAGCGGGCGAGGTCGTTCGCCGTGCCGAGCGGCAGGATCGCGAAGGGCAGGCCGCTCGCCACCAGCGCGGGCGCGGCGTAGTTCATGGTGCCGTCGCCGCCGCCCAGGATCACGAGATCGACCGCGCCGGCCCGCTCGCGGATCACGTCGCGGCAATCGGCTTCCGGCGG
The DNA here is from genome assembly GCF_900112625.1 of Methylobacterium sp. 13MFTsu3.1M2. Lineage (NCBI taxonomy): Bacteria > Pseudomonadati > Pseudomonadota > Alphaproteobacteria > Hyphomicrobiales > Methylobacteriaceae > Methylobacterium > Methylobacterium sp. 13MFTsu3.1M2. The sequence continues at coordinate 75,516 of NZ_FOMM01000027.1, forward strand.
CGGCTCCTCCGGCTCGATGCCGCCCGCCCGCAGGATCTCCCGCACCTCGTCGAGATCCAGGGCGCCGTTGCGCGCCTTGGCGTTGCAGAGCAGCAGGGCCCGGCGCGGCTGCGTGCTCATCGCGCGCTCCAGGGAAGCGGGCCGGAGGGCGACTCGGTCTCAGGTCGGGCCAAGGGAGCCTCGGTGCACGGGGGAGCGGGCAGTCTGGAACGCGGTAGGGGAACCCGGGACCGGCCAAAGGCCAAGTCTGTCCCCGACTTGGTACCCAAACGCACGAACGCAACCCCATCATCCCCGCAATTCCGGGCTGGTCGCCGTCGCGGAGTTCGGCAGGATGTGGGCGCGCCCGAGCCCTTCGTGGAACCCCCGACCCACGCGAGCGCGTTCTCCATGATGCCCGCCCCGGCCGCCAGGAAGGCACCGATGTCCGCCACACGTCCCGTCCGTCCCCAGGCCCTCGCCCTCGGCATGCTCCTGCCGTTCACCCTCGCGGGCGGTGCCGCCGCCCAGAGCGCCTGGGTCGACCCGCCGCCCCGGGCCGCCGCGCAGGCGCAGGGTTCCGCGCAGGGTCCGGGGAAGGAATCGGCGCAGGAGGCGGCGAAGGAATCGACGAAGGACGCGGCGAAAGCGCCGGTGCGCGCCGCCGAGCCGGTCCGGCAGGCCGCCAGACCCGAGCCGGGCGAGGACGCCCTGCCGAAGGCGGCAGCCACGCGGGCGCCGGGACCGAAGCGGGCGGCCGCCCTGGAGCGTCCGCCGGTCCGGGAACACCTGCACCACCCCGCGCGCCACCCGCACCGGCTCGCCGAGACGCCGGCCGCGACCGCCCCGGCGCCGGGCGCGTCGGCGGAGCGCGTGGCCGCCGCCCGGGCGCTGACGACGAGCTACCTCGCCACCGTCTCGGGTCCGAGCGACACCATGGTCGGGGCCGCGACCCAGTACTACGCGACCCGCGTGCGCTTCTACGGGCGGCCGATCACCACGGCGGCCCTGGTCGCCGAGAAGCGCAGCTTCGTCCAGCGCTGGCCCGAGCGGCGCTACGAGCCGCGGGCGATGCGCGCCGCCTGCGACACCGAGACCTGCACGATCCGCACGATCGTCGATTTCCGCACAGCCAATCCGGGCCGGGGCGCCGTGTCCAGCGGCGAGGCCGAGTTGGTCCTGGAGGTGGGTTTCGCCGGGACGCGGCCCTACATCCTCGGCGAGACCGGTCGCGTCCTGCGGCGGAGCATCCAGGCCGGAACCCTGGCCGCCTCGCCCGGCAAGGCGTAAGAGCCGCGCGTCGCGGTCGGCCACCCCGCGGCGGGCACGGGCTCGCGCGGGGTGTGCGGCGGCCCTACAAGAACGCCTGCAAGGGCGGCTAAAAGGGCGCCCGCGAGGGAAGCGTGCGGCGGGGCGCGTCGCGGGATCGGTCCTGCGGGTGGGGCGCCCGCGGGCGCCCTTCGTCGGGAGGCGCGATCGAGCTTCCTTCGCGCCGCGCGTCGGTGATGCCGGGATCGGGTGAATGACGTCTTCAACGGTGGTGGAGCAACAGGAGACGGAGCTGGCCCGGCCAGTTCTCGACAGTCCCGGCCGCCTCGCCCTGCGCGAGATGATCCGGGCCGAGATCGCGCGCGCGCGTCCGCGCCCCGTCGCGGTCCGGACCCTGGAGCTCCTGGCCGAGGCCGCCTGCGCCCCGGACGAGTCCGGGACCGGCCTCCGCGTCCTCGACCGCCACGGGGCCGCGCGGCGGCGGGAGGGCACGTCCGAGCCGATGACCCTGGCGGACCTCGTCGCGGAGCTGCGCGCGCGCCATCCCGCCCTGTTCCTGCCGCCGGAGCCCGAGCCCGAACCGGCCCCGGCGACCGCCGAGGAGGCCCGGGACTCGTCCCTGCTGAGCGGTGCCTACGAGATGAAGGCCGCGACCGCCCGCTTCGTCGGGACCCAGTCCGAGCGGGCGCGCTCCCTGGCGGAGCGCTCCTCCGAGCAGGGCCGCGTGCTGGCGCAGACCGCCGCCGGCCGGTTCGCCAGCCTGCGGACGAACCTGCGCGGACGCTTCGCCCGCCCGCCCGTCGACGCGGAGGCCGGGCCGGCCGCGGGCGCGGATCCGGCGGCGGCCTGGAACAGCGGTCCCGGACGGTTCGGCGAGACGCTGCGCGACGGCCTCGGCCACGTGCGCGACCGCCTCAGCCTCGGCGGGGGCGGGATCGATGACGGCGCGCGCCGGCAGCGCCGGCTGCTCCTCGGCGCCGTCGCCGGCACCCTGGTGGCGGTGCTCGCCGCGGGGCTCGTGCTGGACCGCTCCGCGCCGGAATCCGGGCGCCCCGCCGCCCCGACCGCTTCCCGCACGGATCCCCGCGCGGAAGCCCCGAGCGGCGCCACGCCGAACGCGCGGGCCGCAGGCCCCCCGGCCTCGGCCCCCGACACGGTGACGCCGCCCCCCGAGACAGGCGGCGATCCCGAGCCCGACGCGCCGCTGCCGCCGAACGCCGTGACCGGACAGGCCCAGGTGATCGATACCGCGACCCTCAAGGTCGGCGGCAAGGTCGTGCATCTGTTCGGCGTCGAGTGGGTGCGGGGCGGCCAGGCGGAGGAGCTGGCCCGGTACATCGGCAACCGGTCGGTGACCTGCCAGCCCGCCCCCGGCAGCGCGAACATGAACTGCCTCGTGGACGGGCGCGATCTCTCCGAGGTGGTGCTGTTCAACGGCGGCGGCCGCGCCGCCCCGGAGGCGAGCCCCGAACTGGTCGCGGCCGAGGACCACGCCCGGAGCGAGCGGCTCGGGGTCTGGAAGCGCTAGCCGGATGCCGGCCGAACCGTTCGGCACGACGGCGGACGGCCGACCGGTCGGCCGCCACACCCTGAGCCGGGGCAGCCTGCGCGTCGCCGTCATCGAGTACGGCGCGGCCGTCACGGCGATCGAGGTGCCCGACCGCACCGGCCGTCCGGCCAACGTCGTGCTCGGCCTCGACACCCTGGCGGGCTACGAGACCGTGAGCCCGAGCTTCGGCGCGATCGTCGGGCGCTACGCGAACCGTATCGCGGGCGGGCGCTTCAGCCTCGACGGGCACGACTACCGGCTGCCGGTGAACGAGGCCCCCAACACCCTCCACGGCGGCCCGGAGAATTTCGGCCGGCGCCTGTGGCGGGCGGAACTCAGCGACGCGACGCGCCTCATCCTGAGCCGCCGCTCGCCGGACGGGGAGGAGGGGTTTCCGGGCACTCTCGACCTCCGCGTCACCTACAGCCTGCCCGCGGAGGGCGTGCTGCGCGTGGACTACGCCGCGGTGACCGACCGGCCCACGGTCCTGAACCTCACGAACCACAGCTACTTCAACCTTGCCGGCGAGGGGGCGGGCGGCGTCCTCGGCCACGTCGTGCAGATCGAGGCGGACGCCTTCGCGCCGACCGACGCGACTCAGATCCCCACCGGCGCGCTGCTGCCGGTCGCCGGGACGCCGTTCGATTTCCGCGCGCCGCGGGCCCTGGAGGCGCGGATCCGCGCCGGGGACACGCAGCTCACCTACGCCAAGGGCTACGACCACACCTTCGCGCTGCGCGGGGCCGCCGGGACGCTGCGGCCGGCCGCCACCTGCGTCGATCCCGGCAGCGGGCGGCGGCTCGACGTCTGGACCACGCGGCCGGCGCTGCAGCTCTACAGCGGCAACAATCTCGACGGCCGCCTGATCGGCCCGTCCGGGCGGATCTACCGGTCGGGCGACGGCGTCTGCTTCGAGACGCAGGGCTTTCCGGACGCGCCGAACCAGCCCGGCTTCCCCTCCGCGGTCCTGCGGCCGGGCGAGACCTTCGCGGCCGCCACGGAGTTCCGGTTCTCGGTCGTGTGATGGTCGAGTGACGGCCGCGGCGCGCTCAGGCCGCCGCGCGATCGAGCGCCCGGGGCGCCGGGATCGCGGCGGCCGGCGCGGCGGGATCGGGACGCCGCGCCTCGCCGAGCGCCAGGAGGGCGGCCTTCACGGCGTCGAGCCGCGACGGCTCGCCCTCGGCCATCCCCTCGGCGGCGGCGACCTCCTTCAGGTGCTCGTCCCAGGCCCAGCGCCGCAGGATCTCCCGCTTGCAGCTCGGGAGCAGCCGGGGATGATCGCGCAACGCGGCCGGGGTGTCGAACACCGCGGCCGGGTTGACCAGGGCGCGCTCCAGGTCGGGCAGGCGCGCGGCCGCCGGGCCGGGCGGGATGGCGTGTCCGATTCCGATCGTCCCATCTTGCATAGTTGCCTCCCTGGAGGAGCGCGCTCAGCCGCCGAAGAGGCCGAGGCGCGCCGCCGATTGGACGGCGAAGCTCGCCGCGAAGGACAGCAGGGCCGCGTCCCAGGCGGTCAGGTGCCGGGCGTTGGCCGGCGGACCGGCCCAGGTGATCGCCCGGCCGAGCCACGCGAAGCCCGACAGGCTCAGCAGGGCCGCCAGCACCCAGGGCAGGGCGGGCGCCGGGCAGGGCGCCGCCAGGGCGAGGCACAGGGCCACGGACAGGAACCAGCGGCCGAGCACCGTACGGTCGGTGGTCCGTGCCGGCCCTCGGCGCCGGCCGCGCCGCGACCGGGGCAGGAGCCCGTGCCCACCCCGCAGGTCGAAGGTTGCCATCGTGCGCCTCCCCGGCTCAGTTCAGCAGGGGCTCCGGTCCGGCCGGACCGCGCTCCCAGCGCCGGAAGAGCGCCGCGGGGACGGGGGGCTCGGGCGGCGGGGCTGCGGGCGGTGCCGAACCCTCATCGAGCGTCTGGAGCGCCTCCAGGATCGCGCTCAGCGGCACGGGCTCGGCCCGGCAGCCCGGCAGGCAGCGCAGCGTCGGGCAGGACTCGACCGCGCGGGCGTCGGAGGCCCAGGAGGCCAGGATCGCCCGCTTCTCGGCCCGCGACAGGCCGGGATAGCGCAGCACCTCCCGGGGATGCCGGAAGACGTCGCCCGGCGCCAAGAAGGCCTCGAACAGCTCGACCGCCTGCGGCCTCAGGCTGGCGGCCGCCACCGGACCGACGCGCCCGATCTCGGGACGGAACGTGGGATGGACGGGGTTGGTATCGATCGGCTGCATGCGACCCTCCTCATCGTGAGCAAAGGCTGGGGCGGCCGGCACGCCCGATCGGGCCGCGCCGGCCGCCGCGTCATGCGTTCGGGTCCGCGACCGCGCAGGCGGTCACCCCCAGGGTCGGCCCAGGGCCCGGCTCAGTGCTTGGCGGCCGGCGCGCCGGTGCCGTTGATGGCGATGCGCCGGCGACGCTCCGGCGCCTCGGCCGCGCGCGGCAGCGTCACCGTGAGGACGCCGTTGCGGAATGTCGCCGCGGCCCTGTCCTCGTCGACCGGCACGGGGAGGGCGATCGACCGCTCGAAGCGGCCGTAGCTGCGCTCGGAATAGCCGCGGACCGTGTCGGTGGACTCCGCGCGCTTCTCGCCCTTCAGGGTCAGGACGCCGTCCGCGATGAGCAGCTCGACGTCCTTCTCATCGAGCCCGGGAAGCTCGGCGGAGACGCGCAGCGCACCGTCCGCCTCCGCCAGCTCGATATGGGGCCAGCCGAAGCCGCGGCCCGCGAGGCTCGGCACGCCGCCGAACCCGCTGAACACGTCGTCGAACAGGCGGTTCATCTCCCGGTGCAGCGTCAGGAAGGGGCTGGCCGGCTCCTGCGACAGGGCGGTCGGCGCCGGGGCGGGGGTGCGGTTCCAGGGAATCAGATCTCTCACGCTCATGGTCCTCGCTCCATCGAATGCGGTGCAGTCGTGGGAACGGGCCCGCGGGTCCGCGGACCCGTGACGGATGTCATCCGTGTCGACAGGTGTGCCCGGACGCGCCGCCCGGGGCACTGGATCAGGCCGTGCGATCAGGCCGCCAGTCAGGCTGCCTTGGCCTCGCGGGCGATCTGCGCCGGGGCGTTGTCCTGGCCGGACGCGGCCGTCGTGCCGCCGATGGCGATGCGGCGGGGCTTCAGCGCCTCCGGCACCTCGCGCTTCAGCGCGACGGTGAGCAGGCCGTTCTCCAGCGACGCGCCCACGACCTTCACGTGCTCGGCCAGATTGAACGTCTGGCGGAACGTGCGGGCCGCGATGCCGCGGTAGAGATAGTGCTTCTCACCCTCCTGGGCGGCCTTCTGACCCGAGACGAGGAGCGTGGTGTCCTGCTGGGTCAGCTCGATCTCGTCCGGCGTGAAGCCCGCGACCGCCATGGTGATGCGGTACTGGTCTTCGGCCACCTTCTCGATGTTGTAGGGCGGCCAGGCGGCCGACGGCTCGACGCGGTCGGCCTGGTTGATCAGCTCGAACAGGCGGTCGAACCCGATGGACGACCGGAACAGGGGCGAAACGTCGTACGTCCTCATAACCACATCCTCCGACGAGCAACGTGACTACAAGCAGCGCCGGACACCGTGCCCGGCGCCCTCAAGGCGAGCCCGTTTCCAGGCCTCGCACGCGCGTAACGTGCGAGCGAAGGGCCGGTTCCGCGCCGCGCGAAATTTTTCGGGTTGGGCGGGGGCTGGCCGAATACGGTGATCCGATCCGCGCGGCCTCTCCCGCTGAGCTGCCGGCTGCACGCGCTCGCGGTCTCTCCGTCCCTGAGATCGAGAGCGCGGGTCCCCTCTCCCGTGCGGGAGAGGGGGCGCGTCGTGCTCCGTCGCAGGGCGCACCGCGAACACGCGTCGGCCGCACGGGGGAGGGGGTGCCGCGAGCGCGGCAGGCCCGCGCTCTCAGCCGACCGCCTCCTCGACCAGGATCTCGCGCTTGCCGGCGTGGTTGGCCGGGCCGACGATGCCCTCGATCTCCATCCGCTCCATGAGCGAGGCGGCGCGGTTGTAGCCGATCTGCAGGCGGCGCTGAATGTAGCTCGTCGACGCCTTCTGATCGCGCAGCACCACCTGCACGGCCTGATCGTAGAGGTCGCCGCCGGCCTCGCCGAAGGAGCCCTGATCGAACACCGCGCCGTCGAGTTCGAGCTCCGCGGCGCCGGCCTTGCCCTTGCCGCCGCCCTTCTCGGTCGCGCCCTCCTCGTCGTCGGCGGTGACGGCGTCGAGGTAGCTGGGACGGCCCTGGCGCTTGAGGTGGGCGACCACGCTCTCGACCTCACTGTCCGAGCAGAACGGCCCGTGCACCCGCGTCGTGCGCCCGCCCCCGGCCATGAACAGCATGTCGCCCTGGCCCAGAAGCTGCTCGGCGCCCATCTCGCCCAGGATCGTGCGGCTGTCGATCTTGCTCGTCACCTGGAAGCTGATCCGGGTCGGGAAGTTCGCCTTGATCGTCCCGGTGATCACGTCCACCGACGGGCGCTGCGTCGCCATGATCAGGTGGATGCCCGCCGCCCGCGCCATCTGCGCCAGACGCTGGATCGCCCCCTCGATGTCCTTGCCGGCCACCATCATCAGGTCGGCCATCTCGTCGACCACGATCACGATGTACGGCAGCGGCGCCAGATCCATCGCCTCCTCCTCGAACACCGCCTCGCCGGTGTGGCGATCGAAGCCGGTCTGCACCGTCCGCGTCAGCACCTCGCCCCGCGCCCCCGCCTCCGCCACCCGGGCATTGTAGCCGTCGATGTTCCGCACCGCGATCTTGGCCATCTTCTTGTAACGCTCCTCCATCTCGCGCACGGCCCACTTGAGGGCGATGACCGCCTTCTTGGGGTCGATCACGACCGGGGAGAGCAGGTGCGGGATGCCGTCGTAGACCGACAGCTCCAGCATCTTCGGGTCGACCATGATCAGGCGGCACTCCTCGGGCTTCAGCCGGTAGAGCAGCGACAGGATCATGGTGTTGATCGCCACCGACTTGCCCGAGCCGGTCGTGCCGGCGACCAGGAGGTGCGGCATGCGCGCGAGGTCGGCGATGATCGGCTCGCCGCCGATGTTCTTGCCCAGGCACAGCGCCAGCTTGTGCTTGCTCTCGGCGAAGTCCGTCGAGGCCAGGAGCTCGCGCAGGTAGACCGTCTCGCGCTTGGCGTTCGGCAATTCGATGCCGATGGCGTTCCGGCCGGGCACGACCGCGACGCGGGCCGAGACCGCCGACATCGACCGGGCGATGTCGTCGGCGAGCGCGATCACGCGGCTGGACTTGGTGCCGGGCGCGGGCTCGAGCTCGTAGAGGGTGACGACCGGGCCCGGCCGCACCGCCAGGATGTCGCCGCGCACGCCGAAATCGCCGAGGGTCGCCTCCAGCAGCGTGGCGTTCTGCTCCAGCGCGTCCGCCGAGATCAGGCTCGCCTGGGACGGGCCGCGGGGGGCCGCAAGCAGGTCGAGGGCGGGCAGGGCGTAATCCTCGGGACGGACGGGCGGCGCGGGCGCGCGCCGTGCCGGCACGGGCGCTGCGGGCGGCGGCGCCACCCGGGACGCGGTGGGCTCGGCCCGCGGCGGGACCGGGCGCTGCGGCGCCTCGAACGCGTCCGGATCGTCCTCCGCGTCGTCCCGCGGCGGTGCGGCGCGGCGGGCCGGCGCCGCGGGGGCGTCCTCGGACGCGTCGAAGACGGGCTCGCGCCGGCTCGCGCCGGCCTGCCGGCCCTCGGGCAGGTGCTCGGCCCAGGGGAGATCGGCGTCCGTGAAGGCGCGGCGGGCCGCGAGGGCGGGCGACGCGCCGTCGATCGGCTCGGCCCGGCCGGCGCGCCACGCGGCGATCCGGTCGGCCGCGGCGCCGCGCAGGCCCATCAGCCCCTGCGCCAGGGCGCCGACACCCACGAGGCCGAGGCTCGGCTCGTCGGAATCCTCGCGCTCGTCGCGGCCCGAATCCCGGCCCCGCGCCGGCGCGCGCCGGACGGGGTAGGGATCGTCGTGCAAGCTGTCCTCCTCGACGGCGCCGAACCGGCAGGCGCCGGTCAGGCTGAGGATCGCCACGGCGGCGTAGCCGAAGCCGACGAGGTGGGCCGCCGCCGACGAGACCGCGCCGACGATCACCCGCGCCATCGACAGCAGGCCGTCGCCGGCCACGCCGCCGAGGCCGGTGGGCAGCGGCCAGCGGGTCGTCGGCGGGAGCGCGCTCGCCACCGCGCTCGCGGCGCAGAAGCCGATGATCCAGAGGGCGATGCGCAGCCCGCCCTCGGGCAGGTTGCGCTCCCGCATCAGCCGGATGCCCCAGAGCACCGGCGGCAGCACGAAGGCCAGGGAACCCAGGCCCAGGATCTGCATGGCGAGGTCGGCCACGACGGCGCCCGGCTGGCCGAGGACGTTGTGGGCGGCGTGGTCGGTGGCGTGGTTGAGGCTCGGGTCGTCGATCGACCACGTGGCCAGGGCCACGGTCAGCGCGACCGCGCCGGTGAACAGCACGAAGCCGCCGAGCTCCGTCAGGCGCTTGCCCAGGAACGGGCGAACGCTGTCGACGAAAGTCTCGTAGGGCGATGCGGGACGGCGAAGCGAGCGCATGCGGGACCGGACGCAGGACGGGGACTTACCCCCGAGGCTAGGCACGACCCCCTTAACGACCTGCTAAGGTTGAGGAAGGCTCACCGGCGCCCGGCCGCGCATCCCCAGGCTGTCGCCGTCCGCGCCCACGGGTGCAAAATCCGCCCCGCTGTGGCACAGGAGCGGCCATGAACATCGACGGCCAGCCCTACCGCACGATCTTCCCGGACCCGGACGGCCTCAGCGTCCAGGTGATCGACCAGACCCGCCTGCCCTTCGCGTTCGAGCTGAAGCGCCTCGCCACGCTGGAGGACGCCGCGGTGGCGATCCGCACGATGATCGTGCGGGGCGCGCCGCTGATCGGCGTCACGGCCGCCTACGGGCTGGCGCTCGCCATGCGCGCCGACGCGTCCCACGACGGGATCGACCGGGCGGTGGCGACCCTCGCGGCGACGCGGCCGACCGCGATCAACCTGCGCTGGGCACTGGACCGGGTCTCCACCAACCTGCGCCAGGTCGCGCCGGACGAGCGCTTCGCCCGCGCCTTCGCGGAGGCCGGCCGCATCGCCGAGGAGGACGTGGCGAGCTGCCGCTCGATCGGCGCCCACGGCGGCCAGATCATCGCCGACCTCCACGCGGCAAGGGGCGGCGACCGGCCGGTCACGGTCCTGACCCACTGCAATGCCGGCTGGCTGGCGACGGTGGACTGGGGCACGGCGCTCGCGCCGATCTACGCCGCCCACGAGCGGGGCGTGCCGGTCCACGTCCTGGTCGACGAGACCCGGCCGCGCAGCCAGGGCGCCGCGCTCACGGCCTTCGAGCTGAACGGCCACGGCGTGCCGCACACGGTCATCGCCGACAATGCCGGCGGCCACCTCATGCAGCACGGCGGCGTCGATCTCTGCATCGTCGGCTCGGACCGGACCACGGCGAGCGGCGACGTCTGCAACAAGATCGGCACCTACCTGAAGGCGCTGGCGGCCCACGACAACGGCGTGCCGTTCTACGCCGCCCTGCCGTTCTCGACCATCGACTGGACCCTCGACGACGGGGTGAAGGAGATCCCGATCGAGGAGCGCGACGGGCGCGAGGTCACCCACATGACGGGCCGGCTGCCCGATGGCGGCTTCGCTACGATCGAGGTCGTCTCCCCCGGCAGCCCGGTGGCCAACCCCGCCTTCGACGTGACGCCGTCGCGCCTCGTGACCGGGATCATCACCGAGCGCGGCATCTGCGCGGCGAGCCGCGAGGGCCTGTACGAGCTCTACCCGGAGCGCCGCCGGGCGGCGTGAGGGCGGATTCTCCCGCAGCCGCGGCCGCCCGGCGCAGTATCTGGGTCTTCCCGAACGCGGTGTGACCGAAAAGGCAGCCTCGGGGGCAATTCGCGCCCCGTATCCGCGCGGCCGCTTTCGCGGCTCGACGGTGTTCGGCAGAACGGATGCCGGAGCGTCGTGGGGAAGAACAAATCTCGACGGCGGATGGACTGATCATCCCAGTCCGATCTCGACACCTTCGAGGTGGCCGCGATGGCGAAATTTCATTTCGTCGAGGATTACGAGGCGTACGTCCGCCAACTGATGCGCGACCTGCCCCTGGACGAGGCGATGAGCGTGGCGGTGGGCGGCGACTACGACCGCATCGGCGCGATCGAGTGCGAGATCCTCCAGCATTTCGGGCTCCGGGACGGCCAGTCGGTGGTCGATTTCGGGTGCGGCTCCGGGCGCCTGGCGGTGCATCTCGCCCGCACCGCGAGCGTCGCGTATCTGGGCCTCGACGTCGTCCAGGACCTGCTGGACTACGCGAAGCGCCGCTGTCCCAGGGACTACCGCTTCGCCCGGAACACGGCGCTGTCGCTGCCGGTCGCCGACGGCAGCATCGACCTTGTCTCGGCCTTCAGCGTGTTCACGCATCTCCTGCACACGGAGTGCTACATCTACCTGGAGGAGATGCACCGCGCCCTCAGGCCCGGGGGCCGCGTCGTGGCCTCGTTCCTCGAGTTCAGCATGGCCTCGCACTGGGGCGTCTTCACCAAGACGGTCGGCGAGCAGCGCACCAGCACGGTGCCGCACCTCAACACGTTCATCGAGCGCAGCGTCTGGCAGACCTGGGCCGACCATATCGGCTTCGACAGCGTGACGTTCCTCGACGGCACGGCGGCGCCGTGGCCGTCGGGCGTGTATCTGGGTCAGTCCCTCGCGGTGCTCGGCAAGGCGCCGGCCTGAGGCCCGCTCACGGCTCCCACTGGTGGAAGACCGCGCTGTCGAAGGCGAAGACCGCCTCGCCGCGCTGGTTCACCCCGGTGTTGCGCGCGAAGGCCAAGCCCCAGCCCGGCCGCGACGCCGAGGCACGCTTGTCGGTGAGCTTGGCGCTGAACCGGACCGTGTCGCCCGCGTAGACCGGCTTCAGCCAGCGCAGGTTCTTGAACCCGGGGGAGGGGCCCGCCTCCGGGACCGGCCCGCGGGCGGCCGTGTAGGCGGCGTCCCGGGCGCGGGTCGTGAGCATCCGGTTCATGTAGGCGGCGGTCGTGTGCCAGCCGGAGGCGCAGAGGCCGCCGAAATGGCTGCGCTTGGCCGCGTCGTGGTCGAGGTGGAAGGCCTGCGGGTCGTAGGCCCGCGCGAAGGCCACGATCGCCTCGGCGCTGAACGGGTAGGCGCCCAGCTCCCGCACGGCGCCGATCTCGGCGTCCCGCAGGAACGGCAGGATCTCGGCATCCTCCGGCTCGGTGACCGGCCCCGGCACACCGATCTCCACGGGCCGCGGGGGCAGGGGATCGGTGCCGCGGCGGGCCAGCATGAAGGTGAAGCGCTGGGTCAGGACCGTCTCGCCGCGCTGGTTGGCGAGGGCGACCTCGGCGGTCAGGAAGCCGAGGCCCGGCTTCGAGGCCGAGTCGCGCAGGCCCGCGACCCGGAAGGTCAGCGTCAGCGCGTCCCCCGGCAGGACCGGCGCGAGCCACCGCAGCTCGTCGATGCCGGGCGCGCCCAGCGACGAGCCGCCCCGGAACGGCCCCTGCTGGAGCAGGCGCATGCCCAGGGCCGCCGTGTGCCAGCCCGAGCCGATCAGCCGGCCCGCGAAGGTCGTCTCCGCCGCCGCCTCGTCGAGGTGGAAGGGCTGGAAATCGAAATCCTTCGCGAAGCCCACGATGTCGTCGCGGGTCACCGTCAGCGGCTCCCCGACGATCACGTCGCCGACGGAGAAGTCTTCCAGGGCGGGATCGGGCATGGCGGGCTCGTCACGTTGATCAGTGGGGCAGGCGATCGGGATCGCCGTCCTTGCGAGCGGAGCGAAGCAATCCAGGCGGCGCCGCGCTCACCGATGTCGCGCTGCCCTGGGTCGCGTCGCTGCGCGCGCGATGACGGGGTGGGGCCGACCTCAGTTGGCGAAGCGGAAGTGCAGCACGTCGCCGTCCTGCACCACGTACTCCTTGCCCTCCAGCCGGAGCTTGCCGGCGTCCCGGGCCCCGGCCTCGCCGTTGAGCGCCGTGTAGTCCTTGAACGCGATGGTCTCGGCGCGGATGAAGCCCTTCTCGAAATCCGAGTGGATCACCCCGGCCGCCCCGGGGGCGCGGGTGCCCTTGGTGATCGTCCAGGCGCGGGCCTCCTTGGGGCCGACCGTGAAGTAGGTGACGAGGCCGAGCAGGTCGTAGCCGGCGCGGATCACCCGGTTCAGGCCCGGCTCGGCGAGGCCCACCGCCTCCAGGAACTCGGCCTGGTCGGCCTCCGGCATCACGGCGATCTCGCTCTCGATCTTGGCCGAGACCACTACCGCCACGGCGCCCTCCGCCTTGGCGCGGGCGAAGACCGCGTCCGAGTAGGCGTTGCCCTTGTCGGCGTCGCCCTCGTCGACATTGCAGACGTAGAGGACGGGCTTGGCCGTCATCAGGCCGAGCGACTGGAACAGCTTCTCCTCGTCGGGCTTGCGCTCCACGAGGCGGGCGGGCTTGCCGTCGCGCAGCAGCGGCAGGGCGCGGTTGACGAGGTCGAGGGTCTCCTTGGCCTCCTTGTCGGCGCCCTTGGCCTTCTTCTCCAGCGACTGGGCGCGGCGCTCCAGGCTGTCGAGGTCGGCGAGCATCAGCTCGGTCTCGATGGTCTCGATGTCGGCGGCCGGATCGACCTTGCCCTCCACGTGGGTGACGTCGCCGTCCGTGAAGCAGCGGACCACGTGGGCGATGGCGTCGACCTCGCGGATATTGGCCAGGAACTGGTTGCCCAGGCCCTCGCCCTTGGAGGCGCCGCGCACGAGGCCGGCGATGTCCACGAAGGTCAGCCGCGTCGGGATGATCTCCTTCGAGGAGGCGATCCGGGCGAGGTCATTCAGCCGCGGATCCGGCACCGCCACCTCGCCGACATTCGGCTCGATGGTGCAGAACGGGTAGTTCGCCGCCTGGGCGGCCGCCGTCTGCGTCAGCGCGTTGAAGAGGGTCGACTTGCCGACGTTCGGCAGGCCGACGATGCCGCATTTGAAGCCCATGGGTCAGTTCCGTCGCAGCGCGTCGTCGGGCGACGCGCGGAATGGGTTGATGAGAATCGGGCCCGCGAACACGACGCCGCGCGCCCCGTCCTCGGTCGAGCGCGCGCGACACCGACGCGCCGGGCCGCGGCCGCCGGGAGGCAATCGAACCGCCGACAGCCGGGCGCGACGCACCGCCTTCATCGGACCTTCTCGCCCGCCCCGATATCCCGTCCCCGTGTGGGCGTGTCAATTTCTGGCGCCCAGCGTCTTCACGTCATCCCAGCCGCGGCCGGCCATGGCGAGGTGGACCTTGTTCTGGAAGCTCGCGTCCTCGCCGGCGGCGAGCAGGGCGGCGTGGTCGGCCACCGCCCGGCAGAGATCCTCGACCCAGGGCAGCTCGGCCTTGCCGAAATCGTTGAGCACGTAGGCGTGGACCAGCGCCTTGTCGCCGGGATGGCCGATGCCGAGCCGCACCCGGCGGTAGTCGTTGCCGCACTGCGCGGTGATCGAGCGCAGGCCGTTATGGCCGGCATTGCCGCCGCCGAGCTTCACCCGGAGCTTGGCGGGGGCGAGGTCGAGCTCGTCGTGCAGAACGATCACGTCGGCCAGCGGGATCTTGTAGAAGCGCTGCGCCTCCGAGACCGCGCGGCCGGACTCGTTCATGAAGGTCGAGGGCTTCAGCAGGATCGCCCGCTCGGTGCCCAGCACCACCTCGGCGGCCTCGCCCTGGAACCGGTGGCGGAACGGGCTCGCCCGGTGCTGGCGGGCGATCGCGTCGACGGCGAGGAAGCCGATATTGTGGCGGTTGCCCGCGTAGCGCGCGCCCGGGTTTCCGAGGCCGACGATCAGCCGCATGGTCTGCATCCCTCTCAGGCCGCGGTCTGTGCCACGCTTCGGCGCGGGACGCATCCCCGGCCGTGCCTGGACCCGTCGCGCGCCTTCCGGCCCGCGCCGCGTCTCCCCGTGCGCCAGCGCACGGCGGCGGTCGAACCCGGGGCAGAGTATCTCCGTTGAGAGGTCACATTCGGCCAAGCAAAGCCGGAGCGATCAAGACCGCCGCCCAGCGCATCGCGACGACGATCTTCCTCACTCGACACGGTTGACCGGATGACTTCCCGCTGAAGTCATACGAAGACACTCGGAGATCATCATGACCGTTCGCATGCTCGCCGCCGCCGCCCTGGTCGCCGCGGTCGCCACGCCCGCCCTCGCGCAGGGCCTGGACTCGAAGCACTCGCCCTACCCGGCCTCGGCCTATTCGGGCTGGGTCGGCAACGCCCCCGTCCTGTACCGGGACGCCGCCGGCCCGGCCCGGCCAGCCGCCTACCGCTACAGCGGCCCGCATGCCGGCGGCCCGGCCAACGCCCTGCCGCGGTTCTGACGGGGGGCCGTCCGTCAGGACGGCAGGACGGGCTGACCGGCCCGCGCCGCGGTCCCGTTGCTCGAAGCCGGGGCTCCGCCATCCGCAACCGTCGCGGTCCGGATCTCCCCGGGCCGCAGGGTTCCCACCAGAAGATCGACCTGGCTGACGAGGCGCACGAGCGACTGTCCGCGATCCAGCGCCGGCCGCTCGGGCACGGGCCTGTCCGCGCCCAGTGCCGCCAGGGTCGCGGTGATCCAGGCCCGCCACGGCTCCGCCTCGGGGGCGGCCGCCTCCGGGGCGTGCCGCAGGACGATCAGCCGGGCGCTGATCCGGCGCAGGGTCGCGTCGGCCACCAGGGCGGATTCCACCTCCGGGTGGCTGCCGGCCCGGGGCTGCTGCAGGGCGCGGGAGAGCGCCGCCTCCAGATCGTTGAGGGCGAGGCCGGCCTCGCGGCTCTGCGCCGCGATCGCGGCCTCGCGGCCCTCGCCGGGCGGCGCGCGGAGCACCGCCTCGGCGAGCCCGGCCTGGGCCTTCAGCGCCCGGCGCAGCTCCTGCCGGACCTGATCGGGCTCCCAGATCGGCCAAAGCACGAGGCAGCTCGCCACCGCGATCACGCCGCCCAGCACCGTGAAGCCGCCCCGCATGGCGACGATCTCCCAGGAGCTGTGGCCGGGCTCCAGCAATTCGACGAGCAGCACCACGAGGGGCGTCAGGCAGGTGACGAAGAACCCGTACGAGATCTGGCGCGCCGCGAAGCCGACGATGCTGAGCACGAGGATGAGCCCGGCCTCCGCCAGCGGGCTCGTGGCGTAGTAGGCGAGCACGGCCCCCACGAGGCCGCCCAGCACCGTGCCGCCGATCCGCTCCAGGGCCCGCTGCCACGTCGCCGCGTAGAAGGGCTGCATGGTGAGCACCACGGTCATCACCAGCCAGTGCGTGAAGGCGCCCGCGTAGGTCAGGGTGGCCGCGAGCGCCGGCGCCGCGACCGCGCTCGCCCGCAGGGCGTGCCGCAGGTTGGGCGAGGCCAGGGTGAAGTTCTGCGCCAGCGGCCCGACGTAGCGGGTCCAGCGGTCGAGGCTGCCGCCCTCCGTGATCGTGCCGCCGGGCCGGTAGCCCTCCGGCGTCGACAGCTTGGCGCCGAGCCGCACGCGCCCGGCGATCCGGTCGGCGAGGCGGGCCAAGGTCGGGTCCTCCGACAGGCCGTCGGCCACCCGGACAATGGAGTGCTCCAGGCGGCCGAGGTCGAGGTTGACGTCGTCGCGGATCGCCCGGGCGATGGTCACCAGCAGGGGGCGCAGGCGCCGCAGGAAGACCTTGGCGAGCGCCCGGCGGCGCGCGTCGGGCCGGCTGTCGATCAACTCGCCCACGGCGATCAGCGCGGCGAAGATCTGCTCGGCGCTCTCCAGGCGCAGCAGGGCCTGGGCGGTGCGGTCCGAGACCCGCTCGCGGGAGCGGGCGAGGTCGAGGATCATGGTCCGCGCGGTCTCGATGCTCGCCCGCACGCCGCGGCGGTGGCCCCGCGCGTGGCCATCGAAGGCGGCCGTGTCGGGCTCCGGCAGGGCGACGAGCCGCTCGAGGTCGCCGCAGAGCCGGGCGAGATTGTGCCAGACCTCCGCCACCGCCCGGTGGGCCGGGCGGTACGGGTGCAGCCGCCAGATGACCAGGGCCAGGAAGGTCGCCCAGAGACCGCCGGCCGCGAACATCGCCGCGGTGACGGCCGCCTGCGCGACGTCGAGCGGCCGGTCGAGGGCGATGCACAGCACCACCACGAGCACGTTGCCGGCCGACTGGGCCTGCACGCTCCAGACGCGCGCGTACGAGCAGGCGAAGATCAGCGCGCAGGCGACCGGGACGACCACCGGCAGGCCGAGGGGCTGGATCAGGCCGAGGCCGGCCCAGAGCAGGCCGCCGAGGAACGAGAAGGCGGTGAGGACGCGCAGGCGCGCCCGCATCGGGCCGCCGTTGTCGCAGAAGCAGGCGAGGTTGGCGGCGAGCGCCATGGTCAGCAGCGGCGACCACTGGATCCAGATGTTGAGGAGGATGACGACGCCGAACGCGAAGGCGGCGCGCACGCCCTCCACGAGCCGCACGTTCCGGAGGTCGAGGCCCGTGGGCAGGCGCCGCAGGTCGCCGCCCGGCCGGCTCAGGCTGCCCCGGCCAGCGGCGAGGCGGCGGCGCCGGACACGTCCGGGGGGCGAGGCTGTGGGACTCGGCGCGGTCAAGCTCGGTCTCCCGACGGGGGCGCGGCGCCCCGGCATGAACCGCGCTCCGGCCTGACCGGATCCGCGGCGACGCGCAACCCCGGCCCGCTCCCGGCGCCGGATCGCTAAGGCGCGTCCGGCGCATCGCCGCGGGGCAGTCTCTCCATCCTCGGCCCGATCCGGGACGCCGCGCCGGTCCTCGCCCCGCGCGCTTGACCCTCGGGCGAGCCCGTGGCTTCTGGGGCCGCCTGGCCCCGACTCCGTAGCTCAGCTGGATAGAGCAGCCGCCTTCTAAGCGGCAGGTCGTAGGTTCGAGCCCTACCGGGGTCGCCAGGTCATTCCGCGTGGCCCTGTCATCCGGCCCTACGGCGCGGCCGGCGCGGCGGGGTTCGCCGCCTCCTGCCGGTCCGGCAGGCTCCGCTTCCAGCGCGCACGCAGGACGGCGGGCCGGAGGCCGTGCCGCTCCTCCAGGAACTCGGCGTCCGTGATCCGGTCCGTGCGGAAGTGCCGGAACGCCCCGCGCAGCTCGCACCAGCCGGCCACCATCCGGGCCTGATCGAAGAACCCGACGATCACCGGCCAGATCACGCGCCGGCTCGGATCGCCGCGGACGTCGCGGTACTGGATGCGGATCTTGCGGCCCTCGCGGATCCAGGTCCGCGCGCGGGCGACGTCGATCCCGTCCGCGGCCTGCGCGAAGGCCGTCGGCGTGCCGATCGACGGATCGGCGATGAGCGGGCGCAGGCGCTCGGGGACCACGGCGGTGATCTTGGCGATGAGATCGCGCGCCGCCTTGGCGAGGACCGGCTCGCCCCGTCCCGCGACCCACTGCGCGCCGAGGACGGCCGCCTCGATCTCGTCGGGCGTCAGCATCAGCGGCGGCATGTCGAACGCCTCGCCGAGCACGTAGCCGAGCCCGGCCTCGCCCTGGATCGGCACGCGCTGGCCGACGAGGTCGGCGACGTCGCGGTAGACCGTGCGGACCGAGACCTCCAGCTCTCCGGCGATCTCGGCGGCCGTCACCGGGCGCGGCGAGCGGCGCAGGATCTGGATGATCTGAAACAGCCTGTCCGCGCGCCGCATCCACCGACTCCTGCTGACAGAATGCTGTCAGCAGGGTGTCCCTACAAGTCCTCCCGCCACGGCCATCCCGCGCGCCGTGCCGACAGGAACCGCGCCATGATCACCCTGTACCACGCCCCGCAATCGCGCTCCTCGCGCATCGTCTGGCTCTTGGAGGAGATGGGAGTTCCCTACACCATCGCGCCGGTCTCGATCTTCCGGCCGATGACGGGCGAGGGCGTGCCGGACGCCACCAACCCGCATCCCGACAAGCGCGTCCCGGCCGTCCTGCACGCGGGCGGTCTGGTCACCGAGTCCCAGGCCATAGTGCTCTACCTGGCGGAGACGTTCCCCGAAGCCGGGCTGGCGCCGGCGGTGGGCGCTCCCGAGCGCGGCGCGTACCTGACGTGGCTGGCCTGGTACGTCGC
Source organism: Methylobacterium sp. 13MFTsu3.1M2 (assembly GCF_900112625.1). Lineage (NCBI taxonomy): Bacteria > Pseudomonadati > Pseudomonadota > Alphaproteobacteria > Hyphomicrobiales > Methylobacteriaceae > Methylobacterium > Methylobacterium sp. 13MFTsu3.1M2. Next base: position 94,312 of record NZ_FOMM01000027.1, read on the forward strand.
CGAGTTCGAGCCCGCGCTGTTCGCCGGCCTGACGGGTGAGCTCGCGGGATCGCCGCAGAAGCGCCGGAACCACGCGGCGGTGGTCGACCGCCTGGAAGCCGCCCTGGCGCGCGGCCCCTACGTGATGGGCGCGCGGTTCTCCGGCGCCGACATCCTGATCGGCAGCGCCCTGGGTTTCGGCCGCGCGGCCTTCCCGGCGAGCGCGGCCCTCGATGCCTATCTGGACCGCTGCCGGGCGCGCCCGGCCGCCCTGCGCGCCGCGGCGAAGGACGGCGCGTCGGGGCCGCAAGCCGCCTAGCGCCGACGGGGCGCCGCTCGTGATTCCCGGGCGGCCGGGAGCGGCCCGCGCGCGGCGATTCCGAGCGGCTCCGGCGACCGCAGGTGTTCCGGGACACGCCGGGCCCGAAAGCTTGGGCGTACATCGGGATCACACCGCGAACACAGTCGCGAACCCGATGGAGACGACGATGACCTGGACCAACCGCATCGCCCTGGCGGCGACCCTGATCGCCGGCGCGGTCGCGCTCGTGACCTACGCGCAGGCCCTCAGCCTGCCGGCCCATTTCGCGTGAGCGAGACGGCCCCGGCGGCACGCCCGCTCACCGGGACCGCCTGAACGCGCGCCGAACGGTTCCGCGGTGCAGCGTGACTCTTCGCACCGCACGCGCCCGGCCGATCCGGCATCATCATTGCAGACGAACCGACCGGGTCCGGCTGAGGACCCGCCGCTTGATGAAAGGAGTGCACGACATGGTCCTGAAGGGCTTCTCCTACGCGATGATCGGCGCCTTCCTGGGCGGCCTCGCGATGACGGTGACCGGCTCGGCCGGGGTGCTGATGGGCTTCTGAGCCG